>DASQUD010000379.1:0-10163 GCA_035641455.1 Propionibacteriaceae bacterium | reverse complement strand
GGCCTTGTCGTGCCGGTCCTCCGGCACCAACAGGGTGACGGTGGTGGACAGCGCCACCGTCCGGAGGTTGCCGGCGATGGCCCCGGCCAGGATCAGTACGACCAAACCCCAGAACACCGGGCTGCCCACATCCCGCAGCGTCGCGTCGGAGGCCAGTCCGTACAGCGCCGCCGCCGCCAGGTAGGCGACCAGTGAGCCGGCGCTGGAGACCAGCATGGAGGTCTTGCGCCGGTGACCATCGACGAACGTCCCGAACAGCAGCGCGGACCCGGCCAGCAACAGCATGTAGGTGCCGCCAATGATCGCCGTGGCCAGCACCGACTTCGTCTCCAGGTAAGCCCAGAAGGTCACGGCGAACCAGACGAAGTTGTTGGTCACGCTGGCCACACCGGTATTGGCCACCAGGCGGTGGAAGACCGCTAGCTGGCCGGCGGTCCGTTCGCTCGCGTCGTGCGTCATGTTGGTAGAGACCACCGACCAGGGGCAAACTCATCGCGCCGCGATGTCACCCCCTGTCAGAAACCAGCCGGTTGGTGCGGTTCGTATGCGGAGTCCAGTTGCTGCCGCTCCTCCGCCGTGAGGGCGAGATTGAGTGCGGCCAGGGCATCGTCGATGTGGTGGGGCTTGGTTGCACCAACGATGGGAGCGGTCACGGTGGGATGGTCCGTAACCCAGGCCAGCGCAACCTGCGCCCGGGGGATCTGCCGCTCGGCAGCGATTCGAGCTACCTGGTCAACGATGACCCGATCACCCGGTCGATATAGGTTGCGACCGAACTCGTCGGTCTCGCTGCGACTGGTCTGCTCGTCCCAGTCCCGAGTCAACCGCCCGCGGGCCAACGGACTCCATGGGATGACAGCCACGCCCAGGTCGGCGCAAAGAGGAAGCATCTCCCGCTCCTCTTCTCGGTTCAGCAGGTTGTAATGGTTCTGCATCGACACGAACGGCGTGAGCCCAGCCATCTTGGCGACGTAATGAGCCTTGGAGAACTGCCAGGCGGCCATCGAGGAAGCGCCGATGTAGCGGACCTTTCCGGCCTTCACCAGGTCATGCAACACTTCAAGCGTTTCCTCTATCGAGGTGGCCGGATCCCAGCGGTGAATCTGATACAGATCGATGTAGTCCGTACCGAGCCGGGACAGGCTCCCCTCCGCCTCGGCCATGATCGCCTTGCGAGACAACCCTGCCCCGTTGGGGCCCAGGTGCATGCGGCCATGGACCTTCGTCGCCAGCACCAGCTCATCGCGCCTTCCAAAGTCCCTCAACGCCCGGCCAACGATCTCTTCGCTACTGCCAGCCGAATACACGTTCGCCGTGTCGAAGAAGTTGATTCCACCCTCAAGCGCGCGACGGATCAGTGGCCTACTGTGCTCCTCGTCCAGCGTCCACGGGTGGGCGCCACGCTTCGGATCACCGAAGCTCATACAGCCGAGCACCAGTCGAGAGACCTCAAGGCCAGTGCTTCCCAGACGCCGATAGTCCATGGCGCCTCACTCTTCCAGCCGACCATGCCACGTCAGCGGCCAGGGGTTCGAAGCTTCCCTCGTCCTTCATCGAATGGACCGTCAGCGCCGGCATAGCTCTAGTCAGGTTCAGCCTGGTACGAAATGTGCTGGACGCGTTGCGGATCGGCTGACATTGTCGAGGCCATGCGGCAGGAGCAGATTTGGGACGCCGATACTGCCCAACGGTATGACACCCCGGGCTCCGGCATGTTCGCCCCCGAGGTCTTGGAGCCCACGGTCGACCACCTTGCCGAACTTGCGGGCAACGGCCGAGCGCTGGAATTCGCCATCGGAACCGGTCGCGTCGCCGTGCCGCTCGCCAAGCGTGGCATCCCTGTCACCGGCATCGAGCTTTCTCCTCCGATGGTCGACAGGCTGCGTACCAAGGCCGACGAAGCAGCGATCCCGGTGGTCATTGGCGATATGTCGACTGCCCGTGCCCCAGGCGAGTATGCGCTTGTTTATCTCGTGTACAACACGATCTCCAACCTGCTGACCCAAGCCGAACAAGTCGCCTGCTTTCGCAACGCCGCCCGTCACCTCACACCGGGTGGCCGGTTCGTGATCGAGCTGTGGGTTCCCGAGCTGCGCAAGCTTCCACCGGGCCAGCAAGCCACCGTGTACCACGTCGAGCCGGGCTACATCGGCTTGGACACCTACGACGTCGTGCAGCAGCACCTCGTCTCCCACCACTTCCGTTTCGGTGAGGACAAGAAGGCCGAGCTCTTCCGTAGCCCACACCGCTACATCTGGCCGGCTGAACTCGACTTGATGGCACAGCTCGCCGGCTTCGTGCTGGAGAAGAGGCACGCAGACTGGGCGGGAACGGAGTTCACCGCCGAGTCCCGGTCACACGTTTCCGTCTACCGGATACCGCCGCTCGATCCATGATCACCGCCATTTCGATGAGTTTCGACGTGGTGCCTGGTCTACCGTCAGGAGGAGGCGTCGGCGGTCTGCGTTGATGAAAACAATCATGCGCGATCCGGTTGGCGGACGGCCCAGGAAAGGGAGTCGGGGATGAGTCGGATACGGGTACTGGTCGGCACGCGTAAGGGCGCGTTCGTCCTAACGGCAGACGGCATGCGACAGGACTGGGAGATCAGCGGACCGCACTTCGGCGGCTGGGAGATTTACCACGTCAATGGCTCACCGGCCGACTCGGATCGGCTGTACGCGTCCCAGTCCTCCGGTTGGTTCGGGCAGGTGATCCAGCGGTCGGACGACGGCGGTCAAACGTGGCAGCCGGTAGGGAACGGCTTTGCCTATCAGGGTGAGGTCGGCGAGCACCTCTGGTACGACGGAACGCCGCGGCCGTGGGAGTTCAAGCGGATTTGGCATCTGGAACCGGCGCCGGACGACCCCGACACGGTGTACGCCGGGGCCGAGGACGCCGCGATCTTCCTCACGACCGATGGAGGGCGAGACTGGCAGGAGTTGCCGGCGCTTCGCACCCACGAATCGGGGACGCGCTGGCAGCCCGGCGCCGGCGGGATGTGCCTGCACACCATCATCTTGGATCCGGCTGACCGGGAGCGGATGTTCGTCGCTATCTCGGCGGCCGGCGCCTTCCGCACGCACAACGCCGGGAAGACGTGGGAGCCCATCAACCGAGGGCTCAGCTCGGGCGAGATCCCCGACACCGACGCCGACGTCGGGCACTGCGTGCACCGCATCGCCATGCACCCGTCCCGGCCGGAAACGCTCTTCATGCAGAAGCACTGGGACGTCATGCGCAGCGACGATGGCGGAGGCTCATGGCGGGAGATCAGCGGCAACCTACCAAGCGACTTCGGATTCCCGATCGCCGTTCATGCCGATGAGCCGGACACCGTCTACGTCGTGCCGATCAAGAGCGACTCGGAGCACTATCCGCCTGAGGGCAAGCTGAGGGTGTACCGCAGCCGTACCGGCGGCGACGAGTGGGAGCCGCTCACGGTGGGTCTTCCGCAGGCAAACTGCTACGTCAATGTGCTGCGCGACGCGATGGCGGTCGACACCCTCGATCCGTGCGGGATCTACTTCGGCACCACGGGAGGCCAGGTGTACGGCTCGGCCGATGGGGGCGATACGTGGTCGCCGATCGTCCGGGACCTGCCGGCCGTTCTGTCGGTGGAAGTCCAGGTACTGCGGTGATCCGGGTGGTGCTGCCCGCGCATTTGAAGAACCTGGCCCGGACCAGCGGGGAGGTAAGCCTGGACCTCGCGCCGCCGGTCACGCAGCGCCGGGTTCTGGACGCGCTGGAGGCCAAGTTCCCGACGCTGCGTGGGACGATCCGGGATCAGGGCACCGGCCAACGCCGCGCCTTCATCCGCTTCTACGCCTGCCAGGAGGACCTGTCCAACTCCTCGCCCGATGCGCCACTCCCCGCTCGGGTGATCAGCGGCGAGGAGCCCTTACTCGTCGTGGGCGCGATGGCCGGTGGCTAATCAGCGCCAGCCGAGCTCGGGCGCCAGGTGGCGGACGACGCTGTCGAGGATGTGGGCGTTGTAGTCGACGCCGAGCTGGTTAGGCACCGTCAACAGCAGCGTGTCCGCGGCCGCAATGGCCTCATCCTCGGCAAGTTCGGCGACGAGTTTGTCCGGCTCCCCGGCGTATGTCTTGCCGAACCGGGCATTGCCGCCGTCGAGCCAGCCGACCTGGTCCGAGCTGTTGGTTTCCCGCCAAAAGAGCTGGCGATCCAGCTCGTTGACGATCGGGAAGATGCTCCGGCTCACCGACACCCGTGGCTCGCGGTCGTGGCCGGCGGCACTCCAAGCGTCCCGGAACCGGTGGATCTGCTCGGCCTGCAGCTGGTGGAACGGGACTCCTGTGTCCTCGGTGAGCAGCGTCGAACTCATCAGGTTGAGGCCCTGTTCGCCGGTCCACTCCGCCGTGGCGCGGGTGCCGGCACCCCACCAGATCCGGTTCCGCAAGCCCGGCGAATGGGGTTCGATGCGCAGTAGACCGGGCGGGTTCGCGAACATGGGGCGGGGATTCGGCTCCGCGAACCCCTGCCCGGAGAGCACCTCAAGAAACACCTTCGTGTGCTCCCGGGCCATATCAGCGTCAGTCTTTCCCTCCGCCGGGATGTGACCGAAATAGCGAAAGCCGTCAATAACCTGCTCTGGCGATCCTCGGCTGATGCCAAGCTGGAGCCGGCCACCGGAAATCAAATCGGCGGCGCCGGCATCCTCGGCCATGTAGAGCGGGTTCTCGTAGCGCATATCGATGACAGCAGTGCCGATCTCGATCCGATTCGTCTTCGCGCCGACAGCGGCCAGCAGAGGAAAGGGAGAGGCAAGCTGACGGGCGAAGTGGTGCACTCGGAAGTAAGCGCCGTCGGCGCCGACCTCCTCCGCCGCCACGGCGAGCTCAATCGACTGCACCAGCGCGTCGGCGGCCGTCTGCACCAGCGAATGCTGCGTCGGCGTCCAGTGGCCGAACGAAAGGAACCCAATTTTCTTCACGAGTGGAGCAACGTCGACACACCCGAAAGGCATTCCAGGCGGGCCGGGCTTGCGGGTGGCCCAATGCTCAGGCGATGCGGACGACCTCGTCGCGCCAGGTGTGACGAGGTTCGTAACCGAGCACGCGCCGCGCCTTGTCGATCGACAACAGGGTGTCGTGGAGACCCGGTTCGCCGCGGACCTCCACGTCGGGAAAGCACTCCGCCAGCAGTTCGGCGTTGGGTCGTTCCATCACTGTGTCCGCGTTGGCGATGACGAAGATCTCGCAACCCGTGAGTCCGGATTCCAGCGCAAGTCGGACCGCCTGGGCGCCGTCGCGCGCATCGATGTAGCCCCAGAGGTTCCACTTTCGCTTGCTGGCGTCGTCCTGAAAGCTCGGAAACCGTGCATAGTCCTCGGGCCCCATGACGTTGGAAAACCGAAGGCCGATCATCTTGAGCTCGGGGTTCCAGCGGCACAGCTGGGCGGCCATGGTCTCTTCCATGGTTTTCACCAGCGAGTACGTCGACTCGGGGCGCGGTGAGTAGTTCTCGTCGACCGGGACGTATGGCGGCGGCGTGTCGAACGGGAGGCCCAGCACCGTCTCACTGGAGGCCCAGACGATGTTGGTCACTCCCGCCCGTTGGGCCGCACTGATCACGTTCCAGGTGGCGTTCATGTTGTTGGCGAAAGTGGTGTGGTTGGGCACCCTGCCCGGCGCTGGGATGGCCGCGAGGTGGACGAGGGCGTCAACCTGCTCGTAGCGCTCCTCCACGCCCATCATGGCGTCGAGCACTTGGCCGTACTGGGTGAGGTCGACGGGGACGTAGATGACGTCCTGGTTCGGCCTCGCGAGGTCGAACACGACCACGTCCCAGCCGCTCTCCGCAAGGTGCGCCACGCAGGGGCCACCCAACTTCCCGGATCCACCGGTAACAACCACTGTGGGCATCTCGTCGCCTTCCCGCGCTGCCTTCGGTCGCTGATCGACTCACCAACCTAGTCGGGAGGGCGTCCCCGTGAGGATCGGGTGAGCGATGTCGGGCCAAGTGGCTCCATCATCGAAGTCGCCTGCCGGCCGTATCCTCTACCTGCCACGGTGTTCACGGTCCGTGGCGAGTCACGTCCGCGGTGGATTCCGGGGGCTGAGCAAGGGGATCCGATGCCGACCGACCTGTACCTGATCCGCCATGGCGAATCCGTCGCCAACGTCGAGCCGATCATTGGTGGGATGCGTGGTGACGGGGGCCTCACCGACCGCGGCCGCAAGCAAGCCGAGCTGCTGGAGCTGCGGTTGCGCGAGGAGGAGTGGCGCGCAGACCAGCTGTACGCCAGCACGTTGCCGCGCGCGCTCCAGACGGGGGAGTACGTCGCCAGAGCACTTCAGCTGCCGATGCAACGCGATGACGACCTACAAGAGTTGCGGCCCGGTGAGGCCGATGGGTTGTCGGTCGATGAGTGGCAGGCTCGTTACGCCGGCCCGGACATGCCCGCGGCAGCCCATGCCTTCCACGAGTTCGCCCGTGGCGGCGAGAGCTGGGCTGGATTCCTGGTCCGTGCCGGCGGTGCCCTGGCCCGCCTCGTTGCCCGGCACGAGGATGAAGCGGTGGTCGCGGTGTGTCATGGCGGCGTTCTGGAGGCGTCGTTCTACCTCGCGTTCGGCTTGGGTGGCACCGGCAACAGAGTGGCTTTTGCGCCGCTTAATGCGAGCATCACGCACTGGCGCCATCGACGTGGGTCAGAGGGCCAATCGGAGTGGACTCTTGTCACGTTCAACGACTCGAGCCACCTCACGGGCGAGGTGATCGAGGTTTCACCGCGGGAAGCAGTACCGACGCCCGCCGGCGAGGACTGACAACCGAAAGGCACCTGAACACGCACCCCAGCCAAGGTGGTCAGCTGAGCACACCTGGCGCTCTGCTCCGGCTGCCTCAGCGGGGGAGACTGGGGCATGCCCGAGAATCAACGCCCGGAGCGTGCCACGCTCGTGCAGGCAATGCGCGCTGCGGCTGCCTATCGCCCCGACCCTGATCGACCACCCGTGGTGTTGTCGCTTCCCTTCACCGGATCGTGGTTGGCTTTGAACACCCCAGCGCGACGGGTGCCGAGCCATGGCACACACTTCCTCGGGCAGACCTTCGCGATCGACTTCGTAGCAGTGGACGCAGGACGGCGGACGGCTACCGTACGGGACTGGCGCACTGTGCTGGCGGTGGAGCCCGCCAACCGGTTCCTCGGCTTCGGTCAGCCGATCCTCGCGCCTGCCGATGGGCGGGTCGTGGCGGCCCACGACGGCCAGCCTGATCACCTCGCCCGACGCTCGCCACTAACACTGCTGGCCTACCTTGTGACGCAAGGGTCAAGGCTTCGTTCCGGATTGAACGCAATCGTTGGCAATCACGTGATCTTGGCGCTGAACGAGGAAGGACCATTCGTGGTCCTGGCTCATCTGCGTGAGGGGTCACTGCAGGTGGACATTGGCGACAAGGTCAGCATGAGGCAGCCCATCGCCACGTGTGGCAACTCTGGCAATAGCACCCAGCCGCACGTTCATGTCCAGGTCATGGACTCCATGGATCAGTTTGCTGCCCGCGGGCTGCCCATGGCCTTCCGTGACTATGTTGCTTGGCCGCGCGGGGGAACTGAGCGGCACGTGAGTCAGGGCATCCCCGGCCATCGCGAGCGCGTGGCGCCTGCACCCGGCTGAGATTCGCGCCTGGCTCGTCCGGCCGCCTTATGCGACAGATGTCGGAAGGAGGCCAAGGCGTTATGGTCGTCGACGACATCATGCGGGAGGCGCAAGTGCGGTCGTTTGTCCATCAGGCGCCTGCTCAACGCATCGTCTTCGGGGTCGGCACGATCGCCTCGGTAGGCACCGAGCTCGACCGTTTGAATGCGACCCGGGCCGTTGTGCTCAGTACGCCGGGTCACCGGCATCTGGCTGATGGAGTGGCCGAATTGCTCGGGCCTCGCGCCGTCGGCCAGTTCCACGGCGCCCTGCCGCATACCCCGGTCGAGGCGACGGAGCAGGCGCTAGAGGTTGTTCGAGATCGCCGCGGTGACGCGGTCGTCTCGGTGGGCGGTGGCTCCACAACGGGCCTGGGCAAGGCGGTCGCTTCACGCCTGGGCATCCGGCACCTGGTAACACCGACGACGTACGCAGGATCAGAACTCACGTCCGTCCTCGGCGAGACGTCTGGCGGGGAGAAGACGACCCAGTCCGGACCGGAGATCCTGCCGAACGCCGTGATCTACGACGTTGAGCTCACCGCCACGCTGCCCTGGTCGGTCACCGTTCCTAGTGCGATCAATGCCATGGCCCACGCCGTGGAGGCGCTGTACTCACCTGACGCCAAGGACAGGACCGACGAGATGGCGCTCGAAGCCATCAGGTCAATCGACCAAGGGCTCCGTGCGTTGCAAGACGACCGTGCGAGCCTTGGCGCTCGCTCTGAGCTGCTGTACGGCGCCTATCTAGCGGGAACCTGCCTCGGCGCAGTAGGAATGGGCCTTCACCACAAGCTCTGCCACGTTCTCGGGGGCACCTTCGACCTGCCGCACGCGCCCACGCACGCCGTCGTGCTGCCGTACGCCATGGCCTACAACGAAGCCGCCACGCGGGCGGCGATGAGCCGGATCGCTGAAGCCCTGGAGAGTGATCACGCCCCGAGTGCGGTGCAGTCCCTGGTTCGGGAATTGGGCGGTCCAACGGCGCTCCGCGACATTGGCTTTGCCCGCGTCGACATCGGGCACGCAGCCGGGCTGGCGGTCAGTCGCCCCTACCCCAACCCGGGCGGGGTGACACACGCCGGGATTGTGGAACTGCTGAGCAAGGCATTCGACGGCAAGCGGGTCCGGTCAACCTGAGGGCACGCCGCTCACCGCTCCAGGATCCGTTTGAGGTTCTGGAGGTCGTGGCGATTCGCTCGGCGCATGCTCGCCACCATCAGCGGCGCGCTGACGGACGCGAATCCGGATGGTTCGCCTTGATTGCGGAGTGTCATGCGGGTCTGATCGCCTGCGGCGCTCCACGTGTACGTTGTGCGCATGGGAAAGGGTCCGTTGGCTGTCTGCATGACGAGGCGTTCGTTCGGCGCGAACTCGGTGACCTCGTACGTGTAGACGAGCTTCCGACCGAGGAAATGGGCCACGAAGTCCAGACGAGAACCGACCGTGATCGGCGGCGGAGTCTGCCAGCTCACCGACTCGATGTTGGCGTACCACTTAGGGGCATTCGATGGGTCGGCGGCGAACTCGGCAATTTCCGCCACGGGACGGTTGATGAGAATCTCGGTCACCACGTCGACTGCGGCCATCCGTACCCCCTCTGCACAACGAGTATCCACCGACACGACCACGAAGGAATGAGGGAAGGTCGCGGCAGCTCGCGAACCGCCACCTGTCAGCGAGCGCGCAGTTGGCCGGCGAGCGGGCAGTCGAACGGGTCCCGCGCGGCGAGCCCGACACGGTTGAGGTAGGCGATCACCGTTCTGTACGAAGACAGCAGGCTGGCTTCGACGTAAGGGATCTCGTTGCTGCGGCAGTGCTCGCGGACCAAGGTACGAGCGGCGCGCAGGTGCGGCCGGGGCATGCTGGGGAACAGGTGGTGCTCGATCTGGTAGTTCAGGCCGCCCATCAACGCGGTGGCCCACCAGCCGCCGGCGATGTTTCGCGACGTACGCACCTGCTTGCTGAGGAAGTCGAGCTTGATGTCGGCCGGGATGATCGGCATGCCCTTGTGGTTCGGGGCGAAGCTCGCGCCCATGTAGAGGCCGAAGATCGCCAGCTGCACCCCGATGAACGCCCATGCCATTCCGAACGGCAACAGCCAGAAGATCAGACCGAAATAGAGACCAAAGCGCCCGGCCAGCATGCCCACTTCGGTCCAACGACCCTTGACCGGGGAACGGGAGATCAGGCTGCGGAACGACTTGACGTGCAGGTTGAGCCCTTCCAGCAGCAGCAGCGGAAAGAAGAGGTATCCCTGGCGCCGAGTGATCCAGGCCAGAACCCCCGTACGGGCGGCCGCGCTCTCCTCCAGGAACGAGACCGTGTCGACCTCGATGTCGGGATCCTTGCCGATCTTGTTCGGGTTCGCATGGTGCCGGCTGTGCTTGTTCATCCACCAGCCGTAGCTGATGCCGACCACTGCCGTGGCCAGCACCCGCCCGCTCCGGTCGTTCGCCTGTCCCGACTCGAAGATCTGGCGGTGGGAAGCCTCGTGCCCGAG
>DASQUD010000378.1:0-6186 GCA_035641455.1 Propionibacteriaceae bacterium | reverse complement strand
CCATCACCAGTTTCATGTCCCGCGCATGCAAGCGGGCGATGAGCTCGTCAAGTTGCTCGAGCGTGCCGAAGAGCGGGTCCACGTCGTAGTAGTCGGAGATGTCGTAGCCGTTGTCGACCATCGGCGAGCGGTAGACCGGGCTGAGCCAGACGACGTCGACACCGAGCAGCTCGAGATGGTCGAGGTGGTCCAGGATTCCGCCGAGGTCGCCGACGCCGTCACCATCGCTGTCGGCGAAGCTGCGCGGATAGACCTGGTAGACCACAGCGGACTTCCACCAGTCGCGCTGGGCGAGGGAGCCGGGATGTACGTCTTTGTGGATGTCGCGGTGCCGGTCAGCGGGTGACACGGATCCGCCCTCGACGATGCACGACCGTCATCCGCAACCCCTCCGCTTATGTGTGCCGAGCAGAGCTCAGACCGGCGGACGGCTCTGCCGCTTGTCGCGGTGCTCGTCGTCGTCGTCCTTCCAGCCCGCCAGCCATTCCTTCGCATCATCAACGTCGTCGGTTTCGAATACTTTGACCTCGCCCGGCATAAGCCAACCGAACGCCTTGATGCCGTTCTCCAGCCAATCGGCGTCGGAGACGATGGCCACCCTTTTCCAGGCTCGGAGGTGTCCTGCCCACAGCTTGGTGTCGGCCCACACCGCGCCTGGCGAGTAGGCGTCGAAGTCGTCGCCGAGCACGTACAGCAGACGCACGTCGTTCCGCTCTACCGCACTGCTGATGGCAGGGATGAGGACGTTCCTGTAGTCCTCATCGGTCACCTTGCCAACCGCTTCTAGGCCGATAGTTCCGACCGGCATGTCTTGGATGATCTTGATCACTCCGGTCTCCTGTCATCCGATGCGTTTGCAGCACCATATTGCCTTGGCTGGCTGGCCGGCGCGCCCACCTACGGCCGAGAAACGATTCATGTGGTCTTGCGTTTCTAGCCACCAAACGGCCGCTCTCGGATAAGACTTGTCGTTCGACGACACGTTAAGGTCGGCTAACCGAATAGGAGAAGGCAAAATGGCTCAGAACGATGCACCGCTCGACCTCTATGTTGCGGCTTACGGCGATCCCGCGGCTGCGCAGCAGGACTGGGACGGGATAAAGGAGCTGGCGAAGGACAAGGTGATCTCGGTCGACGCCCTGATCATGGTCAGTAGGGACGACGACGGAAAGATCCATGTCAAGGACAATGCTCACGAAGCAGGACTAGGCGCGGCCATCGGGGCGGTCGGTGGCGCCATCGTTGGACTGATCTTCCCGCCGGCACTGTTGGCTTCGGCCACGGTCGGGGCGGGGTTAGGCGCCGGCGCGGGGGTGGCGGTTGATCAGGTGCAAAAGCACCAGATCAAAAGCGACATCGAGGAGGTCCTCCCGCCCGGCAGCTCTGGGATCGTGGCTGTGTTCGAAGAGCGCTGGGTGACCGAGGTGGAGAAGGCGTTGGCGAAGGCGGCCAAGACCGAACACCATCACGTCCACGAGACAATCTGACAGCAAAACGGCGCCCGCCGTTGGAGTGCGCACTCCGAGCTGTCCTTCGTCGAGCTGACGGTCGCGGTGTTACGGAAGAATCCCACCCCTTGCAGGTGATGCCAGCCGACTCCGGAGGGCGCAATTCTCGTCCTGAGTGGGCGATATGGCGACAGAGAAGGAGGATGCAGCATGTCGACTTCAGGAGTGCCTAGCTCCACAGCCGGTGGCCGAACCGAGGTAGCGGCCAGCAGGTTGTGGGCCGGAGGTGCGGCCACCGCCTGTGTCGCGGCCCTGGTGGCCGCAGTCGGCGTCCTGCTCTTCAGCTCTGTCTTGGACATCAGACTCGTGCGGCTGCCATTGCTTTTGCCGATCACCGACTCGCTGGCTCTGAACTACGCGGCGACCGCATTCGTGCTGGCACTGGCGGCGACGGGGCTGGCGCACTTGCTGGTGGTCACCACGCCCCGTCCACGCGTCTTCTTCGGCTGGATCGTTGGACTCGTCACAGTGGCCGCGATGGTGATGCCGTTCGCGTTCGACGCCAGCGTCGCCGCCAAGATCAGTACCGCACTGATCAACATGATCATTGGGATTGCGATCGCCAGTCTGCTGACCGCCGTGCTTTCTCGAACGGTGATGAATGTTCGAAGGGCGACGTAACTCGGGCATTGTGAGAGCCGTCGCGCAGAGGAGGCCCGATGCTGTTGGTTCCGAGGCAGTTGCTCCGCTCCGGAATGACCGGAAGCGTGCCCTACTACGGCGGCCGTTTCACGCCCGCTCAAGCCTGGGCGGCCGCCCATCCCACCGCGTCTCCCATGGGCTCGTCCGCCGGCGGCCCGGCTGTCGCCGCTGTCCGACGTCCCCAACCGCCAGCCCAAGCCGAGGCTCCGTCGACCGACGAGCCCGCCACGAAGGCGGCGCTTCGACAACTGCGCGAATCCGGGGTGCTGACAGGTGAGGAGTACGACGAGCTACTGAGGCGGACCAACGGATGACTGGACCGGTCCAGGTCCTGGTCGTCGGCTTCGAGCAGCCCACGTTCTCCGGTGAGGTGATGGCAGAGCTGGACCGGCTGCGCCAGGCGGGGACCGTACGGTTGCTCGACGTCCTGCTGGTCGCGCGGGCGGAGAACGGGGCGTTCGAAACCCTGCCATTTCCAGCGAGTGCACCCGCAGATCTGGGCACGCTGGTGGCCAGCATCCTCGGCGGTTCGGACGCTGGCCTCACGAGTGCTGCCGAGCACGTGGATGGGCCCACCTGGTCGCTGGCCGACGCGATCCCGGTCGGCGCCACCGCGGCTGTCGCGCTCATCGAGCATCTCTGGGCGGCGCCCCTCCGCGAGGCGATTCACCGGGCGGGCGGCACAGCGCTCGATGAGACCTGGCTGGCCGCGGAAGACGTCCAGCGAGTGGATCAGTTGATCGCAGAGCGTGGCGCCTGACGGGTGCGCCATTCCGCGCTGAGTCCTCGGCTGGGATGCACTGTCAGTACACCTTTCATCAGGGCCTCCCACCCTGGCTCCGAACGAGGTTTCCTGGATAACGTTGACGCGGCCTCTGCAGGCCGGGCGCTCGGCCGGCGGAGCACCGACGGTCCCGCCGATCAACGCCGACCCGAGTCGAGGAGATTTCATGCGTGGTGTGGTCATGCACGGTCCGGGCGATGTCCGCGTCGAAGAGCGCGAGCGTCCACAGATTGTCGAGCCAACGGATGCGATCCTTCGCGTCCCCGCGTCCTGCATCTGCGGATCAGACCTCTGGCCTTACCGGGGTATCGAGGAGATGAACGGCCCGAATCCGATGGGCCATGAGTACGTCGGGATCGTCGAGGAAGTCGGCGACGACGTGAGCATGATCAAGCCCGGCCAGTTTGTGGTCGGCTCATTCTTCGCCTCCGACAACACCTGCGAGATCTGCCAGGCCGGCTACCAGACCCATTGCGTTCAGCGCCAGGGCGCCGCGGCGACCGGTGCCCAGTCGCAATATGTGCGGATAACGCTGGCCGATGGCACCTTGGTGGCAACGCCGGACCAGCCTGAGCCCGAGTTGATCCCGTCGTTGCTGGCCGCCTCAGATGTGCTGGGAACCGGATGGTTCGCCACGGTGGCCGCGCAGGCCGGGCCGGAAAAGACGGTTGCGGTGGTCGGGGACGGGGCCGTGGGTCTGCTGGCTGTGCTGGCCGCGAAGCAGCTCGGCGTCGAGCGGATTATTGCGATGAGCCGTCACGAACCTCGGCAGAAGCTGGCCCGCGAGTTCGGCGCCACCGACATCGTCGAAGAGCGCGGGGACGAGGGAGTGGCACGAGTCAAGGAACTGACTGGAGGACTCGGCGCACACAGCGTCGTCGAAGCCGTCGGCACCCAGGAGTCCATGCTGCAGGCCATCCGCTCCACCCGCCCCAGCGGGCACGTCGGTTACGTTGGCGTCTTCCACGACGTCGCACTGCCGGTCGAGGAACTGTTCTTCTCCGGCATCACCCTGCACGGCGGCCCCGCCCCGGTCCGCCGGTTTCTGCCCGAGTTCATCGACCTGATCTGGGAGCGGAAGATCGACCCCGGCAAGGTGTTCGACCTCGAGCTGCCGCTGGACCAGGCCGCGGCGGGCTACGAGGCGATGGACACCCGGCAGGCCATCAAGGTCCTTCTCCGCTCCTGACACAAATCGCAGCTCGCCAACGGCCGGACTCGTCAGAAGTGGCGCGCCTCCTGCCACTCCATCGGCGACTGGTACTCGACCGAGCGGGTCGCGGCCGTATCGACTTCTTCAGGGGTCAAGAGCACCACTGTCCGTACGCTCGCACCCCCGGCCTCGCTAACGGCGAGTGCGAAGGCGGCGGCACTCTGGTTGTCAGGAAGGTCGGCGACGGCGAAGGCGTCATGGTCACCGAAGGCGAAGTAGAAATGCTCGAGCCGTCCCCCAACACTCTGGGCGGCTCTGGCCACGGCTTCGCGTCTACCGCTGCCGCCTTGGCGTCGGAGACCTTTGACGCCCTCCACCGTGTACGAGGCTTCAAACAAGAACCTCGGCATAAAGCCCCCTTTTGCGGTCGTCGCCTAACCGTCTCACCCAGTAGCCGATTGCTCAAGGTGTCACCTAACAGCTGAAGCTGGGTGAGTGATCTAGCCCTTGACGTGACGAGACAACAGCGTCGAATCGGCCGGGCCGAATCGTTCGCTTGCGTTCCTGGTCTGATGCCAGAACGGGTATGGCAGCGGTTGGGCGCTGACCTTGTCCAGCCGCTCCATGTCGGTTGCCGAGAGCTTGAGGTCCGCCGCAGCCAGACTGTCGGCCAACTGGTCCTCGGTCCGCGCGCCGACGATCACCGAGGTCACCGCAGGCTTAGCCATGCTGTACGCGAGCGCCACCTGGGCCGCGGAGACCCCAAGACCCTCACTAATCGCCACGAGCTCCTCAATGGTGTCGTAGAGCTTGTCCTCGTCGTATACGGGAGGCTCATTCCAGTCAGTCAGATGACGGCTGCCGGGCGGTGCATCGACGCCGCGGCGGTATTTCCCAGACAGCAGCCCGCCGGCGATCGGGCTCCACACCAGGATGCCGATGCCTTGATCAATCGCCAGTGGTACCAGCTCGTTCTCGATGTCGCGGGCCTGCAGCGAGTAGTAGATCTGGTTGCTGACAAAGGGGGATAGTGCCCTGCGATCAGCGATCCACAGCGCCTTCATCAGCTGCCACGCGGCGTAGTTCGAGCAGCCGATGTAGCGCACCTTGCCCCACCGTACGAGGTCATCAAGTGCCTGCAGCGTCTCCTCGAGCGGAGTCTGCCCATCCCACTCGTGCACCTGGTAGAGATCGATGTAATCGGTGCCGAGCCGCCGCAGGCTGGCCTCAGCGCTTCGGATGATGTGATGTCGCGATAGCCCCGCGTCGTTAGGGCCCTCGCCCATCGGCATCCGCGCCTTGGTCGCGACGAGGACCTCATCGCGATCAGAGCCGAGCGCCTTGCCCAAGATCTCTTCAGATAGACCGTTGGAGTAGACGTCGGCGGTGTCGAACAGATTCACACCGGCGTCGCGCGCCAGGCCTATCTGCTTCCGGGCGCCCTCCACGTCGATCTGGCCCACAGGTGTCGCCCAGCCAGTGCCGCCGAAACCCATGGTGCCGAGGGTGATGGTTGATATGCGGAGGCCGCTTCGGCCAAGTTGTCGATACTCCATGTCGCGGAGTCTAGGCGTCTGCGCCTCCGACTCCGTAGCTGACTCAGATACGACGAACGGCTCACCAACCTTGCACAGATCAGGCCCTTTGGTCGCCGACGGTGAGTCGGAGCTTCACGGATGTTGCTACACGGTTTGCCCGCCGTCGATGACCAATGCGTGTCCGGTGACGAAGGTGGCCGCGTCCGAGCAAAGCCACAGCACGGCGGCGGCAATCTCCTCCGGCTTGCCCATTCGTCCGACCGGCTCTGGCGCGATCACCCTGTCCAGCCCGGCGGAGGTGCCCTCGGTGAACCGCTGCATCATCTCCCACCACCTTGGTTGAGCATCAGCGGGATCTCGTGCTTCATGCACAGGAACACACCGCTGAGGTTGATGGCGATCATCCGGTGCCATTCGTCATCGGTGAGATCGGCCGTGGCCGTTACCGGCTGTTCGACGCCCGCGTTGTTGAAGGCGGCGTCGACACGCCCGAACGCTTCGACCGCCTTATCCATTGCAGCCTTCACGTCGTCGCTCTCGGTCACGTCGCACGTGACCGAG
>DASQUD010000377.1:0-5327 GCA_035641455.1 Propionibacteriaceae bacterium | reverse complement strand
CTCCGACGGTCTAGACCACATCAAGGTGGCCAGCTTTGAAATGCCGTCCCGGGCCTACGTCGCCTCGTTCGGCTTCAAGGGTCCGGACCAGCAGAAGCCGGCTGGCGTCCTGTCCGGCGGCGAACGCAACCGGTTGAACCTCGCGTTGACCCTGAAGATGGGCGGCAACCTGCTGCTCCTGGACGAGCCGACCAACGACCTTGACGTGGAGACTCTGCAGTCGCTGGAGGATGCGCTGCTCGACTTTCCTGGCTGCGCCGTGGTGGTCTCGCACGACCGCTGGTTCCTGGACCGGGTGGCAACACACATCCTCGCTTGGGAAGGCAACGATGAGGATGACGCTCAGTGGTTCTGGTACGAAGGGAACTTCGCCGACTACGAGGTAAACAAGATCGCCCGGCTCGGCGCCGAGGCTGCCCGCCCCCACCGGGCCACCCACCGACGGTTGACTCGAGGTTAGGACCGCGACTGTGCATGACGTTTACACGGAGGATTTGCCGGAGCCGCGCCACACCACGCCCTCCGGGGTGAGCGACGCAACGGTCGGTGCTCTCGGCAAGTTGTCGGAAGCGCTGGAGGCATGCGAAAGAGCGCGCGGCCACCTTTACTCGTTCCACCAGCTCACCGGCTCAGCGGACTGCAAGCTGGGTCAGGCGGTGCAAAAGTTGCGTGACGCGGGACACGAGACGATCGCTGACCGGCTGGACACCGAGCTGGTGGGTCGCAACGTGCTGGACGGTCGCTGGACCTTTCAGGTGGTCGAGGAATACGACGACAACTACTGGTCTTTGTTCCGTGAATTGGAGAAGGCCGCTCGGGATGAGCTCGTTGACGGCCGCCGCCATCTCTATGAGGCTCGCATGAAGCAGGCGGAACGGACGGTCGGACTTCCGGGCCACTCGGCCCACCCCTGATCACAGGCGGGAGGCGAGGAGTTCGGCAAGGGTGATGGCCTGGCGGTTGCCGAGCTCGGCAAGCTGAGTGCGGCAGGAAAATCCGTCGGCCAGCACAAGAGCCTCCGGGTGC
This sequence comes from Propionibacteriaceae bacterium, assembly GCA_035641455.1. GTDB lineage: Bacteria > Actinomycetota > Actinomycetes > Propionibacteriales > Propionibacteriaceae > Microlunatus. The sequence continues at coordinate 4,301 of DASQUD010000377.1, read as the reverse complement.
GCGTTCACGGCGGGCAACAGATCGTGCTCAGCCACCGCGACGGAGACGTCGTAATGGCCTTTCTCGACCCCGAAGTTGCCGGCCAGTCCGCAGCAGCCACCGACCGTGGTGACATTGGCCCCAGTTCTGGCCAGCAGCGCGGCGTCGGCGCGCCAGCCGAGCACCGAGGCGTGGTGGCAGTGCGGCTGAGCCACGACTTCGAGATCGCTCAGGTCAGGCGGTGTCCAGTCGTCGGTGCGCTCGAGCAACTCGGCGAGGGTGAACACGCCAGCTGCAACCTCGGCGACTCGTCGGTCGTCGAGTAGTTCATGGGCGTCACTGCGCCAGACGGCGAGGCAGGACGGCTCCAGTCCGACGACTGGCGTCCCGGAGGCGACGTGAGGATGCAGCACGTCCAAAGCGTCCCGCAGCTGGCGTCGGGCGCCGTCGCGCTGACCGGTGCTGATCCAGGTCAGCCCGCAGCACGCCGGGCGGTGGAGGAACTGCGGCGCATAACCGGCGGCAGTCAATACGGCAACCGCGGCAGCTACCCCTTCGCCGGTGAAGCAATCGGAGAACGAGTCGACCCACACCACGGCAGGCCGCTTGCCGTCCGCGGGCGGCAAGCCAACACGCGACCGCGCGGACGTGCGCGCGAACCGCGGCAGGGACCGGCGCTGATCAACTCCTGCGCTCCACCGAACCAAGCGCCGCAGGCCGGGCGTGCCAGTAGTGAAGTTGATCAACGTCGACAGCGCCGGAGACCGGGTGATCAGGCGTCCCCAACGCGGCAACCAGCCCAGCGCGTAATGGGAACGAGGGCGCAGCTTGCCCCGATACGTCCGATCAAGCACCTCCGACTTGTAGGCTGCCATGTCGATCCCGGTGGGGCAGTCCCGGGCACATCCCTTGCAGGACAGGCAGAGATCGAGTGCTTCGTGGACGGCGGGTGACGTCCAGCCCTGTGAGATCACCTCGCCGTTGATCATCTCCTGCAACACCCGGGCCCGACCGCGAGTGGAGTCCTTCTCCTCGCGGGTGGCCTGATAGGACGGGCACATGACGCCGAGTCCTGGCGTGTTGTCGGCGACGCACTTGCCCACTCCACTGCACCGATGCACATCCGCAGTGAAACGGCTGGTTGATCCGATCAGAGCGACGGCGCGAAGATCGGCATCCACCGGTCGCGGATCGACCAACACGCCAGGGTTCAACAGATTGTCTGGGTCGAAGGCCGCCTTGACGGAGGCAAACAGGTCAAGCGCGGAAGCCGAGTACATCGTGGGCAACAGGGCTGAGCGGGCACGGCCGTCGCCGTGTTCGCCAGACATCGACCCGCCGTAGCCAGCCACCAGCCGCGCCGCCTCTTCGACGAAGCGCCGGTACGAGGCCCGGCCACCCTGCTGGGTCAGCGGGAAGTCGATCCGCACGTGCACGCAGCCGTCACCGAAGTGGCCGTACGGAAGTCCCTCCAGTCCGTGATCAGCCAGCAGCTTGTCGAAGTCGCGCAGGTAGGCACCCAGGGAGGTCGGTGGCACGGCCGCGTCCTCCCAGCCCGGGTAGGCCGGCCTTGACAGGCTGACACCGGCCAAGCCCGCGCCGTCCTCGCGAATCTTCCACAGGGCAAGCGACTGCACCGGATCACTGACCACGCGCCCGTCGAGCGCAGCAGCCTCGGCCAGCAACCGTTCAGCGCGCGCCTGGAGTTGATCGTGATCGTCTCCGGCGAGCTCGACAAACACCCAGCCGTCGCCGCGCGGCAACGGTGGCACCGCAGCAGCCCCACGCGTGCGGGCGACGACGTCCACGATGCGGCGGTCGAGCCCTTCACAAGCCGTCGGCGTATGCGCCAAGATCAGCGGACCGGCGTCGGCCGCCTCCGCCATGGACGGATAACCCAGTACCACCATGATCTTGTACGGAGCATCGCCGACCAGCCGCACGGTGGCCGCGGTGATCACGCCGAGGGTACCTTCGCTGCCCGCCAGGAAGCGGGCGACGTTGAAGTGATTCTCCGGCAGCAGATGCTCCAAGCTGTAGCCCGACACCTGCCGGCCGAACCGGCCGAACTCCGTGCGGATCGTGCCGAGGCCCGACCGAATCACTTGCTGGAGCGCAGTCAGGCTCGTGCTGCCAACCGTCGAGGTGTCCCCGTTGAGGCTCAGCCGCTCACCGGAGCCGGTGATCAACTCCAGCCCGACGACGTTGTCTCCGGTCCTGCCGTAGCCCAGCGCCCGCGGACCGCAGGCGTTGTTGCCGATCATCCCGCCGATGGTGCAGCGGGCGTGCGTCGAGGGATCGGGTCCGAACCGTAGCCCGTATCGGGCGGCCGCCTTCTGCAACGACGCCTGGACCACTCCCGGCTCCACGACCGCAGTTCGCGTCTCGGGGTCAACGCGAATGATCTTGTTCAGGTGGCGGGCGGTGTCCACCACCAATCCGGAGCCGACGGCGTTACCCGCACAGGACGTGCCCGCACCACGGGTGGTCACCGGCACGCCCGCCGCCCGAGCCGCATCCAGCACTTCACCGAGTTCGGCAACTGTCCGTGGCCTGGCGACGGCCGCGGGCACGACCCGATAGAGCGAGGCGTCGGAAGAATAGAGCGCGCGGGCGAGATCGCTGGCATCGACGACGTCGGCAAGGTCTCGCTCGCGCAATCCGGCAAGCAGCTTGGCCGTGCCGGAGGGCAGCGCAATCGTGGTGGCCATGATCGCGCTCAAGGCTAGTTGCTGGGTTCCTCGCCTTCGACTTTCAGCACCGCCGCGAACACCCGGCCCAGAGCCTTGAAGTCGTCGCTGTCCACGGCATCGACGAGGTTGCGTCGAACGGCGGCAACATGGCTCGGAGCGACCGTTTCAAGGAGCTCCATGCCCTCGTCGGTCAGCTGCGCCCATACACCGCGGCGGTCGGTCGGGCAGCTCACTCTCCTCACCAGATCTGCCTGCTCCATGCGGGTGATGGTGTGGGTGAGCCGGGATCGCGACTGGTGAACGGCATCGGCAAGGTCCGACATCCGGCAGCGCCGGTCCTCCGACTCCGAAAGCACCACAAGGATCTCGTACTCAGGCAGATCGAGTCCGGAATCACGCAGATCGGCATCCAGTCGTTCATGCAGCCGGGCGCTGCCGAGCAGGTACGTGCGCCAGATGCGCTGCTGCTCAGCGTTCAGCCACCGCGGCCGGCCGGAGCTCGCCACATGCCCCACCGTACCGACCGGAACTTCACATTCCAGGGATTTCCCCAGGTGGCACGAGCAGCCTCCTCGGCGGCGTGGTTCGTTCAGAGTTCGTGGGAAACTGGCACTGGGATTGCCGACACCTTGTTGGGTGTGGGCCAGGGGTCTCAGGAGAGTAAGGGGCGGCATGGTGCGTCGGTCTGGTGAGCTGCGGTGACCGATGCCGTCATCGTTTCTGCGGCCCGAACGCCCATCGGCCGAGCTCGGAAGGGGTCGCTGGTCTCCATTCGGCCGGATGATCTTGCGGCAGGCGTGATCGAGGCTGCCCTGGGACGGCTCGAAGGCTTCCATCCGGCAACGCTGGACGACATCTACCTGGGCTGCGCCCAGCCGTATGACGAGCACGGCGGAAACCTGGCTCGCCGGGTTGCGGTCCAGCTCGGGCTGGATAACGTCCCGGCTGCCACTGTGAACCGGTTCTGCGCCTCGAGCGTGCAAACGGCACGGATGGCGTTCCACGCAATTCGAGCCGGTGAAGGGCACGCCTACGTCTCCGCCGGGGTCGAGTGCGTCTCCCGGTACCGCGAGTTCGGTTCCGCCGGCGTTGACCTGGAGGAATCTCACAACCCGCAGTTTGCTGGTGCGAAGCAGCGGACCCAGCGGATCGCGGCCAGCAACGAACGCTGGTACGACCCCCGGAACGACGGCGAGATGCCGGACATCTACATAGCGATGGGGCAGACCGCTGAGAACGTCGCCACGCTGCGCGGCATATCCCGCGCCGAGCAGGACGAGTTCGGCGTGCGGTCCCAAAATCTCGCCGAGAAGGCGATCGCGAACGGGTTGTTCGAGCCTGAGATCGCACCGGTCACGCTCCCGGGCGGCTCGGTGGTGAGCTCCGATGATGGCCCGCGGCCCGGCACCACGCTCGAGGCGATCGCCGCCCTTCCGCCCGTCTTCCGGGCCGACGGTACGGTGACGGCCGGGAACTGTTGCCCGCTGAATGACGGGGCGGCCGCGGTGGTGATCATGAGCGACGCGCGCGCAGCGGATCTCGGGCTGCGTCCGCTGGCCCGGATCGTGGCTACCGGCGTCAGTGCGCTCAGCCCCGAGATCATGGGTCTCGGGCCGGTCGAGGCGAGCC
>DASQUD010000376.1:0-2013 GCA_035641455.1 Propionibacteriaceae bacterium | reverse complement strand
CGGGCGTGGATCTTGGCAATGTCCTCTTGCCAGGGCTCGCGCGGGCCGTTGAAGTCGACTGCCTTCGGGTTCAGCCAGTCCACTCCGCTGGGGAAGTTCGCGCCGACCTCGGTCAAGGCTGGCTGGTCCCAACCGTCATGTGACAATGCTTCCGCTGCGTCGGCCCGGTCGTCGAAGCCGTCAGCGGCCCAAGGCTCGCCGTGCCGTCGAAGCGAACGGGCAATCGTACGGCACAGGTGGGTGAACTCCCCTAACTGCTTCAGACGCTCGTCCCGGGAGTACGCACGGGCCTCTGGATACCACTCGGTCACAATCTGATCCTGCCATCGGCCACAACCTCCTTACGGGGAGTGGCGAACTCGCGGCAGATGCGGTCACACGTTCAGGCAGGATACGGGGGTGGTCAGGCAACTCTCACCCAACGAGCGGGCAGCCCTCGACGCCCTACTTGTATGTGAGTTCGCGGGCGTCGATCAACTACGGCAGCAGGCCGGAAGCGCTCGGGCCCAAGGGGAGGGACTGATCATCGATCTCGTGGTTGATCCATCGCTGCCCTCGGCGGATGTCGCATCGAGGGTTCCGGTGGGTGCTCCAGTGACTGACGCGGCCGGGAACGCGAACGGACTTCACTTGTTCGTCGAGGACGGCCGGCTGTCGGCGTTGGAGTATTGGTGGACGGCTGACGAGATGCCTGAGGCATTTCCGGACAATGCCCCATGCGACGCAACAGCCGACCAGCTACAGGCGACGTGAAGACTCGTGCCGGCCGACGCACCGTCGGTCTGCCCGCTCCGCTCGTTGCTCTCCTCCACAAGCACCGCGCCGAGCAGGCCGCCGAGCTTGCGCCTGCCGGCCAGCTATGGCGGGACGAGGGCTGGGTCTTCGCAACACCCATTGGCGAAGCGACCAACCACAACACCGACTATCGCCGCTGGAAGGCGCTGCTGAAGAACGCAGGACTACGAGAGGCACGCCTCCACGACGCGAGGCACACTGCCGCAACCGTTCTGCTCATCCTCCGCCAGCCCGAACGAACAGTCATGTCGCTGATGGGCTGGTCGAGCAGTGACATGACGAAGCGGTACCAGCACGTCACCGACACCGTCCGCGCCGATGTGGCGAGCCAGGTCGGGGATCTGATCTGGAAGGTGCGAAGCCAAGCCATGAGACAGCAGACCGTCCTGGTGCGGCGGGACTCACTGGCGGCGATCCTCACCTTGGTGGAGGACGCGATCGTCCAGGAAGGGCTCGACGATCTTGACCTGGTCGAGCTGCAGGCCGCCATCACCGACCTCCGGATTGCCATGTCCGGAGTCCACAACCAGCCCGAAGGAGAGGGGAAATGAGACCAAGACTGAGACCACGGGCGCCTGAGAGGGGTCTCAGCGCCCAAGAGCAAGATCACCTGGGACCGCAAAAGCCCAGGTGAGATGGCGGAGGCGGCGGGATTTGAACCCGCGAGAGGCTTGAGACCTCAACCCGCTTAGCAGGCGGGCGCCATAAACCGGACTAGGCGACGCCTCCACGCCCGTCGAGAACGGGCGTCGCAAGGGTACCCGCCACATTCCCGGCGCAGCAAAATGCGCACCGACGACGCGCCATGCGGGACCATGAGGTCATCGCCATGACGATGCGACCGCCGTTGTGGGCCGACCGGCAGCAGGCCGGCGTCGAGCTCGCTGCGCTGTTGCGTGAGCGGCTCCCGGATGACGCCGACCTGGTCGTGCTGGGTCTGCCTCGCGGTGGGGTCGTCGTGGCCGCCGAGGTGGCCCGCGTCTTGGGGGCCGAGCTCGATGCCCTGGTCGTTCGCAAGGTCGGCGTCCCATGGCACCCGGAACTCGCCATCGGCGCAGTCGGCACGACGGGTGTCCGGGTGCGCAATGACGACGTCGTCCGGTATGCCGGCCTGACCGAGGCGGAACTGGATCAAGCATTCAAGGCCTCAGAGGACGAGGTCGCCCGCAGGGAGCAGGTTCTGCGCGGTGGCCGTCCACCTCCCGCACTCGCCGGCCG
>DASQUD010000375.1:0-3206 GCA_035641455.1 Propionibacteriaceae bacterium | reverse complement strand
GTGGCCCGGGGGAAGCCCGGCAGCGTGCCGTCGTGGTAGGAGATGGAGTCCCAGGAATCCTTCCAGCACTGGTTCTCAAGCCCGGTCTCCTGGTTGCGTCGCTGGTAGGCGATGTACCCGTTGCCCTGGAGGTCGGCGTACGCATCGATCCAGTGCAGCGCCGCCCGGGCCTCGAACTCCAGCTCCCGCACCAGCCGGCTGTCGCCGGTCCACCGCTCATACTCATCCAGGAGCACGACGAACAGCGGCGTGGCGTCGGCGCTGCCGTAGTAGGGGGAATGGGGTCGCTCCTCGAAGGCGGTCATCTCGCCGTAGCGCATCTCGTGGAGGATCCGGCCAGGATCCTCGTCGCGGAAGTCGTCTAGGCGGGTGCCTTGTCGAAGCCCGAGCTCGCGCAGGGTCGTCGCGGCCAGCTCCTGGTTGAACGGCAGGGACTGCAGGCTGGTGAGGATGCTGTCGCGGCCGAACATGGTCATGAACCAGGGCAGCCCCGCTGCGGGGAGGCTGTGGCGTCCGGCGCTGATCGGGGAGAACCGCAACGCGGCCAGATCGACCAGGCTGCGGCGGTAGGTCGTCTTCAGCGGCTCCCAGTCACACTCGAGTCGCGGGGCCTGGTCCAGCCACCGTTCGAGGTTGCGGGCCATGTTCGTCCGTGGTCGCCTGGCCTGCCAGGCCAGCGACGGCTCGGTGTCCGCGCCGTCGGTCGCCCCGAGCAGCTCGGGGACAACGTCAAGACCGGTCTTCCAGCTCCCGTGCGGTCCGAGCTGGAGCTGGAAGGTCAGCCCATGCTCATCGAGTGCGCACGGTTGTGATGAGGAGATCGCGGTCGAGCGGCTGAACGTCTCGCGCTGGTAGGCGAGCACCAGCCTCTGGTCGTCCAGACGGGTGGAGTACGAGCCCTTCTTCTCCACCGCATCCTTGACCTCGAAGAGGTCGGCGAAGTCGCAGCCGGCTTCGATCCGGACGGTGAGCTCCACGGGCTTGGCGTCGTGGTTGAGGATGGTCAGCTCTTCGTGGAAGCCGTTTCCCACCGAGCGATGACGGATCACCGACAGCTGGGCGTCGACATAGACCGTGCCGGTCCCCGGCACGAGGAAAAAGCGCGTCTCGAAGTACTGCAGGTCGTCGACCGACAACGGCGTGAGCCGCTGGCCATCGACAGTCAGCACCCATCGGGAGAGAAAGCGTGTATCGAACGAGAACAACCCTGTCGGGTCGGTGAGGGAGGCCTCGATGTCGCCGCGTTCATCGCTCACCACAAAGGTGTTGCCATCGAGGATCCTGACCTGGGTGTCGGTCATCGTGAGCCCTCCGCGCCGCTCATAGCTGGTCGATGGGGCGGCGGCCCGGGAAAGATCCGCTGGATCGCGAACAGCAGCTCGACATCACCAGTGCACGCCAGCGCACCGCGGAGCACCGCGGCCACCGCATTCTCCTCACCGCGGCACAGCCGCTCGAACAGCGCCCAGTCGGCGCCGATCGTGCACTCTGCCGGGCCACCCTTGTGCGACACCGTCGTGTCGCCCTTGTCCACGGCAACCAGCCATCGATCGGTACGATCACCGTCCACCAGGTCAAAGCGCACCCGGCCAGTGACCTTCGCCAAGAGCGGCTCGTGCCCGCGCCGGCCAAGCTCCGTGAAGAACTCCACAACGGCGTCGCTCATCGCATGCTCCCTACCGATCCTCCGTACACCGCCACCCGCGGGGGCGTCTCCTACTTGCTGGTCACCTTCACCTGCTGTGGGCGCGGCGCTTGAGCACGGCCGCGGCCTGGCCGTCGATCAGGTCGGTCTCGATGTGCAGATCCGTGCCCAGCTGAGTCCGCCTCGGCATCGGTGATCCTGGAACATACTCCGACGGAGGCCATGACGATATCGACCACCATCCTCATGCCTCCATGTCTGGGGCCAAGGCCCAGACCTCGGTGGGTCGCACCCAGGCACCACAGCCAACTCACCGCCTCACGGCGCACAGCAACCGCACGGCCGGTCATGAGCGGTCCACGTAGATCAGGCTGGTCGTCTTGCTCTCACCTTCCTAACCTTGATACGGCGCAGCTACGGTTTGACCGCAACCTCCCGGCCATGGGCGGCGATGGCCCAGATCACGAACACGTCCACAGCGATAATCAGCAACGACCAGAACGGGTAGTAGGGGATGAACAGAAAGTTGGCGATGGCACTGAGCACCGCCAGGGTGATCGCAACCATCCGCGCCCAGGTGCGCCCCGACAACAACCCCCAGCCGGCAAACGCCACGAGCAACCCGATCAGCAGGTGGATCCAGCCCCAGGCAGTGGCGTCGAACTCGAACAGGTAGTTGCGGGTGGCCACATAGAACTCGTTCTCGAAGATGGCGATGAGGCCCTGCAGCGCCTGCCAGATGCCGACCATGATCATCATGATCGCGGCGAACAAAATGAAGCCCACCGCCCAGCCGCTGGTGGTCTGGTCTGGCCGACCCGCGGACGGATACTGCGACGGCTCCTGCTCAGTCATCTGCCGCTCCCTTCATCCGGTGCGCTCCCTGCCGCGGCCACCTCTGGTCAGCCAACTCGGCGCACGGTCGGCGGTAGTCTTACATCCGGCCGGGGTGAGCCGTCTTTTCGGGACGGGTGGTTCCGGACCAAGGATCGCCTGCGGTCAGGCACCACCCCAGGGCCCCGGCGTTCTCTCGATTCGTCATGATTCGTCTTCACTCCATGCGGCCGCGCAGCGGTGAACACTGCTTCTGCGCCGGTCAGACCCCCTGATGCCCCGGGTCACCATCCACGTCGGCGGCCCCGAGCCGCTCGTACAGCCGGCATGCACCGACAACCCATGGCAACCGAATTCCACAAGGCTCGCCGTCCTGGTTCAATTGCGCACCGACACACTCACCGCTTGCTGCGGCAACGCTGATCGTGGACGGAGGTCGGTCCCAGCGGCGATCGTGAGCCCGTCGCCTTCCGGCGGCCGTCAACCCCGGGGCAGCTGGCTCCCCAGCGCCGTTGGCTGTGAGCGCCATGGCCCATCGACGAAAGGGACCCAGTGCGAAAGACCGCCTACACCCTGTCGCTCGTGATCGGCGCGCTCCTCATCATCGGTGGGGTGGCGACCTGGATCCTGGTCAGTACCACCCTGGCCGATCAGAAGATCACCGTTTCTGACGACGCCTCGTGTCTGGCCGGCTACGAGGTCGATGGGCCGTTCAGCGCCTACTGCG
>DASQUD010000374.1:0-8097 GCA_035641455.1 Propionibacteriaceae bacterium | reverse complement strand
TGCTCACCGACGAGGAGTTCGCGGCGGCAAAGGCGAAGCTGCTCGGCCTCTAGGGTCGATCCTCGTGACCGAGAATGCGAGCACCGGCGCTCCTGGGGATGCACCGATCAATCGACGGCTGGCCATCCTGCTGGCGATGGCGATGTTCGTGCTCGTGGTGGACACGTCATTGATGAACGTGTCGATCTCCGCGGTGGTGCGGGACCTCGACACGACAGTCAGCGGTGTCCAGTCCGCGATCGCGCTCGAGGCGCTGGTGTCCGCGGCGTTCATCTTGATCGGCAGCAAGGTCGGCGACCTGTTCGGCCGCAAACGGGCCTACGTCCTCGGTCTGCTCGGCTACGCGGTCGGCGCGCTTGCGATGACCATTGCCGAGGGCCTGACGGCAATCATCATTTTCTGGGCCGTGATCGGTGGGCTCGGTGCTGCGCTCCTGTTGCCCGCGATGCAGTCGCTCATCCACGGCAACTTCCAGGGATCGGGTCAGGTGAGGGTCTACGCCCTGGTAGGTGCCGCGGCCGCGATTGCCGCCGCAGTCGGACCGCTGCTCGGCGGCTTCATCACCACTTATCTGTCGTGGCGCGTCGCGTTTCTGCTCGAGGCGGTTGTGATCGCGACAGTGCTCTCCGGCATTGGCCTCGTCCGTGATGCGCCCTACACAGGACCTCGGGCTGTGGACGGCGTCGGCGCGATCGTCTCCGTCCTGGGCATGGGTGGCATCGTGCTGGGCATTCTGGTGTGGCAGGAAGGCGGCGAGTTCGTCGTCGCAATACTTGCGGTCGGCGCGTCGGCGCTGACCGGTCTGGTCTTCTGGCTTGCTCGGCGCAAACGTGACCACCTGCCAACGCTGATCGACCCGGACCTGTTCAGGTCCAAGCTCTTCCGGCTGGGGATCACCCAGCAGATGCTCCAGCAGATCGCCCTCGGCGGCATGATGATCGCGTTGCCGATCTATCTGCAGATGGTTCTCGAGTACGACGCGATGGGAGCGGGCCTGTCCATCGCGCCGCTCTCGCTCAGCATGTTCGCACTGGCCATGCTGGCTGGGAAGCGAGCCGGCCGGCGACGCCCGAGCCGCATCGTCCGGGCCGGATTCCTGCTCCTTGTCATCGGCGTTGCCGGACTGATCCCCATCGTGCCCCGGGCTGACTCCGGCTGGCTGCTCGTGGTTCCGTTGGTGGTAGCTGGGTCGGGGCTCGGCCTGTTGGTGTCCCAGCTCAACAACTACACGCTGAGTCCGATCTCGGAGGAGCGGGTCAGCGAGGCGGCGGGCGTGAACTCGGCGGCGGGGTCGTTCGGCCTGTCGTTCGGATTGGCGTTCGCTGGCGCGATCATGCTCGCAGCGCTCTCGTTCACTTTCACGAATTTGACGGACGAAAGCACCATCCTTCCTCCGGAGGATCAGCAGCGCGTCGCACAGACGCTGGAGGACGACGCGCAGGTCATGAGCAACACGCAGCTCGAGGAGGTGCTCGCCGAGCAGCCGGAGGAGATTCAGGACGAGATCATCCGCATCAACACCGACGCTAGACCGCTCGCACTGCAGGTAGCACTGCTCGTTCCCCTTCTCGCTGGTCTCGTCGGCTTGTTCAACTCTTTCCGCATGATCCGCCTGCCCGATCCGCAGCCGTCCGGCTCCGTCGAAGGAATGACCCTGGGCTGATCTGCGATCTGCCCAGTCCACCCGAGCGTGGGTGGGGACCGCCTACCCGACACCGCCTTACCGTCGCAACAGCTTGATCCAGCGCGTCGGCTTCTGCCTGGGCGCGGGGAGATGGGAGTGGCACGATGCTCAACCTGCGAGACCGAAGCTTCCTCAAGGAAATCGACTTCCAGCCGGCCGAGCTTCGCCACCTGCTGCAGCTCGCGCAGGCGCTGAAGATCAGCAAGTATGCAGGCACAGAGGCGAAGCGGCTCAGGGGCAAGGAGATCGCTCTGATCTTCGAGAAGACCTCGACACGCACCCGATCCGCTTTCGAGGTGGCCGCCTTCGACCAGGGTGCTCACGTCACGTACCTCGACCCTTCCGGATCGCAGCTTGGCCACAAGGAGTCGGTCGCCGACACCGCGCGAGTCCTGGGTCGCATGTACGACGCCATCGAGTTTCGCGGGAACCGGCAGGCCGACGTCGAAGCGCTCGCCGAGTACGCCGGCGTCCCGGTCTACAACGGGCTGACGGACGAATGGCACCCGACACAGATGCTCGCGGATTTCCTCACCATGCACGAAGCGAGCGGTAAGCCCTACGACGCGCTGACGTACGCGTTCGTCGGCGATTGCCGGTTCAACATGGGGCGATCACTCCTGGTCATGGGTGCCTTGATGGGTGCGGATGTTCGGCTAGCCGGTCCGGAGGCGCTCTTGCCGCCGAGAGAGATCGTTGCGCTGGCCGAGAATACTGCCGACGAGACGGGTGGTCGGGTCGCGATCACCGAAGATGCAAGTCAGGCTGTGGCCGGAGCGGACTTCGTCCACACCGATGTGTGGGTGTCCATGGGTGAGGCCAAAGACGTCTGGGAGGAACGGGTCCGGCTCCTCACGCCGTACCAGGTGAACGCAGCGCTCCTGGAGAAGGCGGGAAACCCGAAGGTGAAGTTCATGCATTGCCTGCCCGCCTACCACGACCAGAACACGGTCGTGGGCAAGGAGATCATGGAGCACACCGGCATGCACCAGGGCCTCGAGGTTACGGGTGACGTCTTCGAGTCGCCCGCCAGTATCGTGTTCGATCAGGCGGAGAACCGTCTGCACACGATCAAGGCGCTGCTCGTCGCCACGCTCGGTAGCTAGGTGGTGGGCGGTGCGCATCCTGGTAGCCCTCGGTGGCAACGCCCTACTCAAGCGCGGCGAGCCGATGACGGCCGAGGTCCAACGCGCCAACGTCCGGACTGCAGCGCGGTCTTTGGCGCCAGTTGCCCAACACCACCAACTCGTTCTGTCGCACGGCAACGGCCCACAGGTCGGCCTGCTCGCCCTCCAAGCAGCCGCCTACCCGGACGTTGAGGCCTACCCCTTGGACGTCCTTGGCGCACAGACGGAGGGGATGATCGGGTACCTGATCGAGCAGGAGCTCGGGAACCTGCTGCCTGCGGAGATACCGTTCGCCACGATCCTCACGATGGTCGAGGTCGACCCGAGTGATCCTGGCTTCGACGACCCGACAAAGTTCGTCGGCCCGCAGTACGCCGACGCAGAAGCGAACAGGCTCGCGACCGAGAAGGGCTGGGTGTTCAAGCGTGACGGCGAGCGTCTGCGCCGAGTCGTCCCGTCTCCACAGCCCAAGCGCATCTTCGAGATCCGGCCTATCCGGTGGCTGCTCGAGCGGGGCGTCGTCGTCATCTGCGCTGGCGGAGGCGGCATTCCCACGACCTGGGTAGCGGGGGCGGAACGGACCTTGGGTGGCGTCGAGGCGGTCATCGACAAGGACCTGGCCAGCGAGCTACTCGCCCGCGAGGTCGACGCAGACCTATTCGTGATGGCAACCGACGTGGATGGCGTCTACGAGGACTGGGGAACACCTGACCAACGTCGGCTGGGGCGCGCGACAACGGCCGAGTTGCGCGCCAAAAGATTCGCGTCTGGCTCGATGGGACCGAAGGTCGACGCAGCCATCCGGTTCGTGGAGACGACGGGTCGACTTGCCGCCATCGGCGCACTGAACGACATCGAAGAGATTGTCAAGGCAGAAGCCGGCACGACGGTTACCCCGGACGATGCGAGAAAGGCAGAACAATGACCGAGTTCGGTGTGCATTCGGAGGTGGGCAAGCTCCGCAAGGTCATGGTCCACCGACCGGATCTGAGCCTGCAAAGGCTCACCCCGGCAAACCACGGCGATTTGCTCTTCGACGACGTGTTGTGGGTCGAGCGGGCACAACACGAGCACGACCAGTTCGTCGCGCGGATGCGCGAGCGAAACGTCGAGGTGTTCCTCCTATCGGACCTGCTCGCCGAGGCACTCGCCGCGAGCGACGAGGCGCGGCAGCGGCTTATCGAGATCGTCGCCTCCGAGTACACGGTGGGCTGGTCTCTGGTCGACGAAATCCGCGTCTTGCTCCATGAGCTCAAGCCTGACCAGCTAGCCAAGCACCTCGTTGGTGGGCTCACGGTGGCCGAGGCTGGCCTTGACCCGTCAGCAGTCGCCCAGACGTCGCTGATCGGCGCAGCCCTGGAGGACGCAAGCACCTTCGTGCTCCCACCGCTGCCCAACACCCTGTTCACACGCGACTCGTCCTGCTGGATCTACGGCGGTGTGTCGATCAACCCCATGTTCTGGCCGGCCAGACGGCGCGAGGCATACAACGTCGCAGCCATCTACCGGGCGCATCCGATGTTCGCCCAGGCGGACTTCGAGTTCTGGTACCCACCCGAGGGGCCAAGTGGTCGGTTCGAGATTGCCGACTTCGGTCGTGCCTCGCTCGAAGGCGGGGATGTCATGCCGATCGGTAACGGCGCCGTCCTCATCGGGATGAGCGAACGCTCGCAGGGACGCATGATCGAGCAGATCGCCAAGCCACTCTTTGCCAAGGGTGCGGCCGAGCGAGTCATCGCCGCGGTGATGACGAAAGACCGCGCGCACATGCACCTCGACACTGTCTTCACGCTGCTCGACAGGGACAAGGCAACCGCGTACCCGAAGGTCGTCGACAACATCCGGGCCATCAGTCTGCGCCCTGGATCAGGCGACAACGACTTCCACGTCACGGTGGAACCCAGCTTCCTAGGGGCGGTCGCGGATGCCCTGGGTGTCGACAAGCTTCAAGTGGTGAAGACCGGCGGTGACCAATACCAGCAGGAGCGCGAGCAGTGGGACGACGGTAACAACGTCGTCGCACTCGAGCCTGGGGTCGTCGTGGCATACGAGCGCAACACCTACACCATCGCCAAGATGCGCCAAGCAGGCGTCGACGTCGTCGAGATCGAGGGATTCGAGCTCGGGAAAGGGCGTGGCGGAGGGCACTGCATGACCTGCCCGCTCCTGCGGGATCCTCTCTAGGAGGACAGCCACATGTGGAGCACGAGCGTGCGCTGGGTCATCGCGGGCGTGATCGCGCTTGCCATCGTGGGCCTCCTTGCCTACGCGCGCAATGACCCCGGTGTCGGCGGGCGTGAGCCGGATCCCCCCGGGGCTGCGGTCGCCGTGAGCGACGCGCCCCGTCCCACCGCGTATGACGGAACGTCGCAGTTGTGACCGAGACACCGGCAGCGGAAAGGGCCAGCGGGCCGCGGCCGCCGAGCCTGCTCGACGCACTAGCGCCTGTCGTGGTCCTGATCACCCTCCTGGCGCTCACCATCGCGTTGTTCGGTGTCGACGCCACTGACGGCCCCCTGCAGGTCGCCCTCCTCACGAGTGCCGCTTTCGCTGCGCTGGTAGCTCTGAAGAACGGGTATTCGAGCGCCAACCTGCGCGACGCCGCCATTGGTGGGGTCTCGTCCGCGATGGGAGCGGTTTTCATCCTGCTCGCGGTGGGCGCCCTCATTGGCACCTGGAACATGGCAGGCACCATCCCGACGGTCGTGTCGTACGGCATCGTCCTGCTGAAGCCGGCCATCTTCTATGCAACCGTTGCCTTGATCTGTGGGGTCGTCGGAGCGGTCACAGGCAGCTCCTGGACGACTGCCGGCACCCTGGGCGTCGCCTTCGTCGGCATGGCACCGATCCTCGGCATGTCGACCGCGATCACGGCTGGAGCAGTGGTCTCCGGCGCCTACATGGGTGACAAGATGTCGCCCCTCTCGGAAACGACGGTGCTCGTGCCGAGCCTGGTTGGCGGCGTGACAGTCAACGAACACATCCGAGGCATGACCTGGACCGTCCTCCCCAGCTTCGCGATCGCCTTCCTGGGATTCCTCGTCATCGGCGTCTTCGATGACCCGACGGCATCGGCAGTGGGTGCCGACGAAGCACGCGCTGTGCTTGCCGATGCGTTCACAATCTCACCCATAAACCTGCTGCCGCTGGCGCTTCTGATTGCGCTGACCCTCCTACGTGTCCCGCCGTTCATCGCCATCTTTGGCGTCGCGCTCGCTGCTGGCGTCCTCGCCTGCTTCACCCAAGGCGACGCAGTCAGTGCCTTCGTAGGTGAGACCGATCAGGGAGCGGTTCTCGACGGTGTCGAGGCCGTGTACCAGTCCATGGCCAACGGATTCGTCTCCGCGAGCGGCAATGCGACGATCGACGACCTCTTCTCGGGTGGAGGCATGTCAGGCATGCTGACCACGGTCTGGCTCATCCTTGGAGCGTTGAGTTTCGCCGCCATCATGGAGGAGGCCGGATTCCTCAACCGGCTCATCGCTCCAGTCGTCAGTCGCGCACGCTCCGACGCCGGGCTCATCGCATCCGTCGCCGCCACCAGCACCGGCCTCAATGTCGTGGCCGGCGATCAGTACATCGCGGACGTCCTGCCGAGCCGGGTCTACCGGACGGAGTTCGCCAAGCGAGGTCTGGCTCCGCGCATGCTGTCGCGGACAGTCGAGGACACGGGCACAGTGACTTCTCCGCTCGTGCCGTGGAACACCTGCGGCGCCTACATGACGGGCGTGCTGGGGGTCTCGACGATGCAGTACCTGCCGTTCGCATTCTTCAACCTGCTCAATCCGCTCGTCGCCCTCGTGTACGCGTTCACAGGGTTCCGTGTCGAACACGTCCAGCCGGTCATCCCCTCGGCTGCACCGAGCAGTGGCAACGCGGCGGGCGTTCCGGAACAGCCCCCGGTGACCCAAGGAGATCACCATGTCGAGTGACTTCCAGACCTCGGAACAGGCAGCGGCCGACCGCCCCGAGCCCCCTTCCGGGGGCGTGACGCGCCGACATCGGTTCACGCTACCGTCCGCCTACACCATCCTCTTCAGCCTCATCGTGGTGACCGCTCTGGCGACATGGATCATCCCAGCGGGAACGTATGCCCTCGATCCGGACGGATCTCCGATTCCGGGGACGTACGAGGAGGTCGACTCCAATCCGCAGCGAATCCTCGTCGATTCGTTGAAGGCGCCGATCAACGGCCTCTACGGGATCGAGGACCCGGCCACCGGTCAGGTCGACGTCTTCAACAGCGGCACCCTGTTCGGGGCGATCGATGTCGCACTGTTCATCCTCGTCATCGGCGGCTTCATCGCCATCACCATGAAGACGGGCGCCATCCAGGCTGGCATTGCGCTCCTCGTGCGTCGGCTGCACGGCCACGAGAAATGGATGATTCCGATCCTGATGACGGTCTTCGCCATCGGTGGCACGACGTTCGGAATGGCCGAAGAGAGCCTCGCATTCTACGTCCTCGTCATCACGGTGATGATTGCCGCGAAGTACGACGCCATGGTTGGTGCGTTGGTGATCCTGCTCGGAGCGGGCATCGGCGTGCTCGGGTCAACCGTCAACCCCTTTGCTACCGGGATCGCCTCCGGTTTCGCCGATGTTCCGTTGAGCGAGGGTTTAGTGCTGCGGCTCGTCATCCTGGTCGTGGGACTCGCCGTCGGTATCTGGTTCGTGCTCCGGTACGCGGAACGGGTGCGCCGCGACCCCTCGACGTCGCTTGTGTACGACATGAAAGAGGCAAACGAGCACCACTTCGCCTCCTCAGCGGACACCGATAGCGGTGAGATCGTTCTCACGGGACGCCACAAGGTCATTCTCGGACTATTCGCTGCAGCTTTCGTCGTGATGGTGTACGGCGTGATCCCTTGGGAGGACCTGAACATCGATCTCCCCACCTTGTGGTGGTGGTTCCCGGAGATGACCGCATCCTTCCTGCTGTTCGCCATCCTCATCGGCCTGGTCGGCCACATGGGGGAGGGCCAGTTGACGACGACCTTTGTCGATGGTGCGCGAGACCTGCTCGGGGTTGCCCTCATCATCGGCATCGCCCGGGGAATCACCGTCGTCATGAACAACGGCGAGATCACGGACACCGTTCTGCACTGGGCAGAGAATGCGCTGGGCGACGTGGGTCAGGCGGCCTTCGCCGTCGTCATGTACGTACTCTTCCTGCCATTGTCCTTCCTGATCCCCTCATCGTCGGGCTTGGCCACTGTTGCAATGCCGATCATGGCCCCGCTGGCCGACTTCGCTGGCGCCGACCGGAGCCTCGTCGTCACGGCG
>DASQUD010000373.1:0-5039 GCA_035641455.1 Propionibacteriaceae bacterium | reverse complement strand
CCCCTTGTTTCTCAGCGCGGTCGACGTCACGGCGGAGGTGATCGACTCCGGTATTGAACTCAGGGCGATTGTGAAGACCACCGAACGTACGGGTGTGGAGATGGAGGCGCTGACCGCTGTCAGTGTCGCGGGTCTGGCGGTAATCGACATGATCAAGGCCATCGATCGTGCCGCCGTGATCACCGACGTTCGGGTGCTGGCGAAGTCGGGAGGGCGCAGCGGTGACTGGCGGCGGCCCGAGGAAGATGAGCTCGGATGACCGACACGGCGCTGGTGATCACTGTGTCGACACGGGCAGCGGCCGGGGTCTACTCCGACACCTCGGGGTTGATCATCGTCGAAGGCCTTCGTGATCTTGGGTTTGAGGTGGCTGAGCCGCTGGTGGTGCCCGACGGCGACGAGCTGGGGGCGGCGCTGCGTTCCGCCGTGGGGGAGGGCCATGCCGTGGTGATCACCACAGGGGGCACCGGCTTGAACCCGCGCGATTTCACGCCGGAGCAGACCCGGTCGGTGATCGAGCGAGAAATTCCGCAGCTGGCGGCCCAGCTGGCCCGCTACGGCGTCGATCATGGCGTACCGACCGCCGTGCTGAGTCGCGGACTCGTCGGGACCGCCCAGCAGACGTTGATCATCAATCTGCCTGGATCGGCCGGTGGCGCTCGGGATGGCATGGCCGTGCTGGGTCCGCTGCTCCGGCATGCCGTGAGCCAGCTCCATGGAGGAGATCACTGAGGTGAGCAGCGGCGTCGACGGCTGGGGCGTGCGATCCCAGACGGTGTTCGGTCGCCATCAGTGGCCGGTCACTCTCCGCCACGGCCCGGTCGTGCTGGCGCCTATTCGGATTCGCGACCGTGCGAGCTGGGACCGGGTGCGGGCCGCCAATGCGACATGGCTGCGGCCGTGGGAGGCCACTCTGCCACCGAACTCCGCGGTGGGCCCATCGACGTTCGCCGGATTGGTCCGGACCCTGACCAAGCAGGCGAAGGCTGGGCGGACCCTGCCGTGGCTGGTGTTCTACGATCATGGTCAGGACGGCAACCGACAACTCGTTGGCCAGCTGACCGTGAGCGGCATCGTCGGCGGCTCAGCATCATGGGGTCAGATCGGTTACTGGATTGATGAGCGTCACGCCGGCCGGGGGATCATTCCGACCGCTGTCGCCTTGGCGGTCGACTACTGCTTCGACGTGATGAAGCTGCATCGGATCGAGATCGCCATCCGGCCGGAGAACATCAAGAGTCTGCGGGTGGTCGCCAAGCTGGGCTTCCGGCCGGAGGGTCTGCGACCCCGCTACCTGCACATCGACGGGGACTGGCGTGATCATTTGGTCTTTGCCTTAAACGCCGAGGAGGTGCCGGAGGGCTTGGTGCGTCGCTGGGACAACCTTCGGCCACGTTAACTGACCCCTTCTGTCACATCTGTTTCTTACGACACACCGATCAAATCGTCAGGGATAGGCCGTTCGGCGCTTACGGTCTGGGGTGTGGGGACGACAGGTGTGATCTTCGGTGCGATTGCGATCGCCTGGCTGGCCTATCTGGTCCCGCACTTCGTCCGCGGCCGTGAGGACGAGCAGCTCGAAGTGCCCGAGCTCGACAATCGATTCGCCGACTCCATGCGAATCGTCCGTACCGGCGCCGCGCCATTGCTGAATCAAGATCTTGAACAAATCCAAACCTTCGAGGTGTCGACTCCGCAGACACGACGGGCCGCCGTTGTTGATCTTCGTCGGTTGGAGGCGTTGGCCGCGTCGCGGCGGCGGCGGGTACTCCTCGGCCTGATGGCGGTGCTGAGTGCAACCCTGGGCGTCTGTGCCGTGGCATTGATTCCCTGGTGGGCTGCCGCCATTCCGGGGGGACTGCTGTTGATCTTCGTCGTCGTGGCTCGGGTCAGCGTTCGAATGATGCGCAAGAGCCTCGACGCGCGGTATCGCTCGATCCGCCGGGGAAGCGACGAGCAGACGGTGTTTCTGAGCCGTCAAGAGGTGTCGACCGCTGGCGCCGGAGGAGTTGTCAAGACCAACAAAACCAAGAGGCCTGAAGCCTCGAAGTCGGCTGCGCTCTGGGATCCAGTACCCATCACGATGCCGACGTACGTCTCCAAACCTCTGGCGCCACGGACCGTACGGACGATCGATCTGTCCGGCCCTGGCGACACGTCGTCGTCGAGCGCCGAGCTTCCTGTGACGGCAGACGCGCCGCCGCTCTCTGAGGTGGAGCAGGTTGCGCAGGCCGACGAGGAGCTCACAGAAACGCAGCAGGCCGCCACCGCCTGAGGTGGTAAAGTCTCGATGCTGATCGGCCCTGCCGGTCTCTGCGGGGCTATGGCGCAGTTGGTAGCGCGTCTCGTTCGCAACGAGAAGGTCAGGGGTTCGAGTCCCCTTAGCTCCACCATTGTGAATATGGCCTTGACTCGGCTTGTTCTCGTGGTTAGAAGCGAAACCGGTGGGTGTCGCGCCGATTCCGCCTGGGCTCGGCATGGCGTTCCTCGCTTAGGAATTCCACACTGAGTCGAGCACCGACCGCATGAACCATCATCAGCGCCGATCGCGGAAACCACATCGACGAACTTTGAGCCGGACTCGAACCCGCATCTGCTCCAGACCACGAGACGCTGCATCCGAAGCTCTCAGGGGGTCGAGGTTTGCGTCCAGGGGTCGACGTGTCGCAGGCTCATACTTCACTAGTCAGGGAAGTTGATCGCATGACCGCGACAAGCGAAGGTGTTGACGCGAGCGTGCGCGCAGCCGTCCTTGCGACGTACGCGGTCTTCATTGCTTCCGGTATCTCGTTCGCCAGCTGGGCGTCGCGCATTCCCCAGGTTCGCGACCGGCTCCATCTCGACCCGTCTGAGCTGGGCCTTGTGTTGTTGGCGATGGCGGCCGGTTCGGTCATTGCATTGCCGCTGTCCGGGCTGATCATCGGGCACTTCGGTTCGCGGTGGACTGTTCGCACCACGGCGCTCCTCGCCGCCGTGGCGATGGCCGTGGTTTCGCTCGGCTACGTGCTGGGGGTCGTGCCGGTGGTGATCGGGCTTTTCCTGTTCGGCCTCGGGATAGGGGCATGGGACGTCGGGATGAACGTGCAAGGCGCGTCCGCTGAGCGCAGGCTTGGCCGGGCGATCATGCCTCGATTCCACGCCGGCTTCAGTATCGGAACGGTGGCCGGAGCACTGATCGGTGCCGCCATGGTGGCACTACACGTGCCGGTGAGTGCACATCTGCTCGGCGTGGCCGTGCTGGTCGGCGTGAGCGTACCGCTGGCCGTGCGGGGATTTCTGCCTGATGACGTCGAACAAGACAAGGCAGGTGACGATGACAAACCGGATCGGCGCAACTCCGGTCGGAAGGCGCTGCAAGCCTGGCGCGAACCGCGGACTCTATTGATCGGGCTATTCGTGCTGGCCTTTGCGTTCGCAGAGGGAGTCGGCAACGACTGGATCAGCATCGCCCTTATCGACGGCTACGGCACCAGTGCCACCGTGGGCACGCTCGGCTTCGCCACATTCCTGGCCGCAATGACAGCGGGCCGATGGTTCGGGCCTAGCTCACTCGACCGCTTCGGCCGAGTGATCGTCATCCGGGTGCTCACGGTTGTTTGTCTGGTTGGTGTGCTGCTCTTCGTCTTCGGCTCGTACGTCATCGTCGCGTTCGCCGGCGCGGTGCTGTGGGGGGTCGGCCTTGCCCTGGGCTTCCCGGTCGGGATGAGCGCCGGCGCGGACGATCCGGCGATGGCTGCGCCGCGGGTCAGCGTGATCGCATCGATAGGGTATTGCGCGTTCCTAGCCGGACCACCGCTGATCGGCTTCCTTGGCGACCACTTCACCGTGCTCCGCGCCATTGTCGCCGTCGCGGCGCTCCTCGCGGTGGCCATCATGATCACCGGCGCGATCCGATCACCCACCGGCACATAGTCCGCCCGATGGCTGGAGTCAACATGGAGACACGACGGTCAGCAGGGCTCCGCTGGACGAGGGAGGCTTGCTATCTTGCGGGTGGTCCGGAAGCTTGATCATCGTCTCAGAGCGCAGGTTCGCGATGACTTTCATTAGTGTCGAGCGGGTCATCGCGCGGCCCCCGCGCACTGTGTTTGACTTCGTCGCGACCCATCACTTTCAGAATCACCCGAAATGGGACCCAGACGTGCTGGAGATGACGCAAACGTCGCCCGGGCCCGTTGCGACCGGCACAACCGCCAAGGTTGTGCGCCGCCAAGGCGGTAGTCGGGTTGAGGGAACGGCAACTGTCACCGGGTATGAACCGGATCGATCAGCGGCATGGGAAGTCAGATTTGGCCACTTTGTCCTGGATCAACGAGCCGAATTAACACCGGAGCAAGGCGGGGCCGCCACCCGCTTACGACTTGCAATTAAAACGAGGGCAAGCGGATCGATGGGACTGTTGGTGCCGCTGCTTCGTCGCCGTTTTAGAAGGACTATGGAGCATAGCTTGGCGACCATCGCTAATCTGATCGAATAGCAAGCGAGATGGGCGAACACCGACCCGGGCTTTCGGCTCGCGAACATGACCTCTTCTGACGTCCGTGCCCCAATTGTCAATGGCCGCACAACAGTCGTGGTGCCGCACCAAGCGTCAGGCCATGCGCGACAGATGAGTCGTGTCCTTTGGGGCTTCGGTCAATCGCGGTGGCATTCCGAGTGACTTCAATACGTCCGTTGGCTCCCGGGCTGAGGACCCGGGGTTCGTTATAGGTCATAAGGTTTGGCCGCCACGCCGGCTGACGGCGCGATACTTGCATCGACGCCGACATGTGGCATCACCGGAGGATGAGATGGCGGCCAGCCAGCGGATCGTGGTAGTGACTGGAGCTACCGGACGCCAGGGCGGCGCTGTGGCCCGACACCTGCTGTCTGATGGTTGGCGGGTTCGTGCCCTCACACAGAAGCCGGGTGGCAAGCGGGCCTTGCGATTGGCTGCGCTCGGCGCAGAGGTTATCGGTGGCGACATGGCCAGCCCAGCCACGCTGCGTGCGGCGTTCCGCGACGCCTACGGCCTGTACAACGTGCAGAACCCCATGATC
>DASQUD010000372.1:0-4305 GCA_035641455.1 Propionibacteriaceae bacterium | reverse complement strand
GGTGCTGGCCCAAGCGGGGCCCTGAGCCAGCGGTTGTAGATGTCGGTCCAGTCCCCGTTCGAGCGCAACTGTGCCAACCGAGCGTTGACGAACCGGACGAAGTCGACATTCTTGGCCGGGATACCGAGCCCGTAGGGCTCCGCCGTGAAGGCCTTCTGGTCCGGCACCACCGCGTACGGGTCCTGTGCGGCCAAGCCGGCCAGCACCGTGTCGTCCCCGGTGATCGCGGCCACCTCGGCCTGCTGAAAGAGCACCAAGCATCCCGTGTGGCTGTCGGCGCCAACCGGGATGGCCTTGGGCGCCAGCCTCATCAGGTTGTCCATGCTCGACGTGCCCCGCGGAGCACACACCTTCTGACCGCCAAGGTCGCTGAGCGAATTCGCCTTGGAGCCTTTGCGTACCAGAATCTTCTGGCCGGACCGGTAGTACTCAGTGGAGAAGGCGATCTGCTTCCAGCGCTCACAGTTGATCGTCATATTGCGGGCCACGATGTCCACCTCGCCATCCTGCAGGGCGGGGATCCGCTGGGCAGCGGTGATCACCCTGAGCTGGTAGGCGTTCTCGTCACCGAAGATCGCCTGGGCGACGGCCTTCACCATGTCGATGTCGAAGCCCTCGATCTTGCCGGTCAGCGGGTTGCGCGCCGCCAGCAGGTAGGTGTCTGCCGATACGCCCGCGACCAGCCTGCCGCGGTCTTGGATCTTGCGCATGGTGGATCCCTTGGGCATGTCACCAGCCTTGGGCAGTGCACCGCTTGGCTGGTAGGAAGCCAGTGCGTTGTCACAGCTCGCAGGAGCATTGCCGGAGCTGGGCGTCGTGGGGGAGCTGCTGGGCGGAGCGGGCAGTGGGGTGGCTTCGTACCGAAAGACTGAGCAGCCGGAGAGCAGGCACAGCAACAGCAGACCCAGAACGAGGGCCGACGGGCGGATGTTGGTCTTCACCGGTACTCCCGCAACCGTTCCGCTACCCCCCGCCGACCCACCAGTGCGGCGGCGATACCCGCGACGAAGATCAACACGGCACCGATGACGAGGCCGATGCGAGGTCCACGCAGCCCGTCCCTGGTCACGTTCGCCATCTCGTCGATGAAGGTGGTGGCGGATGTGTCGAACGCGCTGAATCGGGCGTTCGCCGAGTCCTTGCCCGATCCGGTCGCTCGAGACACTGCCTGGTCCCACTTTCCGCTGTCGTCCAGCTCACGAATCTCCGTATGAACCTTTGCGTAGTCCTGCCACAGCTGGCCAAGTTCGGGATTCTGCGCCCGGTCGAGGTTCGCCTGAACTTGGCCGGCCGAACTCTGCCACGCCTGCTCGAAGGCGGCGCCCGAGCCTCGGGCGATCAAGGTCAGGCTCTCATTCGACTTGGCATTGTTCGCCTCGATGCGAGCCTGCGAGACCAGGGTCAGCCGGGTGAACGAGCCGGACTGCAAGTCGGAGACTCCGCCGCTGGTGGTCGCCAACCCGATCGTCCCGCTGACAAGGGTCGCCAGCACCACGGCGGCAGCGGCCAGCAGCCCTGTGTTGACCCAGCGCTTGAAGGTCCGCCCCAGCCAGACCAGAGCCAGGATCAAACCCGCGAGCAGCAGAACTCCGAGGATCGCGAAGACCGCTGCGGGGGCTTGAACGTCCATGGCGTTGTTGGCTCGGGTGGTGTTCGCCTCGACCAGATTTGTCAAGATCGGTAAGGCAACGGTGCGGAGCTCGGCGCTCGCGATCCGCAAATACTGGGCGCCCACCGGTAGACCCTGCCGATTGTTCGCCCGCGCTTGTTCGACCGTGCCGGCGTAGCTGACAACCTCGTCATTGAGCGCGGACAACGCCGCTCCGTCGGCAGGCTGCGCGCGCGCGGCCTCAGCAATCAAGGCACTGGCTTCGTCGATAGCCTGCTCGTACGTTGCTTGCTGAGCGGGCGGCGCGAGGCCGCCCACCAAGAAAGCGTTGGACGCCGTGGCGTCGGCCGTCAGCAGGTCGGTCTGGATCTTCTGCACCCGGATCAGCTGCGCGGTATTGGCTTCGGCCCGATTCAGCGAGAAGGCGACATAGCTGAAGATCAGTGCGCCAACGACGCCGAAGATCAGGCTGGCCAGGATGACGCCGCTGCTGAGCAGCCGCAGGCGCTGTGGGGTGCTTCGGCGGCGTTGCCGGGCAGGTGGAGTCGGAGCAGCTGGCACGGCCGCCCCACCTGAGGGAGGCGCGGTGCCGACGGCGGCTGGGGACGGTTGGGGAGCGGTCGACACGGCGCCAGGCGGTGAAGTCGGCTGGCTCATGCTGTCTCCTCGTCAGCTGCTCGCTCGTCCTGTTCGGATTGTCCGGCGGCGGGCGTAGCCGTTTTCCTGCCTGACGCGTGATCAACCGACGCCGCGTCTTGATGATCGTTCGAGACTGACACCGGATCCTTTTCAACGAAGGGAATCGTGAATGCGTGTTGATCATCGGGAGCAGACTCGTGCTCGTCGAGGTCGCTTGCGATCAGCTCACGCAGCTGCTGGATGGTCGGCTCCGGGACGTCTCGAAGACGCCAGGCGTGCCGACCGATCGCCGCTTCGAGTAGATTGCGCGCAAATCGTCCGTTGCCGAATATCGGTCCGCGCGGTGTGCTGCTCAAGATCATTTGGTAGCGGCGAAGGCACTCCTCGGTGACGTCGTAGTCGGCTGCCTTCGCCATCCCGAGGAAGATCTCGACCAACTCGTCGTCGGAATAGTCGTCGAATTCGATGGTGGTCCGGAAGCGGCTCGATAGCCCGGGGTTCTGGGCGATGAAGATCGCCATCGGATCTGGATACCCCGCGACGATCAACACGAGGTCGTCGCGGCGGTCCTCCATCTCCTTGACCAGCGTGTCCACTGCCTCCGTGCCGTACTGATCACCCGCCAAGCTGTAAGCCTCATCGATGAACAACACCCCGCCGGCCGCCGAGGCGACCACCTCGGCGGTCTTGATCGCGGTTTGTCCCAGATATCCCGCCACCAGTTCGGATCGATCGACCTCCACCAGTTGGCCCTTCGACAGCAAGCCCAGCGCGCGGTAGATGCCACCAACGAGACGGGCCACCGTGGTTTTGCCGGTCCCTGGGTTGCCCACGAACACAAGGTGCCGAGTGATCGTTGGCGACTTCAGCCCAGCCTTTTGGCGCAGGCCTTCGACCCGCAGCACGGCGACCTGACGGTGGACCTCGGCCTTGACGTCCCGCAGGCCGATCAGTGCATCGAGCTCGGCGAGCAGCTCTTCCAGCGTCTTCGGCTTTTCGGTTGCCTTCAGCTCCTGATCCTCGCCGGCCTGCGCGACGGTTGCTGAGACGCGATCAGACCCCGTCGGCGGGCTCGGAGCACTGCCCGTGGGCGGGCTCGGAGCACTGCCCGTCGACGCCCGTGTTCCGTCCGGTCTGTCGGCAGGCTCAGCATGCGTTGAGCCCAGACCAGGGAAGGCGCCGGGGGTCTGCGGATCGATATTGCTCAGATCAAGATCACCTGATCCTTTGACCCGTTCGGGGCGCGTAACGCTGTGATCGGGCGGGGCTACAGCGGCGAGTTGGGCTGCGGCCGCCATCGCCGCGTTGCCGGCGGTGCGTGGCGTGGGCTCACCGAGTTGCTGAGCCGCAAGACTGACCTCGGCCAAGGCTTCGGCGTACGTCTTGGCTCTAGCTGATCCGTCCATGATCAACTGATTGAGCAACACAGTGGGGGCAGCTCGCCAGCGACGGCCCCGGTGAGCGGCATCGAAGAAAGCTTGCGCATCGGTGTGTCCCGTCTGCTGGCCCCAGGCCTCGTACGCCTGACTGGCCGATTCCGCCACTGCGGCCGCGAGTGCCTCGCCTTCTCGAGCGGCGGCGTGTGCGTCGACACCAGCCGCGGTGGCGGCTGCGCGAAGCTGCTCCAGGGCCTGTGCGACGCTGCGTGCTGGAGGTGGCGTCGGACCGGTCGACAACCGACTCACGGCAGGTCCAGATTGCTGCGCGGCTGCGGCGCCGGCTGATCACCGAGATTCAACATTCCTCCCGTTGACGCGTGGCCGAACTTCTCCTGAAGGAAGCGGCCATGGGCAATCAAGGCGTCGGCATCGACCCGTACCACAGCATCGAAGATTTCATCCATGGTGGCGCCGAGCAGGTCCAGCTGATCAATCAACAGCATCAGCGACGTCTTGCCTTTCTCGATCGGCCGAGAGTCCGCCCACTGGCGCGGCAGCCTGGTATAGCCACGGATCGCCTCCGGTAGATAGTCGGTGGCCGTGGCCATGACCGAGTACGCGTCCGGGCTGCCCAGCCCAAGATTCCGTAGCCGGGGAAGGGTTTGACGGACCGTTTCG
>DASQUD010000371.1:0-3794 GCA_035641455.1 Propionibacteriaceae bacterium | reverse complement strand
CAGCTCAGAGGCCTCTAGACCTCATCAATGCTGCGGCTCATGATCATCCCTCGGACTGCAGAAACACCCCCGGGGCCGTCTGGGGGTCAAGGGGTCAAGGGGTCGCCACTTCTCGCCTTGTCCGCCGCCATAGCGATGATCTTGCCATCGCTGATGATCTTGCGCTGCCCATAAGGGGGTCGTCGGATTCCATCGTCATCGCGGCGACGATGAACTATACGAAGACGATGGCTCCGACCCCGAGTAGAGCGTGCTGATGAGCCGCCGTCGAGTCCACATTCCTCGGCCCACGGCCATCCCTGAGCAAAGGTCGGGTGTACGGGGGCGGAGCCCCTGCGGTCAGTAAGGTCGTCAGCGTGCTCAGCCCACCGGTGAGCAGAGACCTGGTCGTCGTCGGCGCCGGCATCGTCGGCGCCTCGGTGGCCTATCACGCCGCCCGGGCCGGCGCCGTCGTGACCCTAGTCGACGCCGGGCGGGCGGGCGCCGGCGTGACGGCGGACTCGTTCGCCTGGATCGGAGCGTCCGGCGTACGTACCGGTCCGGCCGCCGGGCTGCGGGCGACCGCGACGAAGGAGTATCGCCGACTCGAGACGGAGTTGCCGGGGCTCCCCGTGACCTGGTCCGGCTCACTGACCTGGGGCGCGGAGGACAGCGCGCCGGAGGCCGGGCCGGGGCAAGAGATCGTAGACGCGGCCACCGTGGTGACGCTTGAGCCCACCCTGCGGCAGCCCCCGGAGTGGGCCGTCTGGGCACCCAGTGACGGCGCCGTCGACCCAGTGGGCGTGACCGAGCGGCTGGTCGCGGGCGCCCGCGCCTACGGCGCCCGGGTACATCCGGACACCCCGGTCACCGCGGTCCGCCGGGACGATGCGGGTCGGGTTGTCGGGGTCGAGACGGCGGCAGGACCCCTCTCCGCCGCGACGGTGGTGCTCGCGGCCGGAGTGGCCACGGCCGCGCTGGGCGCGACGATCGGCATACGTGTCCCGGTCGACCCGTCGCAGGCAACGCTCTTCACGCTCCGCGCCCCGGCCAGCCTAGTCCGCACCGTGGTCAACACCCGGGACTTCGATCTCCGGCAGCTCGCCACCGACCGGCTAGTTGCCGCTGCAGACTCGCCCGAACGGACTCTCGCCGCCGTCCGGTCCACCTTCCGCGGCGCCGCGGGCGTCGAGCTGCTCAGCGCCCGGGTCGGCGTACGCCCCATGCCGGCCGACGGGGAGCCGATCATCGGCCCGGTCGCCGAGGTGCCCGGCCTCTACCTGGCGGTGATGCACTCGGCGGTCACGCTCGCCCCGGCCGTGGGCCGCCTGGTCGCGCGGGAGCTGGCCGATGGCACAGTCGAGCCGGCGCTGGCGGGCTGCCGCCTCGACCGCTTCTAGTGTCCCGGGGAGATCACGACGGTACCCAGCAGGCCGGCCCAACACACTCCGTCACAGCAAATGATGGCGGCGCGGCCCGGACGGTTGGGAGGACACGCGCCACCCGGCCGGCGCTTGCGCCGGCCGGGATCTAGCAGAACCGATTCTGGTATCGGGCAGTGCTGGCAGTGATCAGTGAGGGTCCGACGGGATGCCCGGCTCGAACAGCCACTCACAAAGAAGTTCCACACCGCTTCCCCCGCTGTTGCCGCTGACCCAACGGAACTCAGTGCTCCGGTCATCGACAACGCGGACCGTCAATGAGTCGAAGATCCGCTCTCCTACTGACCGCGGCGGTCGCACCTCTTGTGCATTGCCGTGCTGTTGCCACCACTCCTCCCAGTCCGCTTGGTCCGCGGCGATCCGTTCGTGGATCGAGTCCGTGGCGACACCGACCACACGCACCAGTACGCGACCGTTCAACGCCTCGATTGTGAGCAGATGAGTTCTATCTCGCTCACCCTGGCGAAGGGGCGTTCACGGGAAAGACGCGAGCGAAGCCATCAACCGATGCCGCGAGTGACCGTGGTTCACCCGCCCTAATGGCACGCTCATGGCACGAACCAAGGTGTACGGGACGAGCGGCTTGGAAGTCTTGAGCGAGGGCCGGGAGCCGGTCCATGTGAGCAGATTGCGCACCGTCAGTTTCCTGCGCTCGGC
This sequence comes from Propionibacteriaceae bacterium, assembly GCA_035641455.1. Taxonomy (GTDB): domain Bacteria; phylum Actinomycetota; class Actinomycetes; order Propionibacteriales; family Propionibacteriaceae; genus Microlunatus. The sequence continues at coordinate 1,716 of DASQUD010000371.1, read as the reverse complement.
TGGTCTAGTCTTTCGAGACCCGACTGACGGAAGGCACGGCGCTATGCGGAAACTGCTCTACGGCATGAACCTGTCCCTGGACGGCTACATCGCCGCGCCCGGCGACGACCTCGGCTGGAGTGGGCCGAGTGACGAGTTGTTCCAGTGGTGGCTCGACCAGGAGCGGGCGATCGGGCTGTTGTTGTACGGGCGCAAGCTGTGGGAGACCATGAGTTCCCACTGGCCGACCGGCGACCAGCAGCCCAACGCCACCCCGGCGGAGATCGAGTTCGCGCGGAACTGGCGGGACACACCGAAGGTCGTGTTCTCGTCGACGATCGACACAGTCGACTGGAACACTCGCCTGGTCACCGGCGACGCGATCGCCGAGATCACCCGACTCAAGGCCGAGGACGGTGGGCCGATGAGGGTCGGTGGCGCAACCCTCGCCGGAGCGGTCATGCGGGCCGGGCTGATCGACGAGTACGAGATCGTCACCCATCCGGTCCTCGTGGGCGGCGGTACGCCGTTCTTCACCGCGCTGGACACCTGGGTGAACCTGAACCTGGTGGAGACGCAGACGTTCCCCGGCGGCGTTGTCTTGACCAGGTACGAGACGAGGCGCTGAGCGCGATTCGTTCGCGAGAGGCTTGTCTGAGAGAGCGGCAGCATGCCCCGGAGCAAGGTCGAGCTGTTCGCTGTGATGAGGTGTGACTCGCGATTCCTCCCCCTCACCCGATAGATGCTGAGACTAGCCGAGACGGCGGCGGCGTCCAGGGATCAGCGGCAAGATGTTTCGGCTCCGGGAGTGCTGACACCAGTTGAACGGTCCGCCGGACGGGCGAGGTGGCGGCCGAAAAGATCTTGCTGCCCCTGGACGCCGACGGCGGCTCGGCGCACACTCCCTGGCATCGAGGTGAGGGTTCCACCAGTACATGCCGTGGTGGCGGGTCGTGTGGTCTGCGACTGGCGCTCGTGGCCGGCATCACTCCGCACGACCTACGGCACACGGCAGCGTCCCTGGCGATCGCGGCCGGCGCGAACGAGAAGGCCGTTCGGCGCATGCTCGGTCACGCCTCAGCGTCGATGACCCTGGAGGTGTACGCGGGCCCTTTCGGGGATGATCGGGACGCCGTGGCGAGTCGCCTGGACGATGCGGTCGCGGCGCGGGGTGCGGACTATTTGCGGACCCCTTGGCGCGCTGTGATTGACCTGGGGAAACGGCGAAGCCCAGGCCGGTGACCCGGGCTTTCGCGTGGAGCCGCCTGACGGAATCGAACCGTCGACCAACGCATAACGAGGGAGTCGTGTGGGTGAGGGCTGGTAACGGCTGCTGTTGTGGGCCACGGCCGGGCTCGTGGCTGGTGACGGCCTCGTATGGCTAGATCGGGGGTCTGCTGGGACACCTTGGGGACACGGCATTCTCAGCTTGGGAAGAGATCCGAGGCGGATTCGTCGCTCACACGGTTGAGCGGCACCGACGGATCGGTAAGCACCCGGTCCTGAACTCTGTCGTCAGGCCGGCCCCAACAAGGCACATCTTGAGGTCACTCAGCTGGCCCAGTGCCCCGCCGCCCCCGCCTGACCGCTTCGGCGTGAACCCGGCCCAGGCACGCTCCGGCCGGCGCCCACGCTGGGGGAGAGTGCGGGAGCGTCCGGTGTCGTGCGGCCGGTGGCGGAGTCATTGTCAGGCAGTTGGTCAGGCAGCCGGCGGGCTTGTCCAAGCCCGCAGCTCGG
>DASQUD010000370.1:0-23612 GCA_035641455.1 Propionibacteriaceae bacterium | reverse complement strand
CTGGTGGCGCAGCTCAAGGCGGCCGAGAAGCAGATCGCCGACCTGAAGAGCGCCCAGGTGCTCTCCGATGTCTCGAGCATCGTCGCCACCTCGCGCGACCTGGGGGGCGTGGGTTATATCGCGCACCGTGCCGATGGCGTTTCCGGTGGCGACCTGCGGACGCTCGCCGTTGAGATCCGCAATCGGGTGCAGAACCAGCCGGCGGTGGTTTCGGTGATCGGCGGCGCGCCGGACAAGCCGAACATCGTCGTGGTCACAACTCAGGGAGCCCGCGACCGTGGCTTGAGCGCTGGAGAATTGGTGCGGACGGCCAGCGAAACGCTGGGGGGTCGGGGCGGTGGCAAGGACGATATTGCCCAGGGCGGTGGTACCGACGGCAGCCGATCCGAGGACGCGTTGAAAGCGGTGGAGTATGCGATCGGCCACAAGCTGCAGTCTGAGGCTTGAGCCGTATGCGGTCCGGCGTCCGGCTGGCCGTCGATTGGGGTGACGTCCGGATCGGGGTGGCGGCGTGCGACCGGGACGCGCTCTTGGCGTATCCGCTGAGCACCGTACGTACCGGCGAGTCGGAAATTCCGGAACTGGCCGCGTTGGCTGCCGATCACCAGGCCGTGGAGATCGTGGTCGGTCTGCCGCGTTCGCTCGGTGGGGGAGAGGGGCCTGCGGCCCGAAAACTGCGGGAGAGGGCCGCGCGCCTGGCGGCCGCAACCCCGATACCCGTGCGCCTCGTGGACGAGCGGCTCACCACGGTTACCGCCGCCGGGCGGCTGCGAGAGAGTGGAAAGCGGGCTAAGCAGCAGCGCGAATCGATCGACGCCGCAGCCGCTGTCGTCATCCTGGAGGAGGCATTGGCCTACGAAAGAGCCAGGCACGAGCCACCGGGGGAGTTAGTATCGGCAGGGCCTGGCTGACCGATGGAGCGCGCCGACGGCGCTCAAAGAGCTCCCCGCCGCCGCTGACCTACAGGAGATCTGCACAGCGTGACACAGATGTTGGACCCGGAGCTCAAGCCGAGTCCCGCCAAGAAGATCGCCTATCAGACCAAGAGCTGTCTCGCCGTCCTGGTGGCCGCCGCCGTGTTGATCTTCGGGGGTTACTTCGTCTACGACAGGACCTCCAGCTTCATGCAGGGGTTCGGGGAGGTCCCGGACTATCCCGGCCCGGGCAAGGCTGCCATCACGCTGACCATTCCCGACGGTGCCTCGCTCGACGAGATCGGCGGCATCTTGGTCGACGCCGACGTCGTGAAATCGCTCAAGGCCTGGAACGAGGCAGTCGACGCGGAGGAACGCGCGACCAGCGTGCAGGCCGGTCGCTATCTGATGAAAACTCAGATGAAAGCCACTGACGCCCTGAGCCTGCTGATCAATCCGGGTGGCTCTCGGGTGAGACTGCAGTTCACGATCCCTGAAGGTCTCCGGCTCACCGCCCAAGTCGATGCGCTGGTCAAGGGCACCAAGATCAAGAAATCAGCGTACGAAGCGGCCCTGAAGAAGCCGACGAAGCTGGGGCTGCCCCGGTATGCGAACAACAAGCCGGAGGGGTTCCTCTTCCCTGACACCTATGAGCTCACCGCCGAGGCGACCGCTACGTCGACCCTTCGCCAGATGGTCGACCAGTACAAGTTCGTGGCGCAACAGATCGGGCTGGAGGCTTCCGCCAACAAGCTCAAGCGGTCGCCGTATGACCTGGTGATCATCGCGAGTCTCATCGAACGTGAGGTCAACAAGGACGAGTACCGGGACAAGGTGGCGCGCGTGGTCTACAACCGGCTAGCGGAGGACATGCCGTTGGAATTCGATTCCACCGTGACTTACGCGGAGAGGCTGACGACCACGACCACAACACCCAAGGATCGAGCAAGCAAGTCGCCGTACAACACCTATCGGTACAAAGGCCTGCCGCCCGGCCCGATCTCGGCACCGGGAAAGGCGTCACTCGAGGCGGCCGCCAACCCGGCAAACGGCAAGTGGCTCTACTTCGTGACCGTCAACTTGGACACCGGAGAGACGAAGTTCGCTACCAACGAGAAGGACTTCGAGAAGATCCGGCAAGAGTTCCAGAATTGGTGCCAGTCTCATCCGGGCCGCTGTGACAGCTGACGGCGCTGCTGCGCTCAGCGATGCCGGTTGGCGATGCGCGGTCCTCGGTTCACCGATCTCGCATTCCCTCTCTCCAGCCCTTCATCGCGCGGCCTACGCCGAGCTCGGGCTGACCGGTTGGACGTACGACCGGTTTGACGTGACTGAAGATCAGCTGGCCGACTTCGTCGCCGGATGCACCGACAACTGGCGTGGGCTGAGCCTCACCATGCCGCTGAAATCGGCGGCTCTAGAGCTGGGGGACGTCGACTCGCTCGCCAGGTTCGCCGGCTCGGCCAACACGTTGATCTTCGACGGCCTCCGCCGGAGGCTCTACAACACAGACATCGGCGGACTGGTGTGGGCGGTTCAGCAGCTGGACGCCGGACCCCCTCTGCGGGTCACGATTCTCGGGTCAGGGGCGACGGCACGTTCGGCGGTTCTGTCGGCGAAGCAACTGGGTGCGCGCAATCTCACCATCATGGCTCGAACCATGAGCAAGGCCGAGCAGCTCGAAACTCTCGGATCAGCGCTGCAGCTGGGCGTACAGGTCCTGCCCTGGGGTGCTGAGCCGCCGGCCGCAGATTTGCTCATCTCGACGGTAACGTCCACGGCAGTCGATCCGACCGCGGTTGCTATCGCCCATAGCGCGCCAATCGTTTTCGACGTCAGCTACGATCCCTGGCCGACGGCTCTGGCCGGGGCTGCGCAGCAGGCTGGTGCCAGCGTCATCAACGGTCTGGACCTGCTCGTCGGGCAGGCGCTGGGTCAGATCGAGCTGATGACCGGCCGTACGGTGTCGGCCGACATCCTCTACGCCGCTGGTCGGGCGGCTTTGGCAGCCCGGACTCTGACCTGAGTAACTACATCCCTGCGATAGGTCTGACGCCATTGAGGCGTCGTTTCGCCAGCACTTTGGCGACGGCCGGCCGGTATGGACGTGGCTCGGCGGCCTGAGCGTGACAGACTCGCTTCGTGCTCCGATGGCTGACTGCGGGTGAGTCGCACGGCCCCGCCCTGGTGGCGACCCTTGAAGGCTTGCCGGCGCATGTCCGCCTCACCAGCGAAGACCTGGCCGAGGCCCTTGCTCGACGGAGGCTGGGTTTCGGCCGAGGGGCGCGGATGAAATTCGAGGCCGATGCGGTGACCATCCTGGGCGGCGTCCGGCACGGTCACACTCAGGGTGGTCCGGTCGCCATTCAGATCGCGAACAGCGAGTGGCCCAAGTGGGAGACGGTGATGGCCGCCGACCCCGTGGATCCGGAGACGCTCGAAGGTCAGGCCCGCAACGCCGCGCTGACGCGGCCCCGTCCTGGCCATGCCGACCTTGTGGGCATGCAGAAGTACGACTTCGACGAGGCAAGGCCCATCCTCGAGCGCGCGAGCGCCCGAGAGACGGCTTCCCGGGTGGCTCTCGGTCGGGTGGCGACGAACTTCCTGCATCAGGCCTTCGGTGTCACCGTGCTCAGCCATGTCGTCGAGATCGGAACGGTGGCCGCCCCAGCCGGGATCGTGCCGACCTTCGCCGACCGGGACCTGATCGACGAGGACCCAGTGCGCTGCTTCGATCGCGACACCAGTGCAGCCATGATCACCGAGGTTGAGCTCGCCCAGAAGGACGGGGACACGCTCGGCGGGGTCGTGGAGGTGGTGGCCTGGGGTGTGCCTCCGGGTCTGGGATCGCACGTGCATTGGGACCGGCGGCTGGATGCTCAGCTGGCGGCTGCGCTGATGGGCATTCAGGCGATCAAGGGCGTCGAGGTCGGCGACGGGTTCACGGTGGCGCGCAGTAGGGGCAGCGCCGCCCACGACGAAATCGTGGCCGGTGATGACGGCATCGGCCGGGCGTCCCATCGATCCGGCGGGACCGAAGGTGGGATGAGCACCGGCGAGGTGTTGCGGGTTCGGGCAGCGATGAAACCGATCTCCACCGTGCCGAGGGCACTTCGCACCGTCGACACGGCCACTGGTGAAGCGGCCGTGGCCCATCATCAACGCTCCGACGTCTGCGCCGTGCCGGCCGCCGGCGTGGTGGCTGAGGCTATGGTCGCGCTGGTCCTCGCCAATGCGAGCCTCGAGAAGTTCGGTGGCGATTCGGTGGGGGAGACCCGGCGCAACTACGAGAGCTACCTCAAGCAGCTGGCTGATCGAGGCCTCCAGGTACGTTCGCCTCAGTCATGACCGCCAACCATCCGAGCGCTGAACCGAAAGCGACTCGTGAGCTTCTCCAGTCGCCCCGCCCTGGCCCTGTCGAAGGGTCGCAACCAAAGCTCGTCGACAGGCCGCGTCCTGAGCCTGTCGAAGAGTCCCGTTCTGAGCCTGTCGAAGCGCGGTCGTCAATGGGTCGGACCGTGTGACGTCCCACTCCAACCGGGTCGGGCCGATCGTCCTGGTCGGTGCTCCCGGGTCAGGGAAGTCGACCGTGGGCGCCCTGCTGGCCGAGCGGTTGGGCATGGATTTCGTCGATGTGGACGCGGTGATCGAGGAACGCACCGGAAAATCGGTCGCGGAAATCTTCGCCGATGACGGCGAGCCCGCCTTTCGGAAACTCGAGGAGGAGACGACGGCCGAACTGCTTCGACGGCCGGGTGTCCTGGCACTCGGCGGCGGCGCCGTGCTCTCAGCGGCCACCCGCAAGGCCCTGCAGGACCACCAGGTTGTGTGGCTCCGGGTTGGCGTGCCGGCCGCCCTTCACCGGGTAGGCCTCGACACCGCGCGCCCACTGCTGCTCGGGAACGTCCGCGGCCGGCTGATCAAGCTACTCGGCGAGCGGACGCCGCTGTACCAAGAGGTGGCCGGCGCGCGGGTCGACACGGACGACGCCAGACCCGAGGAGGTCGTCGACGCCATCGTCCGGATCTGGCCCCCCGAGGAATGACCGAGACCCGGATCCCGGTCCGCGCCGAACGCCCGTACGAGGTGGTCATCGGCCGTGACCTGCTCAACCAGGTGTTGCCGCTGCTCGGCGCGGATGTCCAACGGGTGGCCGTCGTCCACCCACCCACCATGATCAAGCTTGGTGAAGATCTCGAGCGCCTGCTGGCCGAGGCTGGCCTGGAGCCGGTGCGCATCGATGTACCCGACGGCGAGGCTGCCAAGACGGCCGATGTAACCGCCAACTGCTGGTCGGTGCTCGGAACGGCCGGGTTCACCCGTTCCGACGCCGTGCTGGGGGTGGGTGGCGGCTCGACCACGGATCTGGCTGGCTTCGTCGCGGCGACCTGGCTTCGTGGTGTTCGCCTGATCACGATGCCCACCACGCTGCTCGCCATGGTCGATGCGGCGGTGGGCGGCAAGACCGGCATCAACACCGCGGAAGGAAAGAATCTCGTCGGCTCGTTCCATGAGCCGGCCGGAGTGATTTGTGATCTTGACACGCTCGCCACCCTGCATCACGACGACCTGGTCGCCGGCCTGGCTGAGGTGATCAAGTGTGGATTCATCGCCGACCCACGGATCCTGGAACTCCTGGAAGAGAACCCCACAGCGGCGACGACCGCGGATTCCGCGGTGCTGCGGGAGCTGATCGAGAGGTCGATCCGGGTCAAGGCCGGCGTCGTATCGGCCGATCTGCGGGAGACAACCTCAACCGGCAGCGAGGTCGGCCGTGAGCTGCTCAACTACGGCCATACGCTTGGCCACGCGATCGAGCGGCGCGAGGGCTACCGGATGCGCCACGGCGAAGCCATCAGCATCGGCATGGTCTTCGCCGCCGAGTTGTCGCGTCTCGCCGGCAGGCTGGACGACGCGACCGCTGCCCGCCACCGATCGATCCTCGCGGCGATCGGCTTGCCCGTGACGTATCGGGGGGACGCCTTCGACGACTTGCTCGCCACCATGGCGGTGGACAAGAAAGCTCGCGGCTCCACACTCCGCTTCGTGATCTTGAACGGACTGACCAGCGCCGAGATTCTGGCGGGTCCGCCGGAGGACCTGCTGCGCGAGGCGTACGCGTCCGTCGTGAGCGCATCAAACAGCTAACCGCCACCACTTCGCACCAGTAACCCGGTCTTCACACCCTCTGCAGCGGGTGCCAAGTGGGGGTAAGCGGTGCGAAGTCGTCGCTAGGCGCACCTGCAATGTCAAGATGTCGCGCATGAGTGAGGTGAGCCACGATCCCCGCGACACCTTCGCCGAAGCGGCTCAGGCGTTCGTTGAACTGGTACGCGCTGTTCCGGCCGACGCGTGGGACGGTCCGGGGCTGGGCGAGTGGGACCTGCGAGCGCTGGTAGGGCACACCAGCCGATCCTTGATCACCGTGGAGACCTACCTCAGCCAACCGGCCGACCGCGAGGACGTGGTGAGCGCGGCCGCCTATTACGCCGGGATCTCTAACGTCGACCCGGCGGCCGTGGCGGGCCGAGGACGTGAGGCTGGTCGCGCCTTGGGGGACGACCCAGTCGCGGCTATCCAGGCCCTGGTACCGCGCGTGCTCGCCGTTGTCGAGCGAGCCGAAAATCCGTTGATCACCACCGTGGCCGGGGGAATGCGGCTGCGCACCTATCTGTCGACCCGGACCTTGGAACTCGTCGTGCATGGCCTGGACATCGCCGCTGCGGCCAAGCTGCCGGCTCCCGACTACGGCGATACGGTGCTGTCGGAGGTGGCCGAGGTGGCTGCCGGAGCGGCCGTCCTGCAGGGCCGTGGCCTGGAGCTCATCCGCGCGCTGACGAATCGGGCACCGCTTCCCGACGGGTTCTCGGTGGTCTGAGGGCAGGTCTCTGGTGGTCTAAACTGGGCCGCTGCCCGACGCAGGGCAGACGGAAAGAGGGAAGTCATACGTGGCGTCGACGAACGATCTGAAGAACGGCATGGTGTTGGACCTGGATGGCCAGCTCTGGTCGGTGTTGTGGTTCCAGCACCACAAACCGGGCAAGGGCAACACGGTCGTCCGCACCAAGCTGAAGCATGTGCTCTCCGGCAAGGTCGTCGACCGGACGTTCAACTCTGATACCAGGGTCGATACGGCCAACGTCGACCGGCGCGAGATGCAGTACCTCTACCACGACGGATCGGGCTTCGTATTTATGGACACCACCACCTACGACCAGCTGTCGATCGCCGACCAGACCGTCGGCGAGGCGAAGAACTTTCTGCTGGAAGGGCAGATGGCAACGGTCGCCTTGCACGAAGGCACGCCGCTGTACCTCGACCTGCCCGCATCGGTGGAGCTCGAGGTGACCTACACCGAACCCGGCCTGCAGGGAGATCGCAGCACCGGCGGCACAAAGCCGGCGACTGTCGAAACCGGTTTGCAGATCCAGGTGCCACTATTCCTCACCACGGGCGAGAAGGTCAGGGTCGATACCCGTTCCGGCGAGTATCTTGGCCGCGTCGGCAGCTGACGCAGCGTGCCACGCGTAGCACAAGAGTCCGATGACCAGGCCAGCTTCTCCTTCTGACGGATCGCGTGCTCGAACGTCGTCGCGAAGCAAGGCGCGCAAGCGAGCGCTGGACGTTCTCTTCGAAGCTGAGCTCCGCGGCTCCGATCCACTGCACACCCTGGAGGAGCGGTCGGCTGACGACGGTCCGCCTGTGCGGGACTACACCGCGACCCTGGTCCGCGGCGTTGTGCAGCATGCGAGAGAAATCGACGCCCGGATTTCGGCTGCCGTTGTCCGTGGCTGGAGCCTCCCGCGGATGCCCCGGGTTGATCGCATCGCGCTGCGCATCGCTGTGCTGGAGATCGATTACCTGGACGTTCCCGATCCAGTGGCCGTGGCGGAGGCCGTCGCGTTGGTGGGCGAACTGTCAACCGACGAGTCCCCAGCGTTCGTCAACGGCGTCCTCGGGACTGTGGTGGCCACCAAGTCGGGCTGAGTAGGAATTTCTCAGTCGTCAAAACCACGGGCGACCAGAGCGTCGCCGAGTGCCTGAGCGTGGCGTAGCGACCGGACGAGCAGCGGTACGGCGAAAGCCCGCGGGCTCCGGCCCAGACCTCGAGCGCGTTGTGCGTCTCGGACTTCCTGGGCCAGACCCGCAATCACAGAAACCGAGCGAACGCTGAGTGAGATCAGCAGCGCCGTTCGATCGGGCGCCACGCCGAAACGACCCAGCGGTCGCAAGATCCGCATCAGAAACTCAGTGAGTGCCTCCATGCTGGTGGTGAGGGATATCAAACCGGCGGCGAGCACCATGACGACGACCGTGACGAGCACGTCCACCATGGATCGCCATCCCGAGACGATCAGCTGAAAGACTCCGACAGCGAGCAGGACCCAGCCCATCGAACGCAATTGCGCGGAAATGGTCCGAACCGGCATTCCAGCCAACGGGTAACAGGCCAGCACGACACCGAGCAAGGCCACCGGGCCCCACCATTGATCGAGAATCGCCAGGGCGACGCCCGTCGCCGCCAGGACCGCCAGCTTGAGGCCGGCGGGCAGCCGGTGGATCGCCGAACGACCCGGCAGATACGTCGTGACGAAGCTCACCGCATCCGCTCCCGGTAGGCGGCGATCGCCGCCGCCGGCGCCTCGTCGGCCACAATGCGCCCCCCGTCGAAGACCAGCACGCGGTCGAAGCCTTTGAGCAGGTCCAAGTGGTGGGTGAGCAAGATGACCTGCTGGGGGAGCGAGGCAACGATCCGTCCGACCGCCTCGGCGTTGCGCAGGTCGAGCAGCGTGGTGGGCTCGTCCATGATCAACACTGCGGGCTCCGTCACGAGGACCGAGGCCAGGGCCAACAGCTGCTTCTGGCCGCCCGACAGCAGATGCGCAGCGTGGTCGGCGTGATCAGCCAGTCCGAATTCGGCCAGCGTCCGATCGATCCGCTCGGTGGTCTGATCTGCTCCGGCTCCTCGCCGTCGCAGCCCGAAGCCGACGTCTTCGCGCACGGTGGGCATGACGATTTGCGCGTCCGGATCGGTGAAGCAGAAGCCGACCAGCCGGCGTACGGTTCGGCCCTCCCGCCGAGTGTCGTGACCGTCGACGAGCACCCGACCGACCTCGGGGACGACGAGACCATTGAGCAGCCGCGCGAATGTGGACTTACCTGAACCGTTGGCGCCAATGACGCCGACCCTCGACTCTGGCATGGCGACGGACACATCGCGCAAGACTTGCCGGCGACCCGTACCGTGCGGATAGCTGTGGGAGACGCCGATCACCTCGATCAGCGGCATGCTTCGACCACCGTGGCGACGCCCTGTCCGCCGCCGACCGCGATCGCAGCCAGGCCGTAGCGCCCGGACTCCGCACGAACCAGCTGGCTGAACAGCCGGACCACTAGCACGGCGCCGGATGCACCCCAGGGATGTCCGAGCGCGAGGGCGCCGCCTTGACGACAGAGGCGCTCGGGGTCGAGGCCAAGACGATCGGTGCAGGCGAGGATCTGGCCGGCAAACGCCTCGTTGAACTCGAGCACATCGATCTCAGCCAGCGTCAGCCCGGCGTGGGCGAGGGCCTGCTGGACCGCCGGAACGATGCCAAGCCCGGGCCGCCGCGGATCGACTCCAGCGGTCGCGGTGGCCACCAGCCGCAGGCCGGGCAAGCCAAGCTGGCGCCGTCTGGCCTCGGCGATGAGTCCCACCACGGCTGCGCCGTCACTGACTCCGCAGGAGTTGCCAGCGGTGACCGTGCCACTGTCCCGGAAGGCAGGCTTCAATCTGGCGAGGCGCTCGGGGCTAAGCCCCGCGCGTGGCCGCTCGTCGCCTGTCAGACCACCGACCGGTATGACCTCTTCGTCGTAAGCGCCTTGCTGGCGAGCCGCGACGGCCAACATGTGGGAGCGAGCCGCGTACGCATCCTGGCGTTTCCGGCTGATATTTGCCTGCGCAGCAAGCAGGTCGGCGGCCTCGCCCATGTCTGGATCACCGAGCTCAGCGGGCGCGAACGGGGCGCGCTCGTAGCGCTGCGGTGGTGATCCGTCGACCGGCGGCCAAAAGCGCCAGGGTGCCGTCGACGCCGATTCGACACCACCGGCCAGGATGAGCGTGCTGGAGTGGGAAGCGGAGCTGACAAGAGACGCCCCAATCCCGACTGCTGCCAGGCCGCTGCCGCACTGCCGATCGACGGTGAGTCCCGGCACGGTGGCCGGCAGACCGGCTTGTAGCGTTGCGACGCGCGCTACGTTCCCTCCGGGACCGAGGCAATTTCCGAGCACAACCTCGTCCGGGTCGTCATCGATGCCCAACGAACTCAGGTCCTCCGCCACGGCTTCGAGCGTGGCCGCGGCCAGATCCGCCGCGGTGAGCTTGGCCAGCCCATGTCCCGCCGTACCGATCGGCGTCCGCCGTGCAGCGACAATGGCCACGCTCGACCCACTGTCGGCCATTACACCGACCCAAGCCGATCGTCCGCGACCTCGGAGGGGTGGCCGGAATCGCCGCGCGGCTGTGCCACCCAACGAGTAAGGGCAGTCCGGTCGACCTTCCCGGCGGCGGTCAGCGGCAGCTCGGGCCGGTGCAGCCAGCGCCGCGGGCGGAACGGGCCAGCGAGGCTCGTACGGGCATGGCCGGCAAGTCTGCCGAGGTCCTCGATGTCGGTGCAGACCGCAACCACCACCGAACCCAGCCGATCATGCGGCTGCGGTACGAGGCACACCTCACCACGCGCCGCTGGCCGCAGGACCGCCTCGACGTCGCCGACGAGCACGGTGGCGCCGCCAGTGAGGATGACATCGTCGCGACCCAGGACCACTACTCGACCGTCGACGGCTAGACGGCCACGGTCCCCCACGGTGGCCCATCGACGTCCGGTGCCAGCCTCGATTTCCACCTGAAAGGCTGACGGCGCCTCCTCTGGAGCGATCACTTGCTCGCACAGCCATGGTGAGCTGACCCAGAGGCGGCCGTCAGTTCGGGCCTCGACGGCCACCTCCGGGAACGGGCGGAGGCTGGCCTCGTCTCTGCCCCAGGCGACGAACGACAGCTGTGCCGCGCCGTAGTAATGGTTGATCCGCCATCCCCGCGCCGCGGCGCGGTCAGCAAGCCCGATCCCGAGCCGGTCTCCGGCGATGATCACACGCAGGTCCTGAGGCGCCGGTTCCGCGAGCAACTGGATGAGTCCGGTGGGGGTCAGGAAGGCGTGGCTCGCCCTGGAGACGCTGTCGACCAGCGATGCCCCCAGATAGGTCGCCAGCGCCGCGGCGTAGAGGTTCATGGTCGCACTTAGCGGCCCTGGTACCCAGACTCGACTGCCTCCCTCCAGGCCGATGAGCTGAGCTACAACGGGAAAGCTGTCCACCCAGGAGGACGCCGTCCGGATAACCTCCCGCGGCCGGCCTGTCGTACCGGAGGTGCGCAGCGACACGAGGCCGCCAGCACGATGAGCTGCAAGCAGGGCAGCCACCGGATCCGGACAGTCCTGAAGCGTCGGAACCTCGTATCCGCTATTAGGCGGCAAGTGGCGACGGTTCACGCTCTGACCGGTCGATCAGCAGTCCGGGCAACGCTTGGTGGACACCTCGCGCGACCACGGCTGCGGCCACCGCCTTGGCCAGATCGCCGGGCAGATAGATCCAGCTCGCGATGATGGCCGCGCCAAGCGACACCTGGGTGACCAGGGCGAGGCCCACGGTGCCGAAGGCATATAAGACGACGATGCCGCCGAGGACATTCACCGCGATACAGCGGGGGAGGGACCTAGGCGCGCTGAGCCGCTCGAAAAGCCACCCGATCACAAAGGCGGCGACCGGAAAGCCGAGCAGAAATCCGACGCTCGGCCCGAAGAAGACGGCCAAGCCGCCGCGCCCGCCCGACAGCAGTGGTAGCCCGAGAGCCACCAGGATCAGAAAGATCGTCACCGCAGCGGCTCCCCGCCACCGGCCCAGGATCGACCCCGCGAGCATGACCCCCATCGACTGAATGGTGATCGGCACGCTGAAGCCGGGTACAGACAAGGCCGGGACCAGGCCCATTGCCGCGATGACACCGACGAAGGTGGCCGTCATGGCGATGCCGGCGGCGGAGAACTCGCGCTGCCTTGCCTGCATGAGTGGCCTTTCGGAAGAGTGCGAACCGACCGGTTCAGGCTAGTGAATCGGCGATGGGCCCGCGGGAGGTGTCCAGATCAACCAGCACGAGGCTTGCCGCTGAGCTTCACCTGGCGTCCGACCGGGCCGGTGGGTGGTAGCCTTCGACGCGATCAGCCACCCTTTAAGACCTGTCCAGTGAGGCAGGAAAGGACGGTCATGCTCGCAGCCGATTCGAGCCCGCCCTCATCCACCGGTATTCAGTCACCGCCCGCGCTCCTGGTTCTCGAAGACGGCCAGACTTTCCGTGGTCACGCGTTCGGGGCGATCGGCGAGACGGTAGGCGAGGCGGTCTTCGCCACGGCGATGTCGGGTTACCAGGAGACGCTGACGGACCCGAGTTACCACCGGCAGGTGGTGATCGCGACGGCCCCGCACATCGGCAATACCGGGTGGAACGACGAAGACGACGAATCCGGCCAGATCTGGGTCGCCGGCTATGTGATTCGAGATGCGGCACGCGTGCCGTCAAGCTGGCGATCGCGACGAAGCTTGGATGCCGAGCTGCGGGCGCAGGGCATCGTCGGGATGTGTGACGTCGACACCCGTGCCCTGACTCGCCATCTTCGCGAGCGTGGGGCGATGCGCGTCGCGGTGTCGAGCGTCGAGTCCGATCCGGAGAGGTTGCTGGAGCGGGTCAAGGCTGCCCCGGCCATGCAGGGCGCACACCTGGCCGACGAGGTCACGACGAGCGCGCCGTACGTGATTGCTGCCGATGGTGAGCGACGCTTCCGGGTGGTTGCCGTCGACCTCGGAATCAAGTCCCGGACGCCGTTCCGGATGGCGGAGCGGGGCATCGACGTGCACGTGGTGCCGTCCACCACGAAGTTCCCCGAAATCGAGGCAATTGCCCCTGACGGGGTCTTCTTCTCGAACGGTCCCGGCGACCCTGAGGCGGCTACCAGCCAGATCGCCCTGCTGCAGCAGGTGCTGGCGGCAGGCATTCCCTTCTTTGGCATCTGTTTCGGCAACCAGCTCTTCGGCCGCGCCCTCGGCTTCGGCACGTACAAGCTGGGCTACGGGCACCGCGGCATCAACCAACCGGTGATGGACCTGCGGACGCGGAGGGTGGAGGTCACCGCCCACAACCATGGCTTCGCGGTTGACGCACCGCTGGATACCGACGTACGAACGCCGTACGGCCTCGCTCGGGTGAGCCATGTCGGACTCAACGATCAGGTCATCGAGGGGTTGGAGCTGCGGAACGACGAAGGCCGGGTGCTCGGCTTCTCAGTGCAATACCACCCCGAGGCGGCCGCCGGCCCGCACGACGCCGGCTACTTGTTCGATCGATTTGTCGATGTGATGTCCACCGCCGGCGCCAATCGACAGGCTGAGGGCACCTAAATGCCGAAGCGGGAGGACATCAAGTCGATCTTGGTCATTGGTTCGGGTCCGATCGTCATCGGCCAGGCGTGCGAGTTCGACTATTCAGGGACCCAGGCGTGTCGTGTCCTCAAAGCGGACGGTTTCCGGGTGATCTTGGTCAACTCGAACCCGGCGACGATCATGACTGATCCAGAATTCGCCGACGCCACCTATGTCGAGCCGATCACGGCCGAATTCGTCGAGCAGGTCATCGCCATCGAAAGGCCCGACGCGTTGCTGGCCACCCTGGGCGGCCAGACGGCGCTCAACACAGCGGTCGAGCTGCACGAGGGTGGCGTGCTCGAACGCTACGGTGTCGAGCTGATCGGCGCCTCGATCGAGGCCATTCAGCGCGGTGAGAACCGCGAGCAGTTCAAGTCGGTTGTTGAGGGTCTGATCGGGATCGAGGGCGGTCCCGCAGAAGTGGCGCGCAGCCGCATCTGCCATGCGCTCGACGACGTACTCGCCGCCGCCGATGATCTTGGCTATCCGCTGGTGGTACGGCCGAGCTTCACGATGGGCGGAGTCGGCTCCGGATTCGCCTACGGCGAGGCCGATCTTCGCCGGATCGCCGGCGCCGGACTGGCCGCCAGTCCGACCACCGAGGTGCTGATCGAGGAATCGATCCTCGGCTGGAAGGAGTACGAACTCGAGGTGATGCGGGATCGGGCCGACAACGTCGTGATCGTCTGCTCGATCGAGAATCTCGACCCGATGGGCGTCCATACCGGTGACTCGATCACTGTGGCGCCGGCAATGACGCTGACCGACCGGGAGTACCAGCGGATGCGGGACGTCGCTATCGGCATCATCCGGGCCGTCGGAGTCGAGACCGGCGGCTGCAACATCCAGTTCGCGGTCAACCCGGTTGACGGGCGCATGATCGTGATCGAGATGAACCCGCGAGTCTCGCGATCGTCCGCGCTCGCCTCCAAGGCAACCGGCTTCCCGATCGCGAAGATCGCCGCCAAGGTGGCGATCGGCTACACCCTGGACGAGATTCCGAACGACATCACCGAGAAAACTCCGGCGAGCTTTGAGCCGACCCTGGACTATGTCGTGGTGAAGGTGCCGCGGTTCGCCTTTGAGAAGTTCCCGGCGGCCGATTCGACCCTCACCACGCACATGAAGAGCGTCGGCGAGGCCATGGCCATGGGCCGCAACTTCACCGAAGCCCTCGGGAAGGCCCTGCGCAGCCTCGAGGATCCCAAGGCACCCTTCAACTTCTCGACTCCGATCCCCGAGCTTGACGGAGCGTCGGTGAGCGATCATTCGACAGGCTCGGAGCCCGTGGTAGCGGAGCTGCTCGAGCGGGCGGCGCGGCCTCACGATGGGCGGCTGGGCGTGGTGATGCAGGCTCTGCGTGCCGGGGCGACGCCGGAGCGGGTGCACGACGCGACCAAGATCGATCCATGGTTCCTTGATCAGCTGATGCTGCTGCTCGAGGTCGCCGAGATGATCAAGGACGCCCCCGAGCTGACCGCTGAGGTGCTCCGGCTGGCGAAGCGGCACGGCTTCTCCGACGCTCAGATCGCGTCCATCCGGCACCTCAGTGAAGATGTCGTGCGAGGTGTCCGGTGGGCGCTCGGGATCCGTCCGGTCTATAAGACCGTGGACACATGTGCGGCTGAATTCGCAGCCCGGACGCCGTACCACTACAGCTCCTACGATCTGGAAACCGAGGTCGCCCCCCGGCAGAAGCCGGCGGTGTTGATCTTGGGCAGTGGACCGAACCGGATCGGTCAGGGCATCGAGTTCGACTACTCCTGCGTGCACGCGGCGATTGCGCTTTCGGACGCGGGCTACGAGACGATCATGGTGAACTGCAATCCGGAGACCGTCTCCACTGACTACGACACCGCCGACCGGCTCTACTTCGAGCCGCTCACGTTGGAGGACGTGCTGGAGGTGGTGCACGCCGAGCAGGCGGCCGGTCCAGTCGCCGGCGTGATCGTCCAGCTCGGCGGGCAGACCCCACTGCGGTTGGCGCAAGCGCTCAAGGACGCCGGGGTCCCGATCGTGGGAACCAGCCCGGAGGCCATCCATCTGGCTGAGGAGCGAGGCGCATTCGGCCAGGTGCTGGCGGCCGAACAGCTGCCAGCACCCAAGTACGGGTTGGCGCGGTCGTTCGAGGACGCTAGAGCCATCGCCGACGACATCGGCTATCCGGTGCTGGTGCGGCCGTCGTACGTGCTCGGTGGCCGAGGTATGGAAATCGTCTACGACGAATCGACTCTTTCGTCCTACATCGCCCGGGCTACCGAGGTATCGCCGGCCCACCCGGTGCTGGTGGACCGGTTTCTCGACGACGCGGTCGAAATCGACGTCGACGCGCTTTACGACGGGTCCGAGCTCTACCTCGGCGGGGTGATGGAGCACATCGAAGAGGCCGGGATCCACTCCGGCGACTCTGCCTGCGCACTGCCGCCGATCACGCTGGGCGCCGAGGTGGTGGACCGGATCCGCAGCTCCACTGAGGCGATCGCCCGGGGGGTTGGAGTCCGAGGCCTGATCAACATCCAATTCGCGCTGGCCGGGGACACGCTCTACGTCCTGGAGGCCAATCCGCGCGCCTCCCGTACCGTGCCGTTCGTCTCCAAGGCGACCGCGACTCCGTTGGCCAAGGCTGCGTCTCGGGTCATGCTCGGCGCCACCATCGCCGAGCTTCGCGGAGAAGGGCTCCTGCGTCGAGAAGGTGATGGTTCGACCGAGGACACGTCGGCTCCGATCGCGGTCAAGGAGGCGGTGATGCCCTTCAACCGGTTCCGCACCGTGGAGGGGATCTCGGTCGACATCATCCTCGGCCCGGAGATGAAGTCCACCGGAGAGGTCATGGGCCTGGACATGGGCTTCGGCACGGCCTTCGCGAAGAGCCAGGTCGCCGGTTTCGGTCCGCTGCCCACCAAGGGAACCGTCTTCGTCTCGGTCGCGAACCGGGACAAGCGCTTCGTGATCTTCCCCGTCAAGCGGCTGGCCGATCTGGGGTTCGAAATCCTGGCTACGGCCGGCACAGCCTCCATGCTGCGGCGGCACGGCGTCAAGGTCCGGCCAGTCCGCAAGTACAGCCAGGGGCCCGGACCCGACGGGGAAAAGACCGTGGTGCAGGCCATCCTGGACGGGGAAGTCGACCTGATCTTCAATACGCCCCACGGACTGAGCCCGGACGGCCGCCCGCGTTTCGACGGTTACGAGATCCGTACCGCCGCGGTGCTGCGGAACATTCCCTGCGTGACAACCGTGCAAGGACTGGCGGCCGCCGTACAGGGCATCGAGGCGATCCGGTCCGGCAACGTCGGAGTCCGGTCCCTTCAGTCGTGGAGTGGCCAGTCACGAAGCGGGCCGAGGTAGACATTGCCGACCGCGGCACTCCTTCCTTCGATCCAGCTGGCGCCGCCGTCCTTCCGCACAAAGCCACAGACGTTCGCCCTTCTCGGCCGCATCCGCGTCGTCTTTCCGCACAAGGCCGCAGACGCCTTCCCTCTGTACGTCTTTCCGCACAAGGCCCCACACGACATTCCTCCGTACGTCTTTCCGCACAAGGCCGCAGATAACGCACGTTCCGGGCTAAGACGCCCCCATCTGTGGCTTTGTGCGGAAAGACGGGAAGTATCGCGGTCGGCAGGTGCGGTCGGCCGGTTGGAGCTGAGGCCGTGACCAGCGTCATGGACCTTGCCTACCGGCGCGCGCTCCGGCCGGTCCTGTTCCGGGCGTACGACGGCGACGCGGAACGGATCCACGAACGCACCCTGGCGATGATCACCAAGGCCGGTGAAGTGAGGCCTGCATTGGCCGCCGCGGCGGCGCTCTGCGCCCGGCATCGCAATCCGGTGAACGTTGCCGGCATCCGGTTTCCCGGACTGGTGGGCTTGGCCGCTGGGATGGACAAGAACGGGGCCGCGATTCGAACCTGGGCGGCGCTCGGCTTCGGCCACGCCGAGCTCGGTACAGTGACGGCTCACCCGCAGCCGGGCAACGATCGTCCGCGCCTGTTCCGGCTCCGCGACAGCCAGGCCTTGATCAACCGGATGGGATTCAACAACGCCGGTGCCAGGGCACTCGCGGACCGCCTGTCGGCCGCTGGCGTCGTCCGTGGCAACCAGGCCATGGGTATTCCGCTCGGTATCTCGATCGGTAAGTCCAAGATCACGCCGCTGGCCGAGGTCGCCGAGGACTACCTCACGTCGCTGCGACTGCTCGCTCCGTACGCCGACTATCTGGCGATCAATGTCTCCAGCCCGAACACTCCCGGCCTGCGGACGCTGCAGGATGGCAACACCCTCCGGCAACTGATCAACGTTGTGGTCGGCGAGGCGTGGCGGATCGGTGCCGGCCGGCCGCCGGTGCCGATCTTCGTCAAGCTGGCCCCTGACCTGACCGAGGACGCTCTCGAGGAGGCCCTCGCGGTGTGCACCGAGGAGGGTGTTGAGGGTCTGATCGCCACAAACACGACGCTGGCCCGTGATGGCCTGCATCCCGCTGATCAGGCCGCGGCTGCCGAAGCCGGCGGGCTTTCCGGGGCACCTTTGGCCACGCGTGCTCGGCAGGTTGTCGCCTTTCTCGCCGCCCGCACTTCGCTGCCGGTCATCGGGGTGGGCGGCATCCTCACCCGCGAGGACGGACAGGCGATGCTCGACGCCGGCGCCCGGCTGTTGCAGGTCTACACCGGCTACGTCTACCGCGGCCCGGCCCTGGTCTCCGAGCTGAACCGCCTTCTTCCTCCGGTTGGCATCTCGTGATCAGCTACGGCGAACGGCTCGTGGCTGCACTCCGCCAACGCGGCCCGCTGTGCGTTGGAGTCGACCCACATCCCGGCGTCCTCACCTCCTGGGATTTGCCGGCGAACCCGACCGGCCTGGAGCGATGCGCGCGCGGCATGGTGGAGGCGCTCGGCGAACTGGTGCCGGTGTTCAAGCCGCAATCTGCCTTCTTCGAGGCGTACGGTGCTGCTGGCGTCGCGGTCCTCGAACGGACCCTGACCGACATCGCCGCCGTCGGCGCCCTGTCGCTCCTCGACGTCAAGCGCGGCGACATCGGGTCCACCATGGCGGCCTACGCCGCCGCCTATCTGACCGACGGCTCGACGCTGGCCGCCGACGCCATCACCCTCAGCCCCTACCTGGGCTTCGGCTCCCTCGAGGATGCCATCGAGCTCGCCATCGCCCAGGGTCGCGGCGTCTATGTCCTTGCTCTTACCAGCAACCCCGAAGGTCCCGAGATCCAGCACGCCGCGACAGCCGACGGCCGCACCGTAGGCCAACTCATCATCGATCGGGCGGCAAGCCGCAACGCCGGCCCCGGCCTCGGCTCAGTCGGCGTCGTCATCGGAGCCACTATCGGCGCACCGGGCGTCGACCTCAGCCGGCTGAACGGATCGATTCTCGCACCAGGTCTCGGAGCCCAAGGGGCAACGGCTAGCGATCTGGGTACGGTCTTCGGCCCGGCACGCGCGAATGTGCTGCCGTCCATGAGCCGGGAGGTGATGAACGCCGGCCCGGCGCCCGCTGCTCTTCGTGCGGCGGCCCGACGCGCTCTGGGGGAGATGGAAGCCGCCATCGCCGTGAGGTAAGTTCTTTTCGCACTGGGTCCGGTGAGTTGCCCCCGAGCCTGATCCGGCGCGTGAAGATGCGGCGTAGATGAGGACGCGAGCGTGACGATTCCCCCGTTGAGCGACGAACAGCGTTCGCAGGCGAGAAGTGCGGCCACGCAGGCGCGGCGGCGGCGGGCGGAGATCAAGTCGGCGCTACGGGCTGGCACCTGCAGTCTCGCGGACGTGCTGGCCATGGCCGAGCGGGACGATGTGCTGGCGCACGCAAAGGTGATCGACGTCCTCAAGGCGCTGCCCAGGGTCGGCCGCGTGCGAGCCACTCGGGTCATGGAGCGGCTCGACATCGCCGCGAATCGTCGGCTCCGCGGCCTGGGTAAGCACCAGACGGCAGCTCTGATCGCCGAGTTCGCTTCGGGGCCGTCCGTATCGGCGGCACCCACACCGCCGCCGGATCCGCCCGGATCAGCCGCGACGTCGTGACCTCTCCGCGGCTGACCGTGGTCTCTGGTCCCACAGCAGTCGGCAAGGGAACCGTCGTCGCGCGACTTCGCTCCGAGCACCCGGAGATCTTTGTCTCGGTTTCGGCAACAACGCGTCCGCCCCGGCCGGGGGAGGTCGACGGCGTCCACTATCACTTCGTCTCGGAGCCGCAATTCGACGCTCTGATCGAGGAGAATGCCTTGCTCGAGTGGGCGGTGGTGCACGGCGCCTACCGTTACGGGACGCCAAAGGCGGCCGTGCTCGAAGCGCTCGCTGCCGGACGGAACGCGCTGCTCGAGATCGACCTGCAGGGCGCTCGTCAAGTACGGGAAACTCTTCCCGATGCTCGGTTCGTGTTTCTGGCACCGCCGTCCCGGGAGGAGCTGGTCCGTCGACTGACCGGCCGAGGAACCGAGTCCGCCGCTCAGCAGGAGCGCCGACTTCTCACCGCGGAGGCCGAAATGGCGGCCCAGGCGGAGTTCGACCACGTGGTCGTCAATCGTGAGATAGGCCAAGCGGTCGAAGACTTGGTAGCCTTGTTACGGCTGTGACGTTGCGCAGGCCTGGATTGGGCTGTCCAACGACACGATCCGGCCGCTCCTGTCCACGAACCGAAGGTTGATCTTGTCCGGACAACACCCGATCGCCGAGGGAATCACCAACCCTCCGATCGATGATCTGCTCACCCATTCCGACTCGAAGTACAAGCTGGTGCTCTTCGCCGCCAAGCGCGCCCGCCAGATCAACGCCTATTACTCCCAGCTTGGTGAGGGTCTCCTTGACCACGTCGGACCGTTGGTCGAGACGACCGTCCAGGAGAAGCCACTGTCCATCGCGCTTCGCGAGGTGAACGCCGGCAAGCTCCTGTGCACCGATGTCGATCCGGAAGCCGACGAGAACGCCGACAGCGCGGACCCGTACAACCCGTCGGCCTGACACACCGACCTTCCCCGCGATGAGGATGTTGGCGATGCCGTGAGCCAGATCATCCTCGGGGTCTCGGGCGGGATCGCCGCCTACAAGGCGTGTGAGTTGCTGCGCCGATTGGCGGACGACGGCCATGATGTCACCGTGGTGCCCACCGACGCCGCGCTGCAGTTCGTGGGGGTCGCCACCTGGGCTGCGCTGTCCGGCAAGCCGGTGCACACCCAGGTGTGGGATGACGTGCATCACGTACCGCACGTCAAGCTTGGCCAAAATGCCGACCTGGTCTTCGTGGCTCCAGCGACCGCCGATGTGCTCGCTAGGGCCGCCGGCGGCAATGCCGACGATCTGCTGACCAATGTCTTACTGACCGCTCGCTGTCCGGTGGTCTTCGCGCCCGCGATGCACACCGAGATGTGGCAGCATCCCGCGACTCAGGCCAACGTGGCGACGCTCCGGGAACGGGGTTCCGTGGTTGTCGAGCCGGACTCCGGCCGGCTGACCGGACCGGACTCCGGGCCCGGCCGGTTGCCCGAGCCGGCCGACTTGTTGGCCGTGGCGGCCGCCGTGCTCGCCGACACCGGAATCGCCGATCGAGCCGCCGCTCAGGACATGGCTGGGATCACCGTCGCGGTCAGCGCCGGCGGAACTCGTGAGCATCTTGACCCCGTACGGTTCCTGGGAAACTCCTCGTCGGGTCTGATGGGTTGGGCGCTGGCGCGCGCTGCTGCGTTGCGTGGCGCAACTGTGAGGCTCGTCGCGGCCAACGTCGCCATGCCGGCGCCACCCAACACTGCGGTTCAGGACGTGATCTCCACATCCGAGCTCGCGGAGGCCATGACCGTTGCGGCCAAGGACGCCGACCTCGTGGTGATGGCTGCGGCGCCAGCCGACTTCACCCCGGCACGAGCCAGCGAAACCAAGATCAAGAAGTCCGGCGACGGCAATCTGCGGATCGATCTCGTGCAGACGTCTGACGTGCTGGCCGGCCTGGCGGTCGGGCGCACCGATCCGCAGCAGGTGCTGGTCGGCTTCGCGGCGGAGACCCCGGATGCCGAGCACAGCCTGCTGGATCTGGGCCGCGCCAAACTGCACCGCAAGGGCTGCGACCTGCTCGTACTGAACGAGGTTGGTCACGACCTCGTCTTCGGGCAACCCGACAGTGCGATCACCCTGCTCACCCCCGATGGGGTCGGCGCGACGATGACGGGCAGCAAGGACCTGCTGGCGCATCGCATTTGGGACGCGGCGCTGGGCTTGCGGCTCGGCCGGTAAGTTCTGCGCTCACAGGGGCGACAGGCAGGCATCAAGGACAACTATGACGGGCAGATACTTCACCTCGGAGTCAGTGACCGAGGGGCACCCAGACAAGATTGCGGACCAGATCAGCGACTCCGTGCTCGACGCGTTGATCGCTGATGACCGGCAGAGCAGGGTAGCGGTCGAATGCCTGGTGACCACCGGGCTCGTGGTCGTCGCAGGCGAGGTGACGACGGATGCCTACGTCGAGATTCCGAGCATTGTGCGGCGAAGGATCGTGGATATCGGGTACGACTCATCGACCAAAGGTTTCGACGGCAACTCCTGCGGTGTGACGGTCGCCATCGGCCAGCAGTCGCCAGACATCGCTGCGGGGGTGGACACCGCTTACGAGAGTCGCATCGGCACCGCGCATGACCTGCTGGATCTGCAGGGAGCGGGCGATCAGGGCCTGATGTTCGGTTTCGCCTGCCAGGAGACCCCGAGCCGGATGCCGCTGCCGATTGAACTGGCACATCGGCTGGCGGAACAGTTGTCGACTGTCCGGAAGGAGGGCACCATGCCCTACCTGCGGCCCGACGGCAAGACCCAGGTCACGGTCGAGTACGAGAACGAGCGACCAGTTCGACTGGACACCATCGTGGTGTCCAGCCAGCACGCCGGCGATATCGATCTCGAGGCGCTCCTCACTCCGGATGTCCGTAAACACGTCGTCGACCCGGTGCTCGAGCGTTACGACATCGTCGCCGACGACTATCGGCTCCTGGTCAATCCGACCGGCCGGTTCGAGATCGGCGGTCCGATGGGCGACGCCGGCCTCACCGGCCGCAAGATCATCGTCGACACGTACGGCGGCATGGCCCGCCATGGCGGAGGCGCCTTTTCCGGCAAGGATCCGTCGAAGGTTGACCGTTCGGCGGCGTATGCCATGCGCTGGGTAGCCAAGAACGTCGTGGCGTCAGGACTGGCCGCTCGCTGTGAAGTGCAGGTGGCCTACGCCATCGGCAAGGCGCACCCGGTCGGGTTCTACGTCGAGACGTTCGGCACCGAGGCGGTCCCCACCGAGCAGATCCGTCGAGCAGTTCTCGATGTCTTCGACTTGCGCCCGGCGGCGATCATCCGTGACCTCGACCTGAAGCGCCCGATCTACGCCCAGACTGCGGCGTACGGGCACTTCGGTCGCGAGCTGTCTGACATCACGTGGGAGCGCACTGATCGTGCGGGGGCTCTGGCGGCCGCGGTCCGCGGCTGAACATGCGCTCAGGCGGCTGCCCCTAGTCCCGACAACCCCTTCTAGAGCGGTGTCCTGGCAGGCGCAGGCGTGCCTCGGCTAGCGGGAGCGCCGCTGTCAGTGGGTCCTGACTATCATCTGGTGTGCCGACCGAGCAGCGAGAGCGACCCATCGCCCGGGTCGCGGTCGACGTCTCGCTGAGTCATCTGGACAGGCCGTTCGACTACAGGGTGACCGAGGCGCAGGACGCGGTCGCCGTGCCGGGTGCTCGGGTCCGGGTTCGCTTCGCCGGTACGCTGCGCGACGGGTTCATTCTGGATCGACTGGCCGAGACCGAGCACGGTGGCGAGCTTGCACCGCTGCACAAGGTCATCTCAGCTGAGCCGGTGCTCACCGCTGAAGTGGCCAACCTCATCCGGCTGGTGGCTGATCACTATGCCGGCACTTTCGCCGACGTGATGCGGCTGGCGGTTCCCCCCCGACACGCTGCAACGGAGCAAGCCGCGCCCGTCGCCTCTGAAAGCGCCATGCCGGCGGTTGAGTCGTGCCCCGGTCCGCTCGCGATCTATCCGACCGGGGCTGGCTACCTGGAGGCGGTACGACGCGGCGGCCACCCTCGGGCGATGTGGCAGGTGACGCCCTCTGCCGGTCCAGGCGGCGACTGGGCACTTGGGCTGGCCAATGCCGCTCGGACATGCGCCGACAGCGGTCGGGGAGCGGTCATCGTGGTACCCGACGCCAGGGACCTCGC
>DASQUD010000369.1:0-20036 GCA_035641455.1 Propionibacteriaceae bacterium | reverse complement strand
ACATCATGCCACCGCCTCTGACGCCGCTGGTAGGGCGGGATAGCGAGCAGGCGAACCTGCGCCGGGCCGTCGACGAGGCGCTGGGCGGCCGCGGTGGACTCGCGCTTGTCGCGGGCGAGGCGGGCGTGGGGAAGTCCCGCCTTGTCGCCGAGATCGGTGGTGAAGCGGAGGCGCGCGGCATGCGGGTGCTGACGGGCCACTGCGTAGAGATGGACAGTGCGCCGCCGTACTTGCCCTATGTGGAGATGATCGAGCAGGCGATCTCAAGCCCGCGCAGCCCACTGGCGCTGCGCGAGGCACTCGGCGACGTCGCCCCGGAGATCGCCCGGATCGCGCCCGCATTGCGCCGCCACTTCCCCGACATCGCCCCGCCTGTTGAGTTGCCGCCGGAGCTCGCCCGGCGTTACTTGTGGAACAGCTTCCGCGAATTCGTCACCCGCGGCGCGCAAACAGAACCGCTGCTGCTTGTGCTCGAGGACCTGCACTGGGCCGACGAGTCCACGCTGCTGCTGACCGAGTACCTCGCACCCCTGCTGCCCGAGATGCCGGTACGGATCATCGGCACGTACCGAGACGACGAGGTCGACACCTCGCATCCGCTCTCACGCGTCATCACACAGCTCGGCCGTCGGCGGTTCATCGACCGGATCAGCCTGCGCCGGTTGTCCTTCGGGGGCGTCCGGGCCATGGTTGAGGCACTGGCCGGGCAGCCGCCTCCAGAGGAACTGGTGCGGGTCATCGATAGCGAGACGGAGGGTAACCCGTTCTTCGTCGAAGAGCTGTACCTGCATCTGGCGGAGTCCGGTGTGTTGCTCGACGAGCGTGGTCGGGTACGAGCGGACCTCAGGGTCGACGAGGCATCCGTACCCGAAAGCATCCGGCTCGTGGTGGGGGAGCGGCTCTCGCGGCTGTCTAGCCCGACCCGCGAGGCGCTGGTCGCGGCGGCGGTAGCCGGGCGGGTGTTCCCCCCCGATCTGGTCGGTGAGGTGGCAGGTGTGGACACGGACGCCCTCGTCGACGCCTTCGAGGAGGCCGAAGGAGCACGGCTCATCGCTCCGGTCAAAGGCGATGGGAATCTCGCGTTCAGTCACGAGCTGATCCGGCAGACCTTGCTGGCTGATCTGTCCACGCTCAGACGCGAGCGGTTACACCTTCAGGCCGCCAACGCGATCGAGCGGCGCTATGCCGACGACCTCGAGGAGCACGCCGCAGACCTCACGCACCACCTATCCCGAGCCGGCCGATTAGCCGAGCGGCCCCGGCTAGTGCGCTATCTAACGATCGCCGGAGAGCGGGCGGCCGATGCGGCCGCCTTCGACGACGCTGTCGCCCACTTCGAGCAGGCCTTGTCACTGCTCGAACGAAGCACTCGGGAGACTCGCGCCGAGCTGCTGGAGCGGCTGGCGATGGCGTTGCGAAGCGTGGGCAGGTGGGACGACGCCCTGAGCACGATGAACGAGGCACTGGATCTGTACCAGGCGCTGGGGCGAACCGATGCACTTGGCCGGCTGTCCTGGGCGATGGTGTCCCAGCTGACCTGGACTGCTCGGGTCATGGAAGCTGTCCAGGCGGGCCAGCGCGCGCTCGCCGCGCTGGGTGACATCGCCAGCGCCGACAGGGCGCGGCTGCTCAGCGCGATGGGATGGGCGGTCAGCCTCGGGGGTGACCACGCGAAGGCGAAACAGATGTTCGACCAGGCCCGCGCGCTCGCCGATCAAGTTGGCGACGAACGCGCGCTCGCTGATGTGCTGCATATGCAGACGCTTCACCACTTCGGATACGTCGAGTTCCCCGACGGCATTTCTACCGGTCTGCGGGCGGCAGAGGTGTTCGACCGTCAAGGCGCGTTGTGGGATCTGTGCAGCGTGCAGGCGTTCGTCATCTACCAGGACGGAGCGCTGGGCAGCCGCGAGCAGGCGATCGAGCTCGCCGACAAGACCATGGCCATTGCGGAGCGGCTTGGCCACCTCGGGGCGATCTTCATGCTGCTGCTCTACCGTGCCCGCGAGGCGGCGACGCTTGCCGACCTGGAGTCGCTCGAGGCTCTCGCACCACAGATGGTCGACATCTGCGAGCGAGGCAGCCTGCCCTGGCTCTATGTGGGCCATCTCTGCCTGGGGCTCGCCGCCTTTTGGCGCGGCGACGCGGAACGGGCCGAGGCGGAGCTTCGCCGCGCGGTCGAGTTAGAGCCGGCCGGCTCGTTCTCCGGCAGCAGTACCTCCATTCTTTTACATCATCTTGCACATTCCGGTCGTGCGGAGGAAGTGTTGGCGATCTACCAGTCGGCACGGCCGATGTTGCCGTCTTCCGATCGGGTAAACAGCATTGGCACGTGGGAACGCTTGTTCGGGCTGGTCGAGGCCATGTACCTGTGCGGGTTCTCAGACGATGCTGCGGCGCTTTCCCCGCTCGTGGAGAACGCGCTTGATCGGGGGCCGGACTGGATCAACTTCAACGGGCGTCTCGTGCGCACGCGTGCCGGCGTGGCGGCTATGGCTGGCGGCCGCTGGGAGGCGGCGGAGCGCCACTTCGCGCAAGCCGAACTGGACGCGAAGCGCATGAACAACCGGCTGGAAGAAACCGAGCTGCGCCGCCTGCGCGGGCGGATGTTGCTCGACCGGGACGGCCCTGGTGACAGGGCCAAGGCCGCGGAGCTGCTGGGAAAGGCGCTTGATGATTACCGCACGTTCGGGATGCCGACCTATGCGGCCGAGACGGAGCGGATGCTGCGCGGAACGCAGGAATAGCTCATTCACGTCGATCCCGGACTTCGGCTTGTGGCGGGCTGCGGCGTGTCGGCGTGACGTGCTTGGATCACCTCACGCGCCTCGCCGCCATGATTGCAGCGGTCGCCGCGGCCGTGGATCTGCTCGTGCTGGGACTGCTCGACGTCGTCACCGCTGTTTCCGGTTGATGCTCTGGGGGCGCCCCTGACAAGCGCGGGTCGGGTGCACAACCTGCTGGGCAACCTGACCTTCTCCTGTTCCCCGTAGCTGCCCTCCTGCTGTTCCGAGCGTTGCGGCGGATGCGAAGCCGACTGGCTCCCGCGATCGCCGTGGTACTGGCAATTGCGACGGTTGGGGTGCTGATCGGAAACGCCGTAGGGGGATTCGGCTTGACCCAACGTGCACACCTGGTTCTGTGCGCGCTCTGGTTACTCCTCCCTGCTGGCGCGGTGCTTCGCAACTGTGGGGCGGAGACTCGGTGAGGTGCTTCTGATGCGCCTGGGCGTGTCCCCCAAGAGTCAGGGCGGCGGCGTGCGCTTCGGACATGTGCAGCCCAGGAAGTCAGGCGACTAGGGCCCGCGGAAGCTCTACGGTGGCGGTCCTGCTGCCGCGTTCCCGTTGGCTCGGCCCCGACTTTCACACTCAGCTCGATGAGCGCAGCGCAATGCGTGGGGACGCACCGACTTATCCGCTCCGCTCGCTTGTCAACGCGTCCCGATACCCATACGGTATACGTATGCATCTCGGCCCTGTTGATAAGGAGCGGATCGCCGGCAGCTTCACGGTGATCAAGGAGCCGCCGGGTCCCGACATACCAGGTCAACAGGATCCGGCAGTGGTCGCTCGGGTGTCGGCCATGTTGTCAGACATCGAAAAGGGCGGACTGGAAGCGGTCCGGCGCTATGCCGACGAGCTCGATAGCTTCTCGGGCGACTCGTTCGAGGTGACGCCAAACCAGGTGGAGACCGCAGTGGCCAACCTGCCGGCAGACCTGCGCGAGGCGCTCGATGCCGGCGCGAGTCGAACCCGCCGGTTCGCCGAGATGCAGCGCAGTCACCTCACCGATTTCGAGGCCGAGGTGATCCCCGGTGTCGTCTGCGGGCAGAAGTATGTGCCGGTGCGGAACGTGGGTGCTTACCTGCCGGCCGGTCGATTCCCGTTGCTGGCCAGCGCTTTCATGACGGTCGGTGTCGCTCGAGCCGCGGGGGTGCCGAACGTCGTTTGCTGTACGCCGCCGGCCCGCAACGGTCGGCCCCATCCCGCCGTCCTCTACGCAGCACGCGCGTCGGGAGCCGAGGCCATCTACGTGCTGGGCGGGGTACAAGCGCTGGCCGCGATGGCCTTCGGCCTGCTGGATGGCGAGCCGGCGGACATGATCGTCGGCGCCGGGAACGCCTACGTCGCGGAGGCCAAGCGCCAGCTCTTCGGCCGGGTCGGGATCGATGTCCTAGCGGGACCCTCGGAAGTGGCTGTGATCGCCGATGACTCCGCCGATGCCACGACGGTGGCCGCCGACCTCCTGGCGCAAGCCGAGCACGGTCCGAGCTCCCCGGCTTGTCTGGTCACCACGTCCGATCGGCTGGCTGCTGAGGTCCCGGTAGAGATCGATCGGCAGTTGCAGGGGCTAGCGACGCGTGACATCGCGGGAGCCGCCTGGCGGGACTACGGCTCGGTCTATCTGGCCGACACGCCACAGACTGCCGTCGAGATCATGGACCTGCTCGCCCCGGAGCACCTGGAGATCTTGGCCGAGGACCTCGACTTCTACTTCCACGCCATGCACAACTACGGCTCGCTTTTTCTGGGGACCTGGTCGACCGTCGCGTACTCCGATAAGGGAATGTCGGGCACCAACCACACACTGCCGACCGCCCGCAACGCGCGGTTCACCGGCGGGCTGTCGGTGTCGCGGTACCTCAAGCAGCTCACCTATCAGCGGGCCACCAAGGAGGCGACCGAAGCGCAGGCCAACTATGTCGTCACCATCGCGGATTTCGAGGGCATGCCGGGCCATCGCGACAGCGCGCAGCGGCGGCTGGAGCTCACCGCTCAATCTGGGGCGAGCGAGTTGGGCGAGGCCGCCCGGCTTTGAGCGCAGCGGCACTGATTGTATACGTATGAACTGATCACCGGCGTTTCGGGTTCGGGCGACAGATCCACGACTAAAGCGGAGGAGATCGTTGATGGCAATTGGATTGAACAAGAAGGTGCTCATCAGCTGCCTGGCCGTCACCACCTTGGTGGGGCTGGCAGGCTGTGGCGCCGGATCGAAGACAGCGGAGAAGACATCGACCAAAGTCGCGTGCGACTTCACCAATCCGCCAGCGGCCACGACGGTCAACGTCTTGGCCTACAACTCCTCGGCGGTTGATCCGTACTCCAACACCATGGTGTCCAGCTGCACCCGGGAGAACGTGACCGTGAAGCACGATCCGATCGACTTCCCGGGTCAGGTCCAGAAGACGACCGCGACATTGGCGAGTGATTCGGGCTCGTACGACATCCTCGAGACCTATTCCTTCGTCATCCCGGACTACGGGTCCAGGCAGAAGCTGGTCCCCTTGGACGATCTCTTCGCCAAGTACTCCGACGAATACAAGCTTGGCGATCTCGACGAGTCCATGGTCAAGGCGATGAGCTACGAGGGCAAGCTGTACGGCGTTCCCATGCAAGCCCAGACCCACGTTATGGCCTACCGCAAAGACCTGTTCGATAAGAACGGCATCACTCCGCCGACGACGTTCGAGGAGATGAAGGCGGCGGCCAAGAAGCTTCAGGACGCCGAAGGCATGAAATATCCGATTGCGCTGCCGTGGCTGGCCAGCGGTGATATTGGCACCGCCTACCGGGCCGTACTGAGCTCACTGGGCAAGTTTTACGTCGACCCGTCGACGAAGAAGCCCAACTTCGACACCCCGGAGGCCGGCAAGGCGTTCGAGGAGATGAAGGGCCTGCTGCCGTACATGGACCCGCAGGTCACCACGTTCGACCAGCCCAAGGTGCAGCAGCAGCTCTTCAACGGGACGGCAGCCATGGGCATCATGTTCTCCGGCCGGATGGTGGATCTGACGAAGCCCGAAAACACCAAGTTCGCCGAATCGTTCGACTTCGCGCCGCCGCCAGCGGTGCTGGAGGGCGGCAAGACGTTCGGCACCTTGTCGGTGGACGGCTGGTCGATCCCGTTCAACACCAAGGTGGACAAGGATCTGCTGTTTGAGCTGATCTCGGCATCGGTCAGCGAGGATGCGTCCAAGGCGTCCATCCCCGCCGCGTACCCAGCGCGCAAGGGACTTGATCAGAGCGCGTCACCGTACGCCAAGGCAGCCGACACGGCGATCGCCAACATGGCCGAGCAGGAATCCCAGACGTGGCTGCCGCCTATCAACGCCGCGAGTCTGCCCATCATCACCGAGGTGATCAGTGGCAAGATCTCGGTCGCGGAGGGGCAGAAGAAGATGCAGGCGGCCGCCGAGAAG
This sequence comes from Propionibacteriaceae bacterium, assembly GCA_035641455.1. Taxonomy (GTDB): domain Bacteria; phylum Actinomycetota; class Actinomycetes; order Propionibacteriales; family Propionibacteriaceae; genus Microlunatus. Next base: position 13,834 of record DASQUD010000369.1, on the reverse strand, counting down.
GTGCTCGCCGACTCAACGTAAGCCCTCAATCTGCGACGACGATGCCGCGATAAGGAGCCAGCGTGACACGCAAGCAGTTCTGGTTATTGGTCACGCCCAGCGTGATCGTGATGTTCGGATTCATGCTGGTGCCGCTCTACCGAACGCTGCGGTGGAGTCTGCAAAAGGTCACCTACGGCGAGCCGGGTGTCGGGGTCGGTCTGGCTAACTACGCCGAGGCGCTGTCCGACCCCCGGCTCGGCCAAGCGGTGTTGTTCACTGTGAGCCTCACGGCGGTGGTGACGGCGTTCTGCGTGGTGCTGGGCTACATACTCGCGGTCCTGGTGAACGGTCTCGGCAGGATGCGGCCCGTCGTCCTTGGCATCATGCTGGTGTCCTACGTGCTTCCGCATGTGGTCGGCGCAGTGGCCTTCTCCTGGCTGTTCGATTCCAACTTCGGTGGCCTGGTGAACTACCTGATGAACGGCCTTACCGGCGGTGCATTCGGAGAGCCGCTCTGGTTCACTTCGGTCTGGCCCAATCGACTGATTGTGACGCTCAACATCATCTGGTTCATGCTGCCGTTCGCAATGTTGATGATCTTGGCCGGCCTCCAGGGGGTGTCGCAGGAGACCTTGGAGGCGGCCGAGATCGACGGCGCATCGGTGCTGCAGCGCCACCGGCACGTGATCATTCCCAGCATCCGCGGCGTGCTGGGCTTCGTGGTGCTGATCTTCACCATGGACGTGGTCCGGACCTTCGACCCGCTCATTCCACTCGCTCCGCAGGCGACCCTCCTGGGTAACGAGTCGATCATGTTCTACGTCTACCGAGTCGCTTTCGCCGAAGGCGCCCCCAACCTCGGCCTGGGCAGCGCCATCAACGTACTGACCATCGCACTGATCTTGATCTTGCTGGCGCCGTCGATCCGGAGCTTGATCAAGGAAAACCGGGCAGCAGCATGACCGTCCAGCCTGCCCCCGCGGCCAGCGCGCCGCGCGCCGGTGTCGCGTTGGGGGCCGCGGAAGCGATCACCTCAGCTCCGCCTGCTCGCATTCGGCGCCGCCGCCCCGCTCTGGTGCTCACGGCACTGTTCCTGACCGCGACCTGCCTGGTCATGCTGTTCCCTTTCATCTGGGCAGCCATGTCGTCCACCAAGCCGACGGTGGTCGCGTTCTCCAATCCTCCCGTCTTCACCTACAGCCCGACGTTCCAGCCGTACGTGAATCTGTGGCAGACGACCAACTTCTATATCTATCTGGCCAACACGCTCATCGTTGCGGTGATCAGCACCATCATCGCGCTCGCGATCGGGCTGCCCTGTGCGTACGCGCTGTCGCGTTACGGCGGCATCTCATCGATCATGTTGCTCGTCATGGCGCTGATCTTCCGGGCGCTGCCGCGCTTTGCCGTGGTGTTGCCGATGTATGAGATCAGCAAGGCAATCGGGATATACGACACGACGTACGCCATGGCCGCTGCACTCATCGCCATCAATCAGCCTTTCACCATCTGGCTGCTGCGTAACTTCTTCGCCGAACTCCCCAAGGAGCTGGACGAGGCGGCGCTGGTCGACGGATGCACCCGCCTAGGTGTGCTCCGGCGGGTGATGATTCCACTGATGGGACCGGGGATCCTGACGGCCGGAATCTTCGTCTTCCTCTTCGCCTTCCAGGAGTACCTGACGGCCGCGGTGCTGACCGATGTCAACGCCAAGACCGTACCGGTGTTCATCGCCACCCAGATCGGCCAGAACCTGCCGCTGCTGCAGCAGGCGTCGGCAGCGACGATTCTGCTCACCTTGCCGGTGATTGCGATTGCGTTCGTGGCGCAGAAGTATCTGGTGGCCGGGCTCAATTCCGGTGCGGTGAAAGGCTGACGATATCCGGCGACCCCGTGGTCCTGATGCCGGGAATGAACTGCTCGGCTGAGCTGTGGTCGAAACTCGATTGGGACGACTGGCCGCCGTTGATCACGGCACAACTCACGGAGGCGACACTCGACGGCCAGGTGAGCCGGCTGCTCGACGAATTGCCGCGTCGATTCATGATTGTCGGCCTCTCCCTCGGCGGCATCGTGGCCATGGCGCTGACTCGCACGGCGCCGGAGCGCATCTCGTCGTTGATCCTGCTATCGACCAATCCGCGCCCGCCGACGCCTGCCCAGCGCATCGAGTGGCGGGCGTGCCGAGATGCCCTCAATGCTGGCCGGACTGCCCGCGAGTTGCAGCTGGAGTGGTTGCCGCAGCTCTTGAGCGAGCCGGCGCGACGTCGAGACGACCTGGTCGCGGTCATGCTCCACATGGCCGAGAAGGTTGGCGAGGTGCAGCTCGACGCCCAGCTGGCCATGCAAGCAACGCGTCTCGACGAGCGCCGATCCCTGAGGTACATCCGCTGCCCCACGCTTATCGTCTCGGCTCCGCAGGATTCCCTGTGCAGCGTGGCCAAGCACGTCGAGATGAACCACCTGATCGGGTCGTCGACACTGGCCATTCTCGAGAACTCCGGTCACCTGTCTCCGCTCGAGCAACCCCGCCAGGTCACCGAGCAGCTCAGCCGGTGGCGGTCGTCTCAGATCGATCGCTCCTAGGACCGGGCTCTAGGACACGGCCGCGAGCCGCTGCGAGGCGAGCTCCGCCCCCTCGGCCAGCGTTGCCAGCTTGGCGTACACGATCTCCGGGTCAACCGCGCCGAAGCCGGCGAAGGTGGCGAAGCCGCAGTCGGTACCGGCGATCACCCGGTCGGCGCCCACGAGATCAACAAAGCCTCGGAGCCGGTTTGCCACGACCCGTGGGTGCTCGATGAAGTTCGTCGTCGTATCGATGACGCCCGGGATCAGGACCTTGTCGTCGGGTATGCGGTCGCGGTGATCGGCGAACGCCTCCAGGTCGTGCTGGTGCCGAGGATTGGCCGTCTCGAAGAGCAATCCCGCAGGTTTGGCCTTCAGCAGCACCGGCAAGATCGTCACCATCTCGACGTCGCGGTGATGGGGACCTTCGTAGTTGCCCCAGCAAACGTGCATGCGCACTTGATCTGACGGCACGTGGCGGAGCGCTGCGTTGAGGACTTCCACATGTCGCTCGATCCGCACGAGGTACTCGGCCTCGTCGCGGTCTTTGTACATCATGTGGCGGCCGAGACCGAGGTCCGGACTGTCGAGCTGCAGCGTCACTCCCGCCGCCACGATGGCCTCGTACTCGGGCCGCATGGCCTCGGCCAACGCCTCGAGGTACGTGTCGTCGTCCGGGTAATAGTCGTTGGGCTGGAACAGAGCGATCACTCCGGGTGACGCGGCATTCATGAATCCGGCCGGGTAGTCGTGCCGATTCCGCGCCGCATCGAAGCGGCGGAGGTCGTCCTCGAGCGGCTCGAGGGTCATCGGGGTTACTTCACCGACGCACCGGGGGCGCCGGTACGTCGGTGTGCCGCCGCCCTTTGCCTGGCGTTCCATGAAGCTGGGGAAATCTTCCAGGTCGGCGGGAGCCCGTCGGGGGGAATCGCCGGCGAACCCCGTGATCCGATCCTTGATGTAGGTGGCGTAGCTGATCTTGGCCATCTCGCCGTCCGAGACCAGGTCGATGCCCGCCGCAACCTGGCGCCGGACTGCCTCATCCACACCATCCGCGATGGTGCCGTCGAACGCCGTCGGGTCAATGGGCTCCCCGCGCTCGACCGCGAACAGCACGTCCGTCACCGCTGCTGAACGTGGCAGCGAACCGACGTGGGTGGTCAGGATTCCGGTCATCGCGCTCCTCGCAACATTCTCAGGTGGTCCATCAACGTGGCGGTCAGGTTGTAGACCACGAGCTGGGCGCCGTCGGCGAAAGAGGCTCGGGCCTGCTCAACGCCGTTGACGATGTCCATCCGTACGCTTCCGCGCTGGGCGAGCACCGCGTGCACCTGCCGGACGGCCTCGACCGGGTCAAGATCCGCATCCGTGGAGGCCGCCCGCAGGTCGGCGGTGCCGATCATGATGCCGTCCAGACCCGGCACCGAAGCGATGTCTCCTGCATGCGTCACCCCGATGGGCGACTCGATCATGCCGAAGGCCAACGTGTTCTGCTGCGCGGCATCCAGGTGCTCGGCGGGCAGCACGCCTCCGAAGCGGCCCGCCCGCCCGTACGTCGCGAAGCCTCGATGGCCCACCGGTGGGTAGTACGCGGAATCGACGAGTGCGATCGCCTGCCCAACGGTGTCGATGTGTGGAGCGATCACCCCTTGGGCACCAGCGTCCAGCGCGCGCAGCACGAGAGCGGGCTCCGCCGCGCCCACGCGTACGAGCACGGCCAGCCCCTGCAGTTGAGCGAAGGCTAGATGCTGTCGCAAAGCAATGACGTCGGCCGGTCCGTGCTCGCAGTCGATCACCACGAAGTCGAAGCCGGCCAGACCGAGCATCTCGACGATCTCCTCGGCAGGCATCCTCAGCAGCACCCCGAGAAGCTGCTCGCCGTTATGGACCCGGCCCTTCAGCGGCGGCGCGGTCACGCCACCATGCCCGCGGACAGGTCGACGTCGGCCCCGGACATGCCTGGCATGCCGAGCATCGCGACCACCGCCTCCCCGACCTCGTCCTCGGTGATCATCCGGCCCAGCGCGGACCGGCTGACGAAGGCGTCTCGGGCCACCTCGTATGTCGTCGACGTTCGCTCGGCCTCCAACCGGAAATTGCGGTGCATTCGTTCCCCCTCCACCGGTCCCGGCGAAAGGGTATTGACGCGCACGCCGTACGGACCGACCTCGAAGGCGAGGGTAGCGGTGAGCCCGATGACAGCCATTTTGGACGCGCAGTAGGGCGTGCGGCGAATCAGCGGCCGCTTCCCGGACACCGATGCCAGGTTGATGATGTCTCCGCTGCCCCGCTCGATCATCGCGGGCAGGAAGGCACGGCACATCAAAAAGGTGCCGCGGACGTTCGTCGCAAACACCTCGTCCCAGGCGTTCGGGTCGATCTCGGTCAACGGCGCCACCGGACCGGCGATCCCAGCATTGTTGATCAGAATCGAGACCTGCTCGCCGCGGAGTCGGTCGCCGAGATCGGCGACGCTGTCGGGGTCAGCGACGTGGCAGACCTCGGCCCGGATGCCGTTGCCCAACTCGTCCGCCAACCGCTGGAGCGGATCGGACCGTCGACCGGCCACCACCACCCGGACCCCCTGCGCGTGCAGATGGCGGCTGATCGCCGCACCCAGTCCGGTCCCGCCGCCGGTGACCAGCGCCGTACGGCCGGCCAGGCTGCTCACCCGGTGCCGGACGCCGGAGCGGCGGTTGCCGCGTCGATCCATTCGTACCGGTCGCCGCCGTGGCGCCATGCCCGGACGTCACCGGAGCGGGCGTGCCCCTCGAACAGCTCGACTCGAGCCGCGCGGCCACAGACCCTTCCGAGCTCCGCGCTGCTGTCAGCGTTGCGGATCTCCTGGTAGGTGACGGTCTTCAGGTATTTGCCCACCCACAGTCCGCCGGTGTAGCGAGCCGCGCCGAGGGTCGGCAGGACGTGATTGGTGCCGATCACCTTGTCCCCGTACGAGACACAGGTCTCTTCGCCCAAAAAGAGCGCGCCGAAGTTCCGCATCTTGTCCAAAGCCTCCCGCGGCCGGCGGGTGAAGACCTGGACGTGCTCAAACGCCAGCGCGTCCCCAGCCGCATACGCCTCGTCCAGGGAGTCGCACACCAGGATTCGTCCATGGTCGCGCCACGCGGGGCCCGCAAAGTCGCGGGTCGGCAGCCCCGGCAGGATCTCGTCGACCAACTGGGCCACCCGGCGGCCCTGCTCCTCACTGGTGGTGATCAATACCGCCGGCGAATCCGGGCCGTGCTCGGCTTGGGACAGCAGGTCGACGGCGATCAAAAATTCATCTGCCGCTTCGTCAGCGATGATCAAGATCTCGGTGGGCCCGGCGAACAGGTCGATGCCTACTTCGCCGTACAGGTGCCGCTTGGCCTCTGCCACGTAGGCATTCCCGGGACCGGCGATGAGGTCGACCCGGTCCAGAAACTCGGTGCCGAGCGCCATCGATGTCACGGCCTGCACGCCACCGAGGAGGTAGATCTCATCCGCTCCCGCCATGCTCATGGCGGCCACCGTGGCAGCCGGTATCTCGCCGTGGATCGGCGGCGTGCAGGCCACCACTCGGGGCACGCCGGCAACCTTGGCGGTGACTATGGTCATGTGGGCGGAGGCGGTGAGCGGATAGCGCCCGCCAGGGATGTAGGCGCCGACTGCACCAACAGGGACATGGCGGTGACCAAGAAATACGCCGGGCAGCGTTTCCACCTCGACGTCGAGCATGGACTCTCTCTGCGCGGTAGCGAAATTCCGCACCTGATCTTGCACGAAGCCGATGTCGTCGATGACCTGCCGTGGCAGCGATCCCACGAGCCTGTTGATCTCTTCGTCGCTCAGCCGGAAGGAGGCCGGTTCCCATCGGTCGAAGTCTCGTGAGTACGAGCGGACCGCCGCTTCACCGCGGGCACGGATATCGGCAACCATCTCCGCGACGGTACGTCGCACCTGCTGTCGGGCGTTCTCGTCATCAGCCGCCGGACGTGCGCTCTTCAGTTCCAAGGCCATGGCGCAGCTCCTTCATGGTGTGCGCGGGCAAACATACGTATGCTCTAATCCAAAGCTACTCTGCTGTGTTCGTCAAGCCGAGCCGCCCACCGTTGCTATGCTGAGCGCACCGTGCAGCAGCCCCGGAGGTGGCCACAAGGAGGCGTTGGATGGTCACCAGCCACGAGGTGGCTCGGCTCGCCGGGGTTTCCCAACCGACGGTGTCCCGGGCGTTGCGCGACAGCACCAAGGTGTCCGAGCGGACGAAGCGACGGGTACGCGAAGCTGCGGCTGCTCTTGGTTATGTGCCGAGCGCCACCGGCCGCGCCCTGTCCATGGGTCGATCAGGCCGGCTCGGCCTGCTGCTCACCGATCTGGAGAACCAGTTCTACCAGCACGTCATGGCTCCGATGCACCACGCGCTGGACGAGGTGGGATACCAACTCGTCCTCATGACCGAGTCGTCCGAGGCAGGTCCCATCGCGGATCGGATCGTGGCCAACGGCCTAGATGGCGTCTTGCTGACGACGACGACGACAGACTCGATCCTCCCCATCCGGCTCCGCGATCGATCCATTCCCTTCGTCTACTTCAACCGAACGTCTTCGGCGGTGGAGGCAGACTCCGTGACTGTTGATCCATTGCCCGGGGTCGAAGAGATGGTGAAGGAGCTTGTGGCCCTCGGTCACCATGAAGTCGCGGGGATCTTCGGACCTCGTAACACCAGTACCGGGGTGAATCGGGAGACCTGCATCCGCGACCAACTCGGCTCGGCGGGGATCACCATCCAGCCGGAACGCGCCTTGCATGGCCCTTTTGACTTCGAAACCGGATATGACGGCACAGTGAAGCTGTTGTCTGTACCCTCACGGCCGACCGTGATCATCTGTGGCAATGATGTCATGGCCCTCGGGGCGCTCAACGCCGCAGCCGAGCTCGGTATCACAGTGCCCGGCGATGTCTCCATTGTCGGCTTCGACGACCTGCCTACCGCCGACTGGGCTCTGGTCAAGCTCAGCACCATTGCCTTCGACTTGGACAAGATGTCGCGTGAGGCCGCTCAGCTGCTTGTCCAGCGGGTCGAGGGGCGCAGTGACACCACCTTCAGCCACGTCGTCTATCCGACGCGATTTCGCCCTCGAGCCACGTTGGGCCCCGCCCCCGTCGCGGCTCGGGGCTGATCGCTTCCGTGCTCTGCTGCAAACGGATCCGCCTACACCACCTCGCACCTCTAGCTCCGACTTCGCACCCGCTATAGAGGGTGTGAAGTCGGAGTTAACGGTGCGAAGTCGGCCAGCGGGCAGGGACTAAGCGCAGTCGGCCAGGAGGAACGGCCGCAGTCGGCCAGGAGGAACGGCCGGCATTGCCCCTGCTTGTCAGCAAATCGTGCATACGCATACACTGACTTCGTGGTTGACGATAGGCAAGCGGGGAAGAACAACAGCCAACCACCTGATGACGGTCAGCTCGACAAGGTGGCGTACGCACCGTACCGGGACCCCGACGACTTCATCCGGGAAGTGACTGACCAGATTTGGGTCAGCCGAGACGTCTCCTTCATCGAGCAGAACTACGAACCGAATTCGATCGTCCACGGGGCGCTGGGGACGACCACCAGCCGTGACGGTGTCATCCAGGGGAGTTTGATGCGGATCGCCGCGACTCCTTCCCGAGTGGGTCAGGCAGAGGACGTGGTCTGGGAGCGTCGCGGCAGGGAGGCCTTTCTCAGCTCCCACCTGGTCTTGTCAGCCGATTCCCTCATCGAGGACGGGCAGATTCGTGATGTCCGTAGCCGCACGATCGCCAACTGTCTCTACCGCAAGGGTCGGATGGTGGAGGAGTGGGTGATCCGCGATCGGCTGGCCACGGTCCTGCAGACCGGGGGCGACCCCGAGGCTGAAGGCCGAGCCCTGACGTTCCAGGGCTTCCAGGGCTCACTGACCCAACCGGCACCCGCTGATGTGTTGGCCTGGGGGGACAGTGGCCCACGACCAGACGACTACCGGCCTGAATGCGAGATGGTGCTGGATTTCATCGATCTGGTCTGGAACCAGCGCAATTTGGCTCAGGTCCACAACTTCATGATCCGTGACCTGGTACTCCACACCATCGGCGACCGGACCGTCATCCGCCCGGATGGCTACCAGCGATCGCTGCTCAACTTCCTGGCACCATTTCCGGCTGGGCAGTTCGAGATCCGTGACATCGCGACCAACTTCGCCACTCGCTACGCCGGCCTGCGGATTGCAACCACGTGGAAATTCGTCGGGCGATACGACGGCGCCCCGTATTTCGGTTCCCTGACGAACGAGGTGATCGAGGTGCTCGGATCTTCACAGTTCCTCATCCAGGAAGGCCGCATCGTTAAAGAGGTGCGGGTGTACGACGAGATCGCGTTGCGCGCGCAGATCAACGGCAAACGTGGGGACAACGCGCAGATCAGCGCCAACATCTACTGACACGAGGCGGGCGGACGACAGCCGGAAAGGAAAGGCCAATGCTCGACAACACCGTTTCGGCGGCCGAATTGAAACGCAGGACGATTCTGCGAACGGACTGGGTGCCCTGCAACTCGGCATTCATCGACTGCCGGACGCCCGGTTCCGACCGGAAGCAGAACTACTCGTTCATCGGCGTGGGTGTCTCGCAGAACTCTGAGCAGTACGTCAACCTGGAGGAGAATCACGGGTTCAACCTCGGCGCCGCCGGCATGCCGAACGGCGTGACGAACAACCTGCATTTGCACTTCACGGCAGAGGTTTTCATCAACTTCGGCGGCGAATTCTTGATTCGCTGGGGCGCAGCCGGCGAGCAGGGCGAGTACCTGTCTACCGACGGTGACGTCATCTCCGTGCCGTCCTGGATCTTCCGCGGCTTCACCAACGTAGGCCCCGATGACGGCATCCTGCTGACCGTGCTCGGGCACGATGTCACCGGTGGGATCATTTGGGGTCCGTCGGTGCTCAAGGAGGCGGAGTCGTACGGCCTCTACCTGACCGCCGACAACCGGCTCATCGACACCGTGGCCGGTGATCAGCTCCCGCAGGACGTCGAGTTGATCAAGCCAATGAAACAGATCGACATCGAGGAACTGACCTCTTACACGCCGGCCCAGATGCGGGAACGGGTGACCCAGAACTCCGATCGGGTCTGGGTGCCGCGACCCTTCCTGTGCTCCGCTTTGCCCGGCGGCGGCGCGGAGCTTGCGCTGGTGATTGGCTACGGCATGAGTGAAGACCGACGAGCCATGCCGGCGCTGCACGAGCCACACCACTTCAACCTCAGCTGGCTCCGAGCCCGAGTGGGCGACGGCATGCTCACCCACCGACATGACCAGACCCAGGTGTTGGTGGGCAAGGCAGGCCGTTGGCGCGTGACCCTCAATCGCGGCGACGATCAGCGGACCGTTGAACTTGGGCCGCAGGACACGCTGTCCGTTCCACCTGGCAGCTGGCGCTCATTCGAACTCGTTGAAACGGGGCTTGGCCGCCCGGCCGATTCGGACCTGGGGGAGTTGCTTGTGGTCAACGGCAGCGATGGTCGAGTGCGCGTGGAGTGGGATGAAGCGGTGGTGGAGCGGGCCCGCAAGGCGGGATGGGTGATCGACCCGAATGGCTATCTCGCCCCGGCGTCGGTCATGGGGACGGCGACCGACGACGACTGATCAGGCAGTCCGGGTGGCGGCCTGCCAAGTCGCCCTGGACATCGACGACCCCAGTGGGACACAACAGCGGCTCTGGCAGGCCGTACGGCAAGCAGTCAGCCAGGGAGCCGAGCTGGTCGTGCTGCCCGAACTCGCCTCATCAGGCACCTGTTTCCGAACCGCGGCCGAGGCACAAGCAGCGGCGCAGCCTGTCGACGGCCGATTCGTCGGATGGTTGACCGGACTATCGGCCGAACTCGGTTGCGTCCTGGTCAGCGGGCTATGCGAGGCAAGCGGCGACGACGTGTTCAACACTGCGGTCGTGGTCCAGGCCGGAGAGGTTCTCACCGTCTATCGGAAGGTCCACCTCTGGGGATCAGAATCCCAGTTCTTCACACCGGGCACGATGCAGCCAGTCGTGGTGGACACTGTCGCCGGTCGCGTCGCGCCGATGATCTGCTACGACCAGGAATTTCCGGAGTGGATCCGGATCGCCGCTGATATGGACGCCGAGATCATCACCGTCCCGGCCAACTGGCCAATGCTTGCGCGCCCATTGGGCGAGCGGCCGCTAGAAGTGATCAAGGCACAGGCATTTGCGGGGACGTACCGCGTTTTCATCGTCATCGCCGATCGCTGCGGGACCGAGCGCGGCCAGAACTGGATCGGCGGAAGCGTGATCGTGGGCCCGGACGGCTACCCGCTGGCCGGCCCAGCCAGTGACGGGGCTGAGCAGGCAGAGGCCCAGGTGCTCCTGGCTGACGTCGATGCCCGCCTCGCCTCGGACAAGGTCTTAGGCCCGCATAACCACGCTCGTCGTGACCGCCGACCCGACCTCTACTAGCTCGACCCGCTAAAGGCAGATCGTTGAAAGACTGCACACAGCGGGCTCAACCACGAGGAAGATGGGATCGTGCGCATCGCTTTGATAGCACCGCCGTGGCTGCCGGTGCCTCCGCCTTCGTACGGGGGCGTCGAGGCGGTCGTGGACCGGTTGGCCCGGGGCTTCGACGCGGCCGGACACGATGTCCTGCTCTACACGACGGGTGACTCAACCTGTCCAGTGCCAAAGGCCTCGGTGTACGCGCGGTCGAGCAGTGAGCAACTCGGCATCGCCGCGATGGAGTTGCGGCACCTGATTCACGCCTATGACGCGGTCCAGGACTACGACCTAGTCCATGATCACACCGTCGTGGGACCGGTATACGCCGCAAGATTCCCGCGCCTACGGGTCGTCACGACCAACCACGGACCGTTCAACGACGAGCTCACCGACATCTACCGCAGCGTCGCTCAACGGGTGCCCATCATCGCTATCTCGCATGCGCAGGCGGAGACTGCTGTGGATCTGCCCATCGCGCGGGTCATTCATCACGGGCTCGATCCGGAGTCTTTTCAAGTCGGACCCGGAGACGGGGAATACCTCGCATGTGTCGGTCGGATGAACCCGAACAAGGGCATTGTCGAGGCGATACACATTGCAAGAGCCGCAGGAGCTCGCTTGAAGATCGCCGCAAAGATGCGTGAACCCGCCGAACAGCAGTACTACGAGAGCGAGGTCAAGCCGCTGCTCGACAACGACGCGGAGTACCTCGGTGAGCTGGGGCGGGAGGATCTCCAAGAGCTCGTCGGCAGGGCGACGGCACTACTCAATCCGATTCAGTGGCCGGAACCATTCGGCCTCGTCATGATTGAAGCACTGGCGGTCGGAACCCCCGTGCTCGTGACCCGACGCGGCGCGGCACCAGAAATCGTGCAGGACGGCGTGACGGGGTTCGTGCGCGACCGTGAAGAGGACCTCGTGGAAGCAGTACGCAGACTTCCGGAAATCGCGCGTGACGCATGCCGGAAGGCGGTGGAGGCAGACTTCTCCACAGCGCGGATGGTGAGGGATCACCTCAACTTCTTCGAGGACTTGGCCGCTCCGACTTCCCGACTCCTTAGGCCCTACTCATCAGAACTGAAGGGACTCAGAATGGCGGACACGATGAGCGATTTCTTCCAGAAGTTGGGGGAGCGGGGACATGAGCCCTTGCTGGGTCACATGCGAGGTGCGGTGCGGTTCGATGTCCGCGGCGACGACGGCGAAGTCGACCAGTGGGTTGTCGCCGTCGACCGCGGTGCCGTTACGGTCTCGCATGGCCACGCCGATGCGGACTGCGCCATCGGTGCCGACCGAGCCGTCCTCGAGCGTGTGATCAAAGGCGAGGAGCACGCGATGGCGGCAGTGCTGCGTGGCGCGTTGAGGTGCTCCGGTGATGTGGAGATGCTTCTGACGATCCAGCGGATTTTTCCTGGGCCATCTGATCAACGCCCCACGGTTGGGCAGCAGGGGGGTACACGGTGACGACCGACCAAGTGCAGATCCTCAGTGGAAACACTTTCGTCGTGTCGAATAGCAGGGGAGATATCGAGGCGTCGTCGACGGATCCGACTGGACTGTTCTCATTCGATACCCGGCATCTGTCACGGTGGGTTCTGACCTTCGATGACCAACGCCTGACAGCCTTATCAACCGATGATCTCCAATACTTCGAGTCGCGGTTCTTCCTCGTGCCAGGCACGGGCACCGTGTACGTCGATGCGAAGCAGACCGTCATCCGCCGCCGCCGCGTGGCCAACGGTTTCCAAGAGGAGCTGACCGTCCTCAATCACGCGGATGAGCCGATCGACGTCAAGGTCCGGATCGAGGCCGCGTCCGACTTCGCCGACCTCTTCGAGGTGAAGGACGCTCTGGAGAAGAAGGGCTCGTACTCGACCGACATTGCAGACGGTCGACTCCGCCTCATCTACCAGCGCGACACGTTTGCTCGATCCACCGTCATCTCTGCTTCCGAGCCCTGCCAGATCGATCCCGACGGGCTCACCTTCCAGGTTCATGTGGAACCGCACGATGCGTGGAGTACCGACATCGACGTATTGATTGTGTTTCTCGGAGCGGGCCCAGACGAGGCTGCCGAAGTGCACTCTCCGTTGGCCTGGCAGGCGCCCAGCCCGACGACAGACATGGCGCAGGATCTCCGGAGCTGGCTGGTCGAAACGCCAACCCTCGAGTGCGAGTGGGAGCCTCTGGTGAGGAGCTATCGACGCAGCCTCGTCGACCTCGCAGCGTTGCGTTTCTCACCCATCTCGGCCGGAGGCAACAGCCTGCCGGCGGCGGGCCTGCCCTGGTTCATGACGATGTTCGGTCGCGACAGCATTTTCACCAGTCTTCAGGCGCTCCCATTCTCGCCAGAGCTGGCGGCGACCACGCTACGAGAACTGGGATTGCGTCAAGGCACCCGGTTTGACGACTTCCGCGATGAGGACCCCGGCCGGATCCTGCACGAGGTGCGCTACGGAGAGATGACAGCGTTCGAGGAGCGGCCGCACTCCCCGTACTACGGCTCCGCCGACGCGACGCCTCTTTATGTCGTACTGCTCGATGAGTATGAACGCTGGACGGGCGATGTCCAGCTTGTCCGTGACTTGGAATATGAGGCCCGAGCGGCACTGAACTGGATCGACACGTACGCGAACTTGCAAGGTAACGGCTACCTGTCCTACCGGCGTCGCAACGAAGCGACGGGGCTCGAGAACCAGTGCTGGAAGGATTCCTGGGACTCCATCGCATATCACGACGGCCGCCTGGCCGGTTTCCCGCGCGCCACGTGTGAGCTACAGGGA
>DASQUD010000368.1:0-3983 GCA_035641455.1 Propionibacteriaceae bacterium | reverse complement strand
AGCGACCTCGGTGGGCCGCGGTCTGGCCACCTTGAGCGCTTTGTAGGTGGTGACGCCGGCGCATGTGATGGGCGCGGCCTCTGCCGAGGAGATACTGTCCGGCACGCGGACGACGTTGCGGGCGAACGCTACTGCGTACTGGGCGTACCCACCGTCCATGGTGTACCCCATGTACTGCGGAGAGGTGCAGTACGTCTCCCAGCCGCCCACGCAGTAACGGCAGGTTCCGCAGCTGTAACCCAACCACGGCATGGCGACCCGGTCACCGACGGCCAGCCCTTGGGCGTCTGGTCCGAGTGCAGTGACCCGGCCGACGCCCTCGTGGCCGGGAATAAGCGGCAGTTTGGGCTTGATGGGCCAGTCTCCGCGGGCGGCGTGGATGTCCGTGTGACACAGCCCGCTGGCCTCGACTTGGACCAGCACCTGCCCTGGGCCCGGGTCCGGAACCTCGACCTGCCGGACCTCCAGCGGCGCTCCGAACGCTGTGACAACGGCAGCCTTCATGATTTCGCCCACCTTTCATCGCAACCCATGTGCGCCTGGCCAGCCTCGTGGCCAAGGATCCCATGAACGTAGGCTGCACGTCACGCGGTTATGGCCAGTCCAAGGTGCGCATGTTGATCATCGCCGGCGATTTGCGCTCGCTCAAGGACGGTCGGGCTCGGCGCATCTTGCCAGCCTGGTTTGACGAGTACGTTGCGATGCGGGCGTCGCAGGCGGACGAGACGTGGTGGTCGCGGTGAGCCGCCGGCAAAACGGAGAGGGATCGATCTTCCCGTATCGGGCCGGCTATGCCACCTACGCCTGGATCACCACTCCTGCGGGCCGGCGGCAGAGCAAGAACATCTACGGCAGGACCGGGAGACGGTGCATGAGAAATGGCTCGCGCTCATGCAGGCGGCTCAGCAGAACCCCGTTGCGCCCAGGTCGATGCGGCTTGGTGACTTCATGGCGCGCTGGTTGGTGGAGACGGTGCAGCCTGATCTGGCTCCTACGACGGCGGCGAACTACGCTCTGTTCACGCGGCTCTATGTCGGCCCGGACCTGGGCCGGAAGCGGCTGGACCGGCTGACTGTGGGTGACGTGCAGCTGTGGACGAACGAACTCAAGACCCGTTGTCAGTGCTGCCATCAGGGAAAGGACAGCCGACGGCCGACGGACAAGCGTCGTTGCTGCGAAGTTGGTGCCTGCTGTCACCAGGGTGGCCTCGGAGTGGACGCGGCATCAGGCTTGGACGGTGCTGCAAAGTGCGTTGAGTGCGGCCGTGCGGGAAGAACTGCTGACGCGAAACGTCGCCTCACTGGTACGCGTACCCGTCCCACGGCCTAAGCGTGCGAAGGCGTGGACGGCGGAGCAGTCCCGCCGATTCTTGGAGAGCGCTCGGACCGACGATGATCCGCTGTACGGGGCGTGCATCTTGATGCTCGTGCTTGGTCTCCGACGGGGCGACTACTCGGCCTCGCCTGGGACGATGTTGATCTGGTCGAGGCGACGGCGTGGATCGGCTGGCAGTTGCAGCGGGTCAACTGCGGTCTCGTCCGGCGGGCGACCAAGACGTATGCCTCGGATGCGCCGCTACCCCTGCCGGACATCTGCATCCGGGCCTTAGAGCATTGCCAGCAGGTCGAGGCGCGGTACCGCTCGGCCGCGCCGGCCTGGCATGGGTCGGGGCTGGTGTTGACGACTCGTCTAGGTACGCCGATCCATCTACGTAACTTCCACCGAGCCTTTGTTGATCGAGCGAAGCGGGCGGGCGTGCCGGTGACACCGGTGCATCTGACCCGCAAGGCCTGCGCGTCGCTGCTGGTCGCGCTGGATGTGCATCCGCGGGTGGCCATGCAGATCCTCCGGCACAGCAAGATCGCGGTGACGATGGAGGTGTAGGCCGAGGTTGTCAGCGCCTCAACAAAGGAGGCGCTGCGGCGGCTGGGGAGCAGCTCGACGCGGGCGATGCGGCATGACCGCTGCTGTACTTTGGTGCTGTACTGAAGCACAAGCGGCTTGACCGAGGTCCTCGAAATCCCCTGTGACAAGGGAAAATAGTGGAGCCAACGGGACTCGAACCCGTAACCCCTTGCTTGCAAAGCAAGTGCGCTACCAATTGCGCCATGGCCCCATGATCACTGTTCGCCCTTGTCGGAGGGCCTCTCGCGACCGAGTTCGCCGCCTCATCGGGTGTCAGCTGTCCCACGTGCATGCATTGTGTGTGCAATGAGGTTCGCGGCACCGTCCACGGCTTGCTGAGCAATCGTACCGACCAGGTGACCTACACGCCGCTGGTGATCGCGAGCCCGCTGACGTGGATGCGGGACGGACTAAGAATGAGTGCGACGGATCGGCGTTGTAGAGACGGCTACGAGCGCCGCTCTTACCGCGCCTGGTTTGAGGAATCTAGGGCTACCTCGAGTTGGGCGGCGATCTCATTCATAGTTGGGGAGATGGCCTGTGGGTCCCCAGATTGAAGCAGTTCCTCCACGCGTCCCCGTGACGCTCGTACCGCATCTCGCAGGGCGCGGGTCCTAGTTTGACTAGAGTCGTCCGGGGCCGAAGCCTCGAGTACGGTCAGTCGATCCTCGACAGCGGCTACGCGGTTCACGCCGACGGCCCAGCCTCCCTCGACCAGATCAAGAGAGCTCGATTGACCCAGCTCAGGGACGAGCAAGCGGGCAAACCAGGCCACCTCCTGCTCGGCCGTCGCGAAATCAGCCGTCCAGACTCGTTGACGGTGCGCCCGCACCAAAAGGGGAGTCGCGATCGCGGCCGCAAGCAACAAGCCCGCCAGCGCCCACCAGAACCAGGAAGGCGTGTTTGTTTCGGCAGACTCACCTGCCGCAGATGGGGACGGCGACGGGCTTGCAGTCGGCGATGGGCTTGCGGTCGGCGATGCGCTGACGGTCACCGACCGGGTGACGGTCGACGGACTCGGTACTGCAGTCACGGTCTGGGTCGTGCTGGTCTCCACGCGGATTGGTGACCTCGAAGGATTACTTGTTGCCGATGGCGCCGATGTCGGTTCTTGAGCGGATGTCGGCTCGTCTGTTGGCCCGCTTGATGGGAGTGCCGGAGTCGGTTTCGTGAGCGTCGGACTGGGAACTTCCGTGCGCGCAGGCGACCTTGTAGGAATGGGAGTCTCGGGAGACCCAGCCGACCTCGTCGGGTCCGGCAGGGACACCGTCGGTGTCGGCAGTTGGCTTGCTGAGCGTGTTGGCGCTGCCGACCCTTCGATAGTCCCACCGCCGGCGCATGAAGTGAGGACAGCGACGACCAGACTGAGGCTACTCATTTTCATGACCAGCGGCAGCGCAGGCCCGCCACCGGGTCCAGCTTTCTTGCGCACTCCGCCCCCGATGCAATGTCTCTTTTAAACTGGCTACGCTCCGGCGCGGTACCGGCGTCGTATCGTAGCGTCGTTTGGGTTGAGCCATGTCGAATCCAAGGACACGCTTGGCAGGCAGCGCGCGCCAGGGCCGAATGTCGGTGAGCCGCAATCCTTGGTGTGAGCCTTTGCTGCAATTCCTCCCCGGGTCGAATGAGGATCTTCCCGCTGCTTGAGGCGCTGTACGACCAACGTGCCAACGGCAGGTCGCCTGGCACGTGGCGGCTGGTCTTGGCGAGGAAGACCCTGGCCGGGCTGTCTGGTCTGCTCCCAGGAGTGGCTGCCACGTGCGACCACGAAGGCGATATCGCGCGGGATCGACCGAGGCCCACCTCGCCACGTACTCTTGTTTGCCATGTGGTCGCAGCGCGAGGTCATCGACTATGCGCTGAAACGACGCTCCACCCTCCAGGCGCTCAAGCGCCCGGGCCGCTCGCTTGCCCGCCATGACGCGTGCGATGCCGATCCGCTGCTGATCCGCGCGGCTAAGTATCACGGCGAACCGGCCAGCGGTCCGTGCCCAGTATGCGATTCGACCGAGATGGTTGTGCTGAGCTACGTCTTCGGCGAGCAGCTGGGGCAGTACTCCGGTCGAATCAAGCGAACC
>DASQUD010000367.1:0-2516 GCA_035641455.1 Propionibacteriaceae bacterium | reverse complement strand
GACTGCGCCGCGGCGCCGAGGGGTTGCGACGCACCATCTTCACTTCCAGCGGTCGGGGTGGATATCGGCAGTTCCGGCGATCAGCGGTTTCCCGCCATCCGTGCCATCGGAAGAACGCCCGGGCCGCGTGATTCTCGACCAGCACCCAGACCTGCGCGTCGGACATACCAGCGTCGAAGATCTCCAGCGAGGCGAACTCGAGCAGCGCCGACCCGTAGCCCCGTCGTTGATGCTTGGGGTCTACGCCGAGATGAAGAATCGTGTCCGCATTGAACGCGACATAGCCGACCGGCTTCTCGAGCCGATCCAAGATGTGCACCCGACTTGATCGATCGTGCAGCAGCTGCCGCCATCGCTTCGCCACCGCGTTGGTCGGATACGGAAACTTATCGGCAGGAAAGATGTGCGTGAGGCCGGCCTTGCTGGTGGCCCGCTCAATGCGGGTCAGCAGGGCGCTTTCGTGCGGTCGTGCGCGCCGGATTCGCAGACCGGTTTCCTCGTCACTGATGGGAGGGTGGTAGATCTCCAGAATGTCGAGCAGCGAGGACGCGATGCGGTCAGCGCGGGTGAGCCGTCCTTTCTTGGTGGCGGCGGTGGACTTCTGGACGCACCAGGCTTCGGCCACTTGATCGTCAGAGGCCACGACCAGCCCGTTCTCCCCCGGAGCGATCAGGGTGATGTCATCCCAGTCGAACTCGTAGCGGCGGAACGGGTTGTCGATCCGCAGCAGGTGTCCTCGGGTCCAGATCTTCGGGTGCAGCGCGTACCGCCAGGCGTAGAGCAGGATGAGCACCGCGAGCGCGAGGAGAGCGCCGGGCAGCCACGGCGACTGTTCCCGACGGTAGATCAGGTATGCGAGGACGGGCAGCGCGATCCCGGCCGTCCCAGCGAAGATCCCGACGATCAGCAGAGTGGGCCGTGCGGCGCGCCACACACGTCTGCTCGACACCGTCATCCGCCCTTCGTCCGTCTGGATCTACCCGGTCCTTACCCTGTGGCAATGGCAGGCGTCGCGGTGGTGACCGACTCTACGTCGTCCCTAGGCGGCGACGCCGCCGCCAGCGCGGGAATCGCGGTGATCTCCCTCCAGGTCGTGATCGACGGTCAAAGCCGGCCAGAAAGCGAGGTGAATCCTCTCCTTGTCGCCGCCGCACTCCGCGAAGGGAAGCGGGTGACGACTTCGCGGCCCAGTCCACAGGCCTTCGCCGCGGTTTACGATTCCCTGGGCGCGGCCGGCCACCAGGCAGTGGTCTCGGCCCACCTCAGCGCAAGGATCAGTGGCACTTGCGAAGCGGCGGAGGTCGCGGCACGGGCGGCTCCAGTCCCGGTCACCGTGGTGGACAGCGGATCGCTCGGCATGGTCACCGGCTTCGCTGCGCTGGCTGGTGCCGCGTGCGCCCTTGACGGCGGATCCGCCCGAGAGGTGGCGGCGACAATTCGGGCGCGAGCACGGGCGTCGACGATGTACTTCTACGTGCACAACCTCGACTACCTTCGGCGTGGCGGGCGGATCAAAGCCGGTGCAGCGCTGATCGGCTCAGCGCTCGCCGTGAAGCCGCTGATGACCATTGCTGACGGCGAGATCAGGCTGCACGAGCGAGTGCGGACGACGTCGAAGGCGTTCACTCGACTGAAAGAGTTGGGGCTGGCGGCGCTGGCTCGGGCCGCGAGCCAGAGCCAGGGGGTCGACATTGCGGTGCACCACCTCGACAATCGCGAGGCCGCGGAGCGATTGGCTTCTGAATTGACCGGCCGCGTTCGCACTCCGGGTGAGGTGGTGATCTCCGAGCTGAGCGCCGTTGTCGGTGGCCATGTCGGTCCCGGGACGGTGGGAGTGGTGATCGCGCCTCGCCTTTGACGTTGTCCATCTTGAGATGGGAAACGAGCCAAGAATGCCCAGAAAGCGGGTGGCGGGTGCGTCTTTCCGCACAAGGCCGCAAATGGGGCGTAGTTGGCGAGTCGGGGCGGCCCTCTTTCCGCAAAGGCCGGAGATGTGGCCCGCTCGTCTTGAGATGCGAAGGAGCCGATATGCCAAGGAAGGGGGGCCGCGCGACCTATCTGAAGATGGGAAAGGCCTCCGGCTCTTTCATTGGACACGAGCTGGTTGTCCCCAGGTTCGTGATGCGCACGTCATGTGTCCACAGCGTTGGTAGGGAGGGGGTTCGTTCCGAACGGGCGTCCTTAAGGTCATCGCGTGAGATCCGGTCGTGGTGACGACTTTGTCGAATCGCAGGTTGTCGGCGAACGGTTGGCTTATGTGCTCGGAGAGCACCGGCCGCGTCGCGCGGCGCGGCTCGGCGGGCCGGAAACGGCGAGATCGGAACCGGGCCGGTCCGCACCGGGGGTCGATGACCCGGCGCTGACAGCGGTCGAGCTGGTGGAGCCGGGACCGCGCGCCTCATCTCGCTTCACCCGGCTGCATGTCGGGGTGGTGTGCGCCCTGGTGCTGCTAGGCCTGGTGTTTGCCGTGGTGGCGGTTCTGCGAGCGCGTCCCGTGGCGTTGGCTACGCCGCAAG
>DASQUD010000366.1:0-2177 GCA_035641455.1 Propionibacteriaceae bacterium | reverse complement strand
TCGATCATGCCGACCAAGTACGAGGACATCTGGACTGCGGCCAAGGGCTTCTACAAGCTGGAGCCGATCGTGGCCGACGGCGGCGAGGTGATCATCTACGCCCCGCACATCACGCAGGTGTCGGTGATGCACCCGCAGATCGCCGAGATTGGCTACCACAACCGGGACTACTTCCTCGGCCAATGGGAGCGATTCAAGGATCAGCCGTGGGGCGATCTCGCCCACTCCACCCATTTGCGCGGGCAGGGGACGTGGGACCCCGAACGCGGCGAACGGAACCGGGTGACGGTCACCTTGGCCACCGGCATTCCGGAGGACGTGGTCCGATCGGTGAATCTGAACTACCTCGATCCAGCGTCGCTGGACATCGCCGCCTATGAAGCTGACCCGGACACCTTCGTCGAACCACACGCCGGCGAGGTGCTGTACCGGCTCCGACCGGGCCACCCCAGCCCGTTCGGCGAGGCCGACGGTCGGGAGCCCTCCGCAGTAGGGTGGGACGGATGAAAGCGCCGGCGATGAGTCTGCCGCGTGGCGTGCCCTGGCGGGAACGAACGAGCGGGCAACGCCTGAGGTTCATTCTTCAGGCGGGCGTTCAGTTGGGATTGCTTGTGGCGGCGCTGTACGACCTACGCAAGCGCCGCGCAGATCAGGTCAGGGGACCGAAGCGGATATGGGCGTTGGTCTGCGGCGTCAACTATCTCGGGCTCGGACCGATCGCCTACTTCCTTATCGGCCGCCGCCGTACGCCGCGCTGACGATCATCAGGAACGCACGCCCGCGCCAGACTTGATCTATGAGGTGGCTGTGCCTTTTGTGGATTTGGACTCCCATCATGGCTCGCGGTGCTGTCAGCGAACGGCGCGGTCTGTAGGTGTCTCAGCTGAGAGATCTTGTTTTGCCGCGTTTACCGCGCAAATCAATGGGTAAGTGAGGATTTCACGTTCAACACCTAGAGGAGTTTCATGCCTTTCAGCAAGAACCAGCTAGACAATCTCGTCGCCTCGAATGGGAACGTCGTCAACACTGATGGCCAGAAGATCGGTGGAATTGGCACGATTTATCTCGACGATACGACCGGCGAACCGGAATGGGTCACGGTGAAGACCGGCCTGTTCGGTGCCTCGCAGTCATTCGTACCCCTGAGGGGGGCCGATGTCGTCGGAAACGACATCCAGGTCGACTACGACAAGGATGTCGTGAAGGATGCGCCCCGCATCGATGCAGATGGCGACCTGACGCCGGAGCAAGAGCAGCAGCTATACCAGCACTATGGGTTGACCAGCGCCACGTCGTCCGGCTACACCGCTGGTGATGTCGACGACGACCGCGACCGCGACGCTGTCGGCTACGACACCTCCGGTCCGACGACCGACGATGCGATGACTCGGTCAGAGGAGCGACTCAACGTCGGCACCCGGTCCCAGGAAGCCGGCCGGGCGCGGCTGCGGAAGTATGTGGTGACGGAGAACGTCACGCAGACGGTTCCGGTCAGCCGCGAGGAGGTCCGGGTGGAGCGTGAGCCGATCACCGACGCCAATGTTGGTGCGGCCCGCTCCGGGCCGGAGATCAGCGAGGAGGAGCATGAGGTGATCCTCCGCGAGGAGCGGCCAGTTGTGGAGAAAGAAGCCGTTCCGGTCGAGCGGGTTCGTCTGGGTACTGAGACGGTGACCGATCAGGAGACAGTCTCCGAAGAGGTCCGCAAGGAACAGATCGACACCGACATCAACGACGAACGGAACCGCTAACAGATACGTGCGAAGCGGCGCCCGGGTTCGCTCGGGCGCCGCTTTGTCGCTCGCATGATGTCCCGGGCGACCATGGGGGCGGCCAGACTTGATCCATGAGTCGGTCGACGGTCGTAGTACTCGACGGCGGCCTGTCCAATGCGCTGGAGGACCGTGGGCACGATCTCACGGGTGACTTGTGGACGGCGCGGCTGCTGCGGGACGCGCCGCAGGAGGTCGCCGCCGTCCATCGGACCTATTTCGCTGCTGGGGCGCGAGTGGCGACGACGGCGAGCTACCAGGCCAGCTTTGAGGGCTTCAGCCGGCTCGGCCTCAGCCGCGCCGATGCTGAGGCGCTGATCGGTCACAGTGTCCTGCTCGCTCGCAATGTCCGCGACGACCTCGCGGAGGATGGCGTAGAGCGGTGGGTAGCGGCGTCGGTCGGCCCGT
>DASQUD010000365.1:0-2730 GCA_035641455.1 Propionibacteriaceae bacterium | reverse complement strand
CCTGCCACGAGTCGGCTGACCGTGCTCTTCTCCAGTCCCAGCAGAGCGGCCAGCTCGTGTTGCGACATCGCCTCCACCTCGGCGAGCTCCCCCAGCGCCATCACCTCCGAGAGCGACGCCTGAGGGCCGTTCCCGCGCTGCGGCTCCAGGACCCGGCCGAACCGGAACAGCTGCCGCAGAGCTCCACGCAGCTCGTCGTCCGGGAAGACTGACGGATTGACAGTTGTATCGTGCAACTCTGAGGCCTACTCTTTTGTTGGAAGGTTGTTCCATACAACTGTAGGAGAGATGCAATGTCCACCACCACTCCCCAACGTCACAACCAAGCCAACATGTACGGGCTCGCACGGCACCCAGGGCACTACGACCGGGTTGCGGGCATCCTGGCGCGACCGCTGTACCGCAGAGTGGTCGCCGACGTGACCGCCGCTGCGCCGGCGGCCGGCTCCGTCGTGCTGGACGTCGGCACCGGACCGGGCCGGCTGGCCAGGCTGATTGCCGGCAGCTGCCCGACTGTCACCGTCGAAGGCGTTGACCTGTCCCAGGAGATGATCACGAGCGCCACCTCCACGACGCGTCTCGAGGGCATTGAGAACGTACGTTTCCAAGTCGCCGACGTCACCAGCCTGCCCTTTGCCGACGGCTCGGTGAACCTCGTCGTCTCCACCATCAGTCTTCACCACTGGGACGATCCGGTCGCCGGGCTCAGTGAGATCGCGCGCGTCCTGGCCCCGGCTGGGCGTGCTTGGATCTACGACTTCCGTGTAGCCCTTCGCGGACCCGCCCGGACCGCCTCGGTGCCGGGGATCGACCTCACGCTGGAAAGCCCCCTGATCGGAACCGGTCGCCTGAATCCAATCGGCCGACTCGTGCTCAGTACCCGCGCCTAGCTTTGGGTAGCACGACACAGGCCGCCAAATCGGCTGCCACCATGGCTGGTGCCTGCCTCGCTAGGACAGCCAAGCGGCGTGGCGGGACAGAGGCCGCGCTGATGGACGTCTTGTTCGGTCAGCGGCGCTCGGGCGAGTCGGCGAGGAGCGCGGTTATCTCCACGGTCTCCGCCTGCGGCAATGGGCCGACAGCCAGTACCGAGGCGTTCTCGCGCGCCTGCTGCTCGGTGCGGATCCCCGGCAACGGGATGATCGACGGGTCGAGGGCCAACAGGTAGCCGAGCGCGCCCTGCACCAGGGTCCGACCGCCGACCGTCAGCAGCTCCCGTACGGTGTCCAGGCGGTGCAACCAGCCAGGCATCGTGTCGGCGTCGAAGTAGTCCCACCACGGCGTGTCCAGGCGGACGTCTCCGGTCTGGGGGCGGTTGGTGGTGTCGTACTTCCCGGACAACATGCCCATGGCCAAGGGTGACCGTGCCAGCACGGCGAATCCGTGAGCGTGTGCGGCGTCCAGGGTGGCAGCGGTCCAGCCGAAGACGTTCACCTGGGTCTGCACCGCCACGCAGCCGTCAGATCGGGCGAAGACAGCCACCGTTTCGGCGTCGTCCTGAGCGGTGCCGAAGGCCTTGATCTTGCCTTCCGCCAGCAGTTCCTCACAGGTCGCCACCACGTCCTCGGCGGCGGCCACGGTCTCGGCACCGCCGTGCAGCTGATAGAGATCCACGGCGTGTAATCCGAGCCGGCGCAGACTAGCCTCGCACTCGGCCCGGATCACCTCCGGGCGGACATCAGTGCCGCCGCCGGTGCGCCCGCCCTCATCGATGCGGAGGCCGAACTTCGTGGCCACGACGACTGACTCCCGCACCGTGGCTGGCAGCGCGGCCAGGGCCTGCCCGACGACTCGCTCGGAGTGTCCTGTGCCGTATGTGGGCGCTGTGTCGATCAGCGTGACTCCTGAGTCGATCGCGGCGTGTAGCGCGCGGATGCTCTCCGTGTCGTCAACCTCGCCCCACCCGGCGTCGCGGCCGTCGAAGGTGAACGGACCGCCGAGGGCCCACGTGCCGACGCCGACGGCCGACACTGGACGCCCGCCCGCCCCCAGCGAACGAGTTTCGGTCGTCGTTGTGCTCATAGCTACTCCTGGTCCGTTGATGGTTCTGCGGTCAAAATGTCCGGCCGTGGCAGGTACCCCTGCGGTCGCGGCCAACCTGGAGGTGGCGGTGGCGGCTCGGTACCGTCCTCTCCGGCCTGGTACGCGGCGATCTTCCAGTCGATCACTGCCAGGTCGTCCTGAAGCTGGTCGAGCTGCGCCAGCACCCGGTGACGGTGAGCCCGCAGGAGGTCCAGCCGTCCAGCACGTTCGGTGTCGCCCGACCGGACCAGGTCGGCGGCGTCGTGCCCAGTCAACCCCGAAAGTGCTGCTGATGTGCTCATCTGAATAGCCTGCAACCTGGAGCGCACTCCAGGTCAAACACATTGGCAAGATCCGACAATCGGTCCAAGTCCTTGAAGTCTTGGTGTCACTCGCATCCCGTAGCACCTTGATGCTGCTGATCGTTGACCAGCACACGGGAGCGACCGTCCAGGGCTCGCCGAGGTCCGGCAGTGGGCGGCACTCCCGCCGAGCGCCGATCAGACGACTACCCGAGGCTCAGCGAAGTGACAAGCCGAATCATGTGAAAACTCGCCGTCGGGACGAGGTATCAGCAATGGTTCCTCCACGCTGCAGATCTGCTGCGCCTTCCAGCAACGGGTGTGGAACCTGCAGGCCACCGGGGGGTTGGCTGGACTCGGCACGTCACCGCTCAGCACGATCTGCTTACGAGAGTTGCGCAATGTC
>DASQUD010000364.1:0-23836 GCA_035641455.1 Propionibacteriaceae bacterium | reverse complement strand
GTTTGTTGGCGCGGCCCGGGACGCGACCTTTACGCTGGCTCGCGATCACTGGGCGACCGAGGAGTACATCAAGGCCAGTGGACTGACATACACGTTTCTCCGTGACGCCGATTGCCGTGACCGGGTCGACCGGTCGACTGGGTCGGCGGATTTCCCACCGCCTCGCGCATGCTGGCGTATCGCAGCGATTACTTGTCCGGGATATCGCTCGGGCATCCCGATGGGAGGACTCAGCAGCAGTAGCTGCGGAGTACCCAGACACCGAGGCTGTCGCTGCTGGGCTTGTCGGGATCGAGACTGTCCTGATGGTGTCAGGCTCCGAGGCGCCGGACCGGCTTTCGCACCATCGGTCGTTCGTCGATGGTGCGGTTCAGGCCCGCATTGCGCATCTGGTCTACACCTCGTTTGTTGGCGCGGCCCCGGACGCGACCTTTACGCTGGCTCGCGATCACTGGGCGACCGAGGAGTACATCAAGGCCATTGGACTGACCTACACGTTCCTCCGTGATAACATCTATGCCGACTTCATACCGATGATGATCGGTGAGGACAATGTCATCCGCGGTCCGGCCGGAGACGGCCGAGCTGCCATCGTCGCCCAGGATGACATCGCCGATGTCGCCACAGCCGTGCTGCTCGACCCCGCCACCCATTCGGGCCGGACCTACGACCTGACTGGCCCAGCGGCTCTCACGCTCACCGAGATCGCGGCCACGCTCAGCGAGGTGACCGAGCAGGACGTCTCGTACCATCCGGAAACGCTGGAGGAGGCCTACGCCTCTCGGGCCCGATACGGTGCGCCACGCTGGCAGGTAGACGCGTGGGTGTCGACCTACACCGCCATCGCTGCCGGCGAGCTGTCGGCCGTCAGCGCGGACATCGACACCGTGACCGGCCACCCGGCCACCCCGTTAGGTGATGTTCTGCGGCGCGACCGGGCACTAGGTAGCGTCTGAGTCGAAAGGTGCTGCGGCGGCAGACGACGGCGTCGCGGCTGCCCCCAGGTCGTGCGGTCCGCCCGGTGACAGCGCTTTCTGCGGTCCTCCAGGCGACGGCGCGGTGGCGCCGTTGACGGCGGACGCCTCCATCACGTCCTTCTTCACGTCGGCCACAATTGGCTCGACATCGTCAAGCAGGTGTTTGCGGACGAAGGTCTTGGGATGCAGGTCCCGTACGTCCAGGTCGGAGAAATCAGGCCCCAGTTCGTCCTTGAGCTGCCGTTGCGCGTTGTCGGCCAGCGTACGGACGTAGCGGATCATCCGCGCCGCCTTGCGGGCCAGCTCCGGCAACCGCTCCGGACCGAACAAGATCACCGCAAGCACGAGGAGCAGCAGGAACTCCGCGGGACCTATGTCGAACACGTCGCCACGCTAGCCTTCCTTGCTGCCGAGCACGACGCGTGCTTGGCCGCGAGTTTCACCGCGCACGTAGTCGAGGACCACAGTGTCCCGCGGCCGGTGGGTGCGGATGGCGACGATCAGCTCCTCGATCGTGTACACACGCTTACCGTCGATCTTGGTGATCACGTCATCCTCGCGCAAGCCGGCATCAGCCGCCGGCCCTCCGCTGTCGACGGAGGTCAGGATGACACCGTCTTCCGCCCCGGCTTGCGCCACGTTGGCGCCGAGTATCGGATAGGTGGCCTTGCCATTCTTGATCAACAACTTCCCGATCTCGACGGCCTGGTTGATCGGGATGGCGAAGCCCAGCCCAATGCTGCCGGACTCCTCCCGGCTGGTGCCCAGCGTCAGAATCGCTGAATTGACTCCGATCACCCGAGCGCTGGAGTCGACAAGTGGGCCACCGGAACTGCCCGGATTGATCGGCGCGTCGGTCTGGATGGCGTTGATATAGGCCACTGGTGCATCAGCACTTTCGGTCTCTCGGACCACGACCGGCCGGTCACGTGCGCTGACGATGCCGGATGTCACCGTGCCGGGCAGCCCGAGGGGGGAACCAACCGCAATCACTGGTTCGCCCACTCGGGTGGAGCGCGAGTCACCGATCTGCACCTGCTTCAAGCCAGACGCCTTCACCTGGATGACCGCCAGATCGTACGACGGACTGCGGCCCACGATGGTGGCGTTCGCCCGACGGCCATTGGCAAGCACGACCCGCAAGCGGCCGCCTTCGGCGGCTGCGACCACATGATTGTTAGTCATGATCCGGCCCGACCCGTCGAAAACGAAGCCGGACCCAGTGCCGTTTCCCGCCTCGATCATGACCGTACTGGGCAGCACGGCGTTCGCAACCTCGACCGTGCCCTGCCCAGGCCGGTTTCCTGGCGGCGCCCCGGTCGGGCTGGGCGTCGGACCGTTCGTGGTGGTCGGATCAGACGTTGGCACGGGTGAACTGGACTGCTCACTGGCCGACGGTGCCGCCAGGTCCCGGTCCGGAGCTCTACCAGCGAGCAGAGCGGCACCGTATCCAGCGCCACCGCCGACCACCAGCGCCGTCGCCGCGGCGGCGATGATCAACAAGGCCGATGACCGGGGCTTCCCGGAGCGGATCGCCGGCGGGCCGCTCGGTGGCGGCCGCTCGGGCGGCGCGACCACCGGCTCGGGTTGCGCAAAGGCCAACGGCTCCTGCGGAGGAAGAGGCAGCTGCCAGATGGCTGGTTGAGCATCGAAGGACGGTCCCCGCTGCGGTTCGAACGGACCGTAGTAGTGGCCGCCGAACGGGGACTCCCCCGAGGCCTCAGGCGTTGGGCGGTCACCCTCGCTCATCTACTCAGCCCCTCGTTGCCGGCCCCGATCACCTCAGCGCTTCAGGCGGCTCAGGATGTCGGCCCAGCCGGCCTGGACGCGGTCCATGGTAGTTGGCGAGGACAGCGGCTCATGGGGCAAGCCGCGGATGGCGTCGGCGAGCAGCTGCCTCGATCCATCCGTGACGACCGTGTAGACGGTGGTGCCCGACTGCCACGTCGCCAAGCCCGGCGTGGGGGCGCGTACGTAGGCGCCAAGGCCTTCATCCCAGGACGCATCCTGCGGCGGGCCGGACAGCAGACCTCGTTGCTGGAAGACACTGACCGTACGCAGACCGTCGCTGTAGACCAGATGCAGCACGTTCGGGCTAGCAGCCCGGTCCGTGCGAACCCGGACCAAAGCCAATCCGGCCAGTGAATCGACGCAGGACCAGCCCTGGGCTGTGAGTTGGGGCGAACTAGAAACCGTCAGCGCACTCGTCGTGGTGGACATCGCCAGTCGAGGCGGCAGATGTTCCAAGATCGAGGAGGTGTTGCCGATTCGGAGCGAGGTGAAGCGTGAGCTCAGGGTTACCAGGCCGTGCGGGTCGTACGTCTCCTGACCGAGCAGCAGCCCGGTCGCATCATCGATCCACCAGCGCGCCGCCACAGCGCCGCCTGTGGATGCCTCCACCACGGTCGCCGGCCGACCGGCGACCTTGCTGCCAGACCAGCCCGACACGCGATAGTTTCGCTCGAGCAAGCCCAGCAGCGGGTTGTCGGCCATCCGAGATGTCACCGCGGGCCGGGTATAGCCCGTCAGCACCTTGTCGCCTCGCTCATTGAGGACAGTCAGCTGGCTGCCCTGCTCTCTGCGGGAATCGATCTGAATCACGGCGGTGACGGTGGTACCGTCCATGAGCGCGGCGAACGCCTGAGTTCCGGAGTAACTGAACCTGCTAGCAGCTGATGCTGCCCTGACCAGCGCACCGCGAGCTTGAGCGCTGGTCAATGACGACTCGGGCTTGGCATTCTGGCCGGCCCGAGCGTGTGGCAACGCGTCGGCCGATATCAACCGTTCGGCATCAGCCAGCATGACCGCTGCGATCGAATCGCTGCCCAGCGGCGACTGCGTCAGCGTAGACGTGAATTCAGCCTGCGCGTCAGCGCTCGGATCATCAATCACGGCTATCGCGGTTGCGGGCGCGGCGACATATCCCGCGCCGACGGCCGTGCTCACCAACGCGCCCACCGCGAGGCCGGCGGCACCCAGCCGAAGGCGCCGGGTGCGCCGCTCGCTGGGAAGCATGCCTGGAGAGGTTCTCCGGAATGGTCGACTCCATAGCGGCTCCGACGCCTGCGAACCTGCGATCGAGTTCAGGCGGTGGGACAGGTCAACGGAAGCGGTTGCCGGTGGGCGGCTTCCGCTCAGCAACCGGCGGATCGTCCGCAGCTCGTGGATGTCGGACCGACAGGCAGCACAGTCGACCATGTGGGCCAGCAGCCGTTCGCGGTCGTCTGGGCTGAGGGCATCGTCGACGTACCCGGACCTCAACTCGGCTAGGTCGGCGCAGGGCCGCCTGCTCACCCTGGCCTCGCCGGCTCCATACTCCGACCGGTTTCCTCTGCCACGCCCAGGTACCGCTCTCGTTCCCCGGTGGGCTGGCGATGAGCCAAGGCGGCCCGGAGCTGGGCCCTGCCCCGGTGGATACGACTGCGCACGGTGCCGATCTTGACGTCGAGCACCGAAGCGATCTCTTCGTAGCTGAGACCCTCGATGTCACAGAGCACGACCGCCGCTCGAAATTCCGGCGGCAGGGCGGCAAGGGCAGCAGCGACGTCATGGTCGAGGTCGGCGTTGGCGAGCTGTTCCGACGGCGTCGGCCAGGCGCTGGCCAACCGGTCGGCCGCTCCTTCGACCAGCCCGTCGAAGCGGATCTTCTGCTTTCGGCGGGCGCCGTCGAGAAACAGGTTCGTCGTGATCCGGTGCAGCCAACCCTCGAGGGTGCCGGGCTGGAATCGGTGCAGCGAGCGAAAGACGCGGACGAAAACGTCCTGGGTCAAATCTTCGGCGTCGTGCGGATTGCCCGTGAGCCGGTATGCAAGCCGGTAGACCCGCGAGCTGTGGTCACGGACGATCTGCTCCCAGGTCGGCGGCACCCAGTCCGCCGCCGGATCCTGCTCCGGCAATGACATGGGGGTCACCTCCCTCGTGGCCAGCCGTGACCGCTCATTCTCGCGAGCAAACCTGGCAATGCCCTGAGCGAACCCTGTCAAACCGCTGTGCACGCGATGTGTCCTCCCTCACACCGACAACGCTGAGCCCTGCCGACGTGTTCCCGGCGGCCTAGAGGCCAGCGGCGGCCAAAGATGCGACAAGCGCCGTACGTTCTGCGTCCGTCGCGCCGACGAGAGGCGGGCGCAGGCCGCCGACCGCACGCCCCCGGAGTTCAAGGCCTGCCTTCACCAGGATGCAGCCCTGAGTGGCGAAGATACCGGTGTAGATCGGGAGCAGCTGGCGGTGCAACTCCACCGCCGTCGCCACATCGCCGGAAAGGTAAGCCTCGATCATCCTCTTTGTTTCGGGCCCGCAGAAATGAGTGGACGTGCCCACCACGCCGACAGCGCCAACCGACAGCAGAGGCAACGTCAGGGCGTCATCTCCGGAGTAGTAGGCCAGCTCGGTCTCGGCCATGACTCGACCGGAAGCAGTGAGATCGCCCTTGGCGTCCTTGACCCCCACGATGTGGGGATGCTCAGCAAGCCGGATCATCGTGTCGGTGGCAATTGCCGTGCCTGTCCGACCGGGAATGTCGTAAAGCATGATCGGGACATCGGTCGAGTCGGCCACGCTGAGGAAGTGGTTGAGCAGCCCCGCTTGCGGCGGCTTGGAGTAGTACGGGGTGACCACCAGCAGGCCGTCGGCGCCAGCTTTGGCCGCCTCGGCGGCGAGCTGAAGCGTGTGCTCGGTGCTGAAGGTACCGACGCCGGCAACGACGGCGGCGCGATCCCCCACGGCGTCGACTACCACCCGCAGCAGGTCGGCCTTCTCCGCGTCGCTGAGAGTCGGGGCTTCGCCTGTCGTGCCGCTGATCACCAGGCCGTCATGATCACCGTCGTCGACCAGGTGGGTGGCCAAGGCACCAGCTGCATCAAGATCCAGCGCACCGTCGAGGGTGAAGGGTGTCACCATCGCGGTCAGGAGACGGCCGAAGGGCGGCGCAGCTGAAGCGGGCACGGAGTTCATCCTAAGCCGAGCCGTCAGGTGCGGATCACGACGAGCGGGTCGCCATCGTTGACCACATCGCCTGACGCGACCACCACCTCGGTTATCGTGCCAGGGACCTCCGCCAGGACAGGGATTTCCATCTTCATCGATTCCAAGATCACCACCGGGTCGTCCGCGGCGACTCGGTCGCCGACGTCCACTTCGACCTTCATCACAGCAGCGACGAGCTCGGCGACCACGGTGTGGCTCATATCGTCATGGTATGGGTCAGGGGCTGTCGATAGGCTGACATCCGTGACGGCCTCAGCTCAGAAGACCTCGCCCAAATCAGCACCCAAGCCGGCGAGCTGGGCCTACGCCGAGGATTACGTCGAGGAGACCGATACTGCTGTGGCCGCTCGGCTGGAGGCAGCGGAATTGGGCGTGTCGCCGCTCGGTCGCGGATGCGCCAGCGCACTCACACTTCTGGCGCGCGCTATCTCCGCGAAGGCAGTGGTCGAGATTGGCACGGGATCGGGGGTCTCCGGCCTCGCGCTGTTCGCCGGCATGCAGCCCGACGGCGTGCTGACCAGTGTCGACATTGAGCCAGAGCATCAGCATGCGGCCCGAAAGGCGTTTGCTTCCGTTGGCATTCCGAATCAGCGATTCCGCTTGATCAGCGGCGCCGCCCTCAGCGTGCTGCCGCGGCTGAGCGACGGCGCGTACGACATGGTCTTCGTCGACGCTGACAAGTCCGAGTACCCCGACTACGTCGAGGAGGGCCTGCGGCTGCTCCGGCACGGAGGCTTGCTGGCCGTCGATAATGCCTTGTGGCATGACCGGACGGCGGATCCGGCCCAGACCGATGAGCAGACAGAGGCGATCCGCAGTGCTGTGAATGCCGTCAAGGAGAACGACGATCTGGTTGCGGCGCTGCTGCCGGTGGGCGACGGATTACTGGTAGCCGTCAAGCGCTGAGCAGTCTGCCCCGCGGTCAGCTGGGGGCCACCGTGATGCCCTTTCCTACCACGGTGATGCCACTGTCGGAAACGGTGAACCCCCGGGAACGATCTTCCTCCTCATTCACGCCGACCTGAGCGTTATCGGGAACCACCACGTTCTTGTCCAAGATCGCTCGACGGACAACGGCCCGTTTTCCGATGGTCACGTTGGACAAGATCACCGAATCGCTCACCTTGGCGTTCTCGTTGACTCGGACGTTGGGCGAGAGCACGGAGTCTTCAATCGAACCGCCGGAAACGATGCAGCCAGGACTCACAATCGAGTCCAACGCCAGGCCACGGAGGGTGAACTTCGCGCCCGGCATTTGCACCGGATAGGTCCAGATCGGCCAGTCATGGTTGTAGAGGTTGAAGACCGGGTCGACCGACACCAGATCGAGGTGCGCCTCATGATAGGCGTCGATAGTTCCCACGTCCCGCCAGTAGGCCTTTTCCCGCCCAGTTGAGCCCGGTACCTGGTTCTGGGTGAAGTCGTAGACCTGGGCCTCACCTCGACCGACGAAGCTCGGAATGATGTCACCGCCCATGTCGTGTCGGGAACTTTCCGCCTCCGCGTCCGCAGTCAGCGCCTCGATGAGGGCGTCGCTGGTGAAGATGTAGTTGCCCATGGAAGCGAAGGAAACGTCAGGGTCGTCGGGCAGCCCGGGAGGATCGGCCGGCTTCTCGAGGAACTCCTTGATCTTGTTGTCCTGTTCGGCGTCGATCACGCCGAAGGCTGTCGCCTGACTACGGGGAACCCGGATGCCCGCCACGGTGGCGCCGAGGCCACCGTCGATGTGCGCCTGGAGCATCTGGTCCACGTCCATCCGGTAGATGTTGTCGGCGCCGAAGACCACGACATAGTCAGGATCCTCGTCCACCACGAGATTCAACGACTGATAGATCGCGTCAGCGCTGCCTTGGTACCAGCGCGGGCCGAGTCGCTGCTGTGCCGGCACCGGCGTCACGTAGTTGCCCAGCATGGTCGACATCCGCCAGGTCAACGAGATGTGCCGGTCGAGCGAGTGGGACTTGTACTGGGTCAGCACGGCGATCTGCCGCATGCCCGCGTTGGCGAGGTTGGACAGGACGAAGTCGATCAGGCGATAGGTACCACCGAAGGGCACGGCCGGCTTGGCCCGGTCTCCGGTCAACGGCATCAGCCGTTTTCCTTCGCCACCGGCCAAAACGATCGCCAGAACCTTGGGACGAGCTGCCATGGTCTGAACCTAGGGTGTACGGGCGCTTGCCGACAAGAGGCGCAACAACCGCAGCAAGGCCTTCATCGTCGAACCCTTTCCAGCCTTCGAATGCCTGTGACACCATGCGAGCTATGGCTCCCGACTCCGCTGATCAGCTCCGGATCTCTTTGTTGACCCGGGAGTATCCGCCCTCGATCTACGGCGGAGCCGGCGTGCATGTGGCCCAACTGGTTCCGCAGCTGGCCAAGTTGATCGATGTCGACGTGCAGTGCATGGGAGAGCCGCGTGAGGGCGCCACCGCGCATCAGGAGAATTACCCCGCTGGGGCCAATGCGGCCCTTCGGGTTTTCGGCGCCGACCTGTCGATGGTAGCGGCCGTACCGGACGTCGATCTTGTTCACTCGCATACCTGGTATGCGAACCTGGCCGGCCACCTTGCTGGCCTGCTGCAGGACATCCCGCATGTGGTCACCGCGCATTCGCTCGAGCCACACCGGCCGTGGAAAGCTGAGCAACTGGGCGGCGGCTACCGCTTGTCTTCCTGGACCGAGCAGACCGCGTTCGAAGCTGCCGACGCGGTGATCGCGGTCAGCGAGGGCATGCGCCGGGACACGCTTGATTCGTACGCCAACCTCGATCCCGACAAGGTCCATGTGGTCAAGAACGGCATCGACACGGCCGAGTTCGCGCCGGACCAGGACACCGACATCGTGACGCAATTGGGGATGGATCCGGACCAGCCGTCGGTGGTCTTCGTCGGACGGATCACCCGGCAGAAGGGATTGATCCACCTGGTTCGCGCCGCCGAACAACTCGATCCCGGTACCCAGGTGATCTTGCTGGCCGGAGCGCCGGACACTCCAGAGATCGCCCAGGAATTCAACGAGGCATTCGCCCATCTGTCCTCGAGCCGCGGCAATGTGGTGTGGATCGAGGAAATGGTTCCCCGAGGCCACGTCCGACAGGTGCTGTCGCACGCCACCGTGTTCGCCTGCCCGTCGGTGTACGAGCCTCTCGGCATCGTCAATCTGGAAGCTATGGCCTGTGAAACGGCGGTGGTCGCATCTGCGGTCGGGGGGATCCCGGAGGTGGTGGTCGACGGCGAAACCGGCTATCTGGTTCCCTACGACCCGGCTCGGGCCGACGACCCTGCGGCGGTGGCCGCCTTCGAGGAGGGGCTGGCCGCCAAGATCAATTCCTTGACCTCGGATCCGCAGAGGGCTGAGGAGTTCGGCCGCGCCGGCCGGCAGCGCTGCATCGAAGAATTCGACTGGGGCAAGATCGCCGCCGAGACGGTCGACGTCTATCGAACAGCCATCGAGGTGCACGGCAGCTGAGACGCTTCGCGGATCGCACGGATGCGGGCCGCGTGTTGGCGGCCGAGCTCGCTGCGCGTCTGCGACCGAGTGCACCGGTGGTGCTGGCCCTGCCCCGCGGTGGCGTTCCGGTAGCGGCCGAGGTTGCTGCGCGGCTCTCGGCGCCGCTCGGCGTGATCTTGGTCCGCAAGCTTGGCGTGCCGACTCATCGCGAGCTCGCGATGGGGGCACTGGCGATGATTGGCGACGACGTGTCGCTGTTCCGCAATGCTGACGTGATTAGTGATCTTGGCATCTCAGACTCGGCGTTCGAAGCCGTACGGGCGGGAGAGCTCGCCGAGCTGCAGCGCCGCCGGACAGCCCTCGGCGGCGAGACGCCCACGGTGACCAACGCCGAGGTGATCGTGGTCGACGACGGCCTGGCCACCGGCTCCACGATGCTCGCCGCCGTAGCCGCGCTTCGGCCCAAGGCCCCAGCGAAGATCATCGTGGCGGTCCCGGTTGCCTCACGGTCGGCGGTTCGTTCGGTCGGCGCCGTGGCCGACCTGGTCGTCTGTCCAGCGATGCCGGAGCCCTTCTTCGCCGTAGGTGCGGCATACAAGGACTTCCGCCAGCTGACCGACGACCAGGTGATGGCCATCCTGCAGCGGTACTAAACTCGGCTACCGCTCCGCGAGCGGACTAGTTCCAGGAGTGCGCGACGTCGATCACCAGGCGCTGACCCAGCTCGGGCCCCTCGAGCCGGAAGACCCGCATCGGGAGCCTGGCCCGGACGCCGAGCCCGATTGTGGTCTGACCCTCGAAGCTGCCAGCGAAGGCAACCTGGCGGAAGGTCGAAAAGCCGGTCACGTCCGAGAGCTCAGTGAGGCTGTCCGGCTCCATGATCAGCTCCCCACTGGTGTCGTACGCGGGCGCCTTGATCACGATCTGAAGCTTGGCGCCACCACGGAGCGGCACAACCTGACCGGAGCCGTCCTGGTGGACGTTGTCGACGTAGCGCACGTCGTAACCGGTGGCGCCCGAGCTCCAGCCGTTCAGGTCGATGACGAGCCGGTCGTAGCACGCATGCTGGCCAGCCCGGACGCCTCGAATCTGTCGCGCGGTCATCGGTGCAGAGCTCTTCGGCAGCGATCCCCAGGTGACGGCGCAGGTGGCCGCCGTGGCTGCCGGTGCCGTGACGACCGCCCCGGTGGCGGTCGCGGCCGCCATCGCGAGTGTCACTGCGGCAGTACGCAAGGTGCGGGAAACAGACATGTGAGCTTCCTCTCGGGCTGGACAGCTCGGGTTATTCCCGAGCCTCTACCAGAGATTGAGTGCAGCTCGGAAGCTTGGGATACGGGGCCGAAAATACGGTTGGGTTGCTTTTTCACTCACAGCGAAGCTGCGGGCTGCTCAGCAGAGTGTGATCGTGATCACACCGCAACACCGCCCCGCGATATGGCGAGCGGCGGAGATCGTTTCGATAACGAAGCGTCCGCAGATACCAGCAAAAGGTGCGATCTGCGGACGCCGAAAAGAAGCGATGGGGAAGGGCTCTAGCCGACCACGCCCTTCAGAGCGCCGGCGAGCTCGGCGGCCTCCACGGCGTTCAGTTCGACGACAAGCCGGCCGCCACCTTCGAGCGGAACGCGCATGACGATTCCGCGGCCCTCCTTGGTGACCTCCATCGGGCCGTCACCCGTCCGCGGCTTCATTGCAGCCATCGCCCACCCTCTCTGTGATCCAGCTTGTTCGGGGGCAATTATTCCGTATCGAGCGGGCCTAGGTGAGCCGGGGGACGAGCACGCAACAGTTGACAAGATGATCGTCGACCAGCCCGACCGCTTGCATCGTCGCGTACGTCGTCGTGGGTCCGAGGAACCGGATCCCTCGCTTCTTCAGCTGCCGGGACAGCGCAATGGAAGCCGGGGAAGTTGCCGGCACGTCCGCCAGCGTGCGCGGGCGTCGATGGTCCGCTTCGTAGTAGCTCCAGACCAGGTCGGCAAAGCCCTGACCCCAGGCGGCGATGACCCGCGCGTTGGCGATGGCAGCGTCGATCTTGGCCAAATTACGGACGATGCCGGCATCGCTCATGAGTCGGTCGACATCGGTCTCGTCGTACAGGGCCACCCGCTCCGGCAGGAATTGGTTGAACGCAGCGCGGAAGTTCTCGCGCTTGCGCAAGATCGTGATCCACGACAGCCCGGATTGGAACGCCTCGAGCGTCATCCGCTCGTACAGGCCGGAGACAGTGGTAACTGGCTGGCCCCACTCTCGATCGTGATAGTCCAGGTACTCCGGCGCTGACAGCGACCACGGGCACCGGAGTTGGCCGTCGGGACCCGGTATGACCGTCACGGGCGGCCTTCGGCGATCGTCGCCAGGTCACGAAGGCTGCGGCGGAAGCCCGCCCGCATCAGCGGCAAGCCCAGTCGGACGATCGCTTCGATCGGCTTACCCCCAGGCAGAGAAAACACTTCAGTCGCTGTCAGCCGGGTGCCGCCATGGTGCGGCTCGAGCCGAAAGGCGCCCTCCCCGGTGAAGAAAGGACCCAGATGCAGAACCTCCAACTCCTTCTCCGGCCTCCAGCCGGTGACAACGAAATTGTCCAGCAAGCCGACCGGAATCCGGCCAAGGCGAAAACCGGACAGCGCCACGGCCCGTACGCCGAGGCCCTGGTCGTGATCACTGACGACGTCGACCGTGGTGAACGGGATCCACCGCGATTGGCCGGCCCAATCGATCAACACTCGCCAGACCCGCGCTGGCTCGGCGGAGACCTGCCTGGCTACCTGCAGGATCATTCGGCCGGGCTGCGCTGGTCGATGTCCTGTCCGCGAGGCAGCTCGGGAGCGAGTGGTGCCTGCGGACGCAGCCATCCGCTGAGTTCCGCGATCCGGGCGTCGCGCTGGGCGATTTCGGCGCCCAGCCGATCCAAGATCTCGTCGACTTGAGCCATCGAGTAGCCACGGAGAGTGACGCCGAAGCGCAGACCGTCCAGATCTTCGGCGGTCAGCGGGCGGTCCGGGAGATCCTGTCGATAGATGTCGCGGACCGGATCTCGGCTCATCTGGCCCATGCCTCCGGCCGCGGCAATCGCCGCCGCACCGAGCAGCACGATGGCAAGCACGGCGATGAACCACTCCATGGCTTCGATGGTGTCATGAAAGCCCAAGCAGCTGCCGCTTCACTCCGGACGCCGAGCAGCACCAGTCGTCGCCCGCTCGCTTCGCATCCGTTCGACTACGTCGTCAAGATCATCGGTGAGGTGGAGCAGCTCCAGGTCGGCCGCCGTGACATAGCCCATCGCGGCGGGCCGGGCGCGCAGCCAGTCCAAGAGGCCACGCCAGTAGTCGGTTCCCACCAGCACGACCGGGAAGGTCGTGACCTTGCGGGTCTGGACGAGGGTCAGGGCCTCAAACAGTTCGTCGAAGGTCCCGTAGCCTCCCGGCATGACGACGAAGCCCTGGGCGTACTTGACGAACATGGTTTTGCGGGCGAAGAAGTAGCGGAAGTTGATACCGAGATTGACGTAGGGGTTGAGGCCAGACTCGAACGGCAGCTCGATGCCGAGGCCGACCGACACTCCGCCGGCGGCCGCGGCGCCTTTGTTCGCTGCCTCCATCACACCTGGCCCGCCTCCAGTGATCACCGAAAGCCCGGCGCCCACCAATTTCGTGGCGAGCTCCTCGGTCATCGCGTAGATCGGATCATCGCGGTCGACCCGGGCAGATCCGAAAACACCGACCGCCGGGCCGAGTTCGGCCAGGGTGCCGAAACCGTCAACAAATTCCGACTGGATCCTCAGCACCCGCCAAGGATCGGTATGCACCCAGTCGCTCGCCCCGCGGCTCTCCAGCAGCCGCTGGTCGGTGGTCGTGGTCTCCCGTTGGGCACCGCCGCGGATGATCGCGCCTTCGACCCTTCGCTCCGCGCCTCCCGGATCGGTCATAGGGCAACCCTAGGTGAGCCATCGCACCAAGGCGTTCCGGCAGGCCACGACCTCGGCGGCAGGACAGAACTCATCGTCGGCGTGCGCCTTGCTCGGGTTGCCGGGACCAAAGTTCACTGCCGGAACGCCCATCGCACTGAATCTGGCCACGTCCGTCCAGCCGAACTTCGCACTCGGCTCACCGCCCACCGCCGCCACGAACTCCTTGGCAGCGGGCCGATCCAGGCCGGGCCGCGCGCCGGCTGCGACATCGGTGACCTCCACCGGGAAGCCCGTCAGCACCTGTCGGATCTGTTCCTCTGCCTGCTCCGGGGACTTGTCCGGAGCGAACCGGTAGTTGATCTCGATCTCGCAGGTGTCGGGGATGATGTTGCCGGCCGTGCCGCCGCTGATCCGTACCGCGTTGAGGCCTTCTCGGTATAGCAGCCCGTCGACCTCGACCTCGGCGGGTTGATACTCGGCGAGCCGCCGGAGCACTGGCGCCGCGTCGTGCACGGCATTGCGGCCCATCCAGGCTCGCGCCGAGTGCGCCGCCAGACCGTGCAATTCGACCTCGATCCGCATGGTGCCCTGGCACCCGCCCTCCACCCGTGCGTTGGAGGGCTCGCAGAGCACCGCGAAATCGCCCGCGAGGTCGCCGGGTCGTTCTCGGCTGATCCGTGTCAACCCGTTCCGGCTGGCCTCTACTTCCTCACAGTCGTAGAAGATCCACGTAACGTCGCGGGCCGGCTGAGTCAGTGCCGCGGCTGCCACCAGTTGAACCGCGACACCGCCCTTCATGTCGCAAGCTCCGCGTCCCCACACCAACGTGTCATGGTCAGTACCGGTGACCCGCGAAGGGAGATTGTTCGCCACCGGAACGGTGTCGATATGGCCGGCGATGACCACTCTGCTGCCTCGACCGAGTTCGGTTCGCGCCAGAATGACGTTGCCGTCCCGAGTGACCGCAAGATGACCGTATGGACGGAGGGCGGCCTCGATGGATCCGGCGATCTCAGCCTCGTTGCCGCTGACCGACTCGATGTCGATCAGCGCCCTCAGCAACGCGATTGGGTCACCTTCGAGGTCCAGCACGGGCATGGTGCGAACCCTACTGGGACGCCCGAGATTGCATCGTGTCGCCGCGGGACCGGGTCGTGACCGAAAGGCCGCCGAGCGGGCCCAGCAGCCGGAACATCTGACCACCTTCACAGACTGCGCTCATCTTTCCCAAAGCCGCAGCATGCCCATGACCGTCTAGGCTTCCCGGCATGATCGACGGCACGACCGCACGACCAGCTTGGGGATGGGGCCTGGCGACGGTCCACGAGTCGGGTCAGGTGCTCGACACGTACTTCCCCAGGCCTGCCCTCGGCCGAGCAGACGACAGCGAGCCGCCACCCGAGCTGGCCGCGGGAGCCGGAGCTGATGACCTCCGCGCGGTTCGGACCGACGTGCGGCGAGTCGAGGTCGATTTGAATGTTCCGCCTTCCGGCGGCTCGGACGCCTACCTTCGGCTCCACCTGTTGAGCCACCGGTTGGTTGCGCCCCGGAGCATCAACCTCGACGGCATCTTCTCGCAGCTGGCCAACGTGGTCTGGACCTCGTACGGACCCTGCGCCGTCGACGGCTTCGATCGGGTGCGCTCACGGCTCCGTGCTGTCCATGGCCAACTCACCGTGTACGGGGTTGACAAGTTTCCTCGAATGATCGATTACGTGCTGCCCACCGGCGTGCGGATCGCCGACGGTGATCGGGTCCGTCTGGGCGCGCACCTCGCCGAGGGAACGACGGTGATGCACGAGGGATTCGTCAACTACAACGCCGGAACCCTTGGCACGTCCATGGTGGAGGGGCGCATCTCGGCGGGCGTTGTGGTGGGCAAGGACTCCGACATCGGCGGCGGCGCGTCGATCATGGGAACGCTCTCCGGGGGTGGCACGCAGGTGATCTCAGTCGGAGAGCGCTGCCTGCTCGGCGCCAACGCCGGGATCGGGATTGCCTTGGGTGATGACTGCGTCGTCGAAGCGGGCCTTTACGTCACCGCAGCGACGAAGGTCACTCTGCCCGGGGGGCAGATCGTCAAGGCGCTCGAGTTGTCTGGGCAGGACAGCCTGCTGTTTCTGCGCAACTCGGTGACCGGCGCGATCGAGGTGCGCCCACGGCTGGGCAAGCCGGTCAAGCTCAACGAAGCGCTGCACGCGAACTAACCGATGGCAGTCCGTACGGCCCGAGCGGTGGGGTGCATGGTGATCGCGCTGGTCATCGTGGTCGTCCTGGGGGTCGGGGGGTTCCTGTGGCTGCGCAGCCGGGGATTGACCGGCCCCGTGCCCGGCCAGCAGCGCTGCGTCGCCACGGCCAACGACCAATCGGTCACGTTGGACCTGGAGCAGGCGCACTACACGTCGATCGTGGTCGGGTTGTCGGTGAAGCGAGGGCTGCCGCCAAGGGCGGCTTCCATCGCGATGGCGACCGTTTACCAGGAGACCGGCATCCGTAACCTCAACTACGGCGATCGCGATTCGGTCGGCTTGTTCCAACAGCGACCGTCCCAAGGCTGGGGTAGCCGCAAGGACCTGCTCGATCCGTACTACGCCACCGATAGGTTCTACGACGCCTTGGTCAAGATCGACGACTGGGAGACCGGGGACATCACGACGGTGGCGCAGAAGGTCCAGAACAGCAGCTTCCCCGATGCCTACCGCGATCATGAGGCTGATGCCCGAGTGCTGGCCAGCGCATTGACCGGACGCTCAGCCGCGGGATTCACGTGCCTGGAACGAGAAGGCAATCCCGGCAAGCCATCGGCACTCGTTTCCTCCATCGAGAAGACCTTCGGCAACGTCTCCGACGAGAGGACCCAGGACAAGGTTGTCGGCATCGACGCTCGCAGCGGCGCCCTGGCCTGGGCCTACGCCGCCCACGCCCTGGCCAACGCCGATCGCTACGGCGTCGTGGGGATCAAGGTCGGGGGGCGCCAATGGCAGACCGAAGCGATCGACCTGCCAACCTGGACGAAGCTCACTCCAGCACTGGAGAAGACGCGGGTGGAGATCACCGTGCGCTGAGCCGCCGCGCCGCCGCTTCGATCCGCTCATCCGGCGCCGTCAGGGCCAGCCGTACGTGCCGCGCGCCGGCCGGTCCGTAGAAGTCGCCTGGAGCGACCAGAATCCCCTGCTGGGCAAGAGCGGCGACGGTGGTCTGGCACTCTTCACCCCGGCTCGCCCAGAGGTAGAGCGAGCCCTCCGAATGCTCGACGGTGAAGCCCGCGTGGTCGAGCGCCGGACGCAGCAAGCGGCGCCGTGCCGCATAACGCTGCCGCTGAACCTCAACGTGATCATGGTCTGCCAGCAGATCGATCATCACTTCCTGGACCGGACCTGGCACGATCATGCCGGCGTGCTTACGGATGGCCAGCAATTCTGCGACCAATAGGGGGTCGCCCGCAACGAAGCCGGCGCGGTATCCGGCGAGATTCGAGCGCTTGGATAGCGAGTGAACCGCCAGCAGGTTCCGGTAGCTGCCGTGGCTGACCGCCGGGTGCAGCACCGAGACCGGGTCGATCTCCCAGCCGAACTCGCCGTAGCACTCGTCGGAGGCGACCA
Source organism: Propionibacteriaceae bacterium (assembly GCA_035641455.1). Taxonomy (GTDB): domain Bacteria; phylum Actinomycetota; class Actinomycetes; order Propionibacteriales; family Propionibacteriaceae; genus Microlunatus. The sequence continues at coordinate 6,911 of DASQUD010000364.1, read as the reverse complement.
CCGCCCCGCGGTCACGGGCCCAACCGACTCGCTCAGCCAAAGTCTCGGCCGAGAGTACGGCGCCGGTCGGGTTGGATGGTGAATTCAGCCAGACGAGGGCCGGCTCGTCGTCACCCAGCTCCTCCAGATCATCGCAGGCGATCGAGCGACAACCAGCGATTCGGGCACCAACGACGTAGGTGGGATACGCGGTCCGCGGGTACACCACCAGGTCATCAGGGCCAAGCCCCAGCAGCGTGGGCAGCCAGGCCACCAGCTCCTTGGTGCCGATCACCGGTAGGACCGCCGTCGGGTCGAGCGAGACGGCCCCCCACCGCCGCGTGAGGTAGCCGGTGATGGCCTCGCGGAGGCGAGCGGTGCCCGAGGTGAGCGGGTAACCGGGATTGTTGGCAGCGCGGCTCAGGGCTCGTCGGGCGATGTCCGGCGTCGGGTCGATGGGCGTCCCGATGGAAAGATCGACGATTCCATCCGGGTGATCCTCGGCAACGGCCTTGGCGCCGGCGAGCGTGTCCCAGGGAAAGTCAGGAAGGTCGCCAGCGAGGCTCCGACGGTTCTTCTTGGCTGGCGCCAGAGTCACTCGTCGTGCTCTTGGGGCGGTAAAGCCTCGATCAGCGGATGGTCCTTGTCGATGAGACCGAGCTTGGCGGCACCACCGGGCGAGCCGAGGTCGGAGAAGAATTCCACGTTCGCCGCGTAGTAGTCCTTCCACTCCTCCGGCGTGTCGTCCTCGTAGAAGATCGCCTCGACGGGGCAGACCGGTTCACAGGCGCCGCAATCCACGCATTCGTCGGGGTGGATGTAGAGCATCCGCTTTCCCTCGTAGATGCAGTCGACAGGGCACTCTTCGACGCAGGCTAGATCCTTCAAGTCCACGCACGGCTGCGCGATGACATACGTCACGGCTGTTGCTCCTTGGCTACCGAATGCGGCGCTGGCCTCGGCGGGCCCGCCTGTTTGACCTATTATCTCGCCGTTGGACAACAATCTCGAAGGACCCCAGCCCGTGGACGCGCTCACCGGTGCGCGCCCGGGCGAGCGCTGGGTAGTGCGACATCGACTGGCTGACGGCTCGGCTACTGATCTGATCGGCTGGATTGCGGGGATGGAACAGGATTTCGTGTCGATCGCGATGTCGGACGGTCGAGTGGTTCAGTTGCCTAGGGCGGACATCATCATCGCTCGACGGGCGCCCGCGGCGGCCGGTGGGCCGAGTCCACTGCGGACCACGGCGGAAGAGCTAGAGCGCTACGCGCTGCCGGGTTGGCTCGAGATGAGCGAGCCACTGGGTGAGTGGACCCTCCGGGCAGCTCACGGCCTTACGGCCCGGGCGAACTCCTGCCTGGCCGTCGGTGATCCCGGGATGCCCATCGCAGCCGCGGCGGCACAGATCGTCAGCTTCAGCGGTTCTCACGGCATCGCACCGAGAGCTCAGGTCATCGCGGGTTCTCACATCGAGGCAGATCTCCGCGCGCTCGGCTGGGTCGACGCCTCCGAGCAAACCGACGTCCTGGTCTGCCGGCTGAGCGACATGGTCGGCGAGGAATTGCCGGATGCGGCCGTGCAGGTCGTCGAGACGCTGACGGCATCATGGCAGGCGGCGTACCAACGCAGTCGTCCGAATGACGTGGATCCCGCCGTCGTTCGAAGGATTCTGGACGGTCAGCCGCCGCGAGCGTTCGGCGGCGTGGCCGACCGCGGCGAACAATTCGTTGCCATTGGCCGCGGTCACTTGAGCGGCCCATGGCTTGGGCTGGCGTCGGTGTGGACCGATCGCGACCACCGCGGACAGGGCCTCGCCACCAAGATCATGATCGCGCTAGGTCACTGGGCCGCTCGGCGCGGCGGCCGCTATGTCTACGTGCAGGTGTCCAGCGGGAACGAGCAGGCGCGACGTCATTATGTCGGCCTGAGATTCACGCTGCACCACCGCGTCCGCTACCTTAGGGCGCCCCGCTAGACGCAGGTGACGCGGTCAGTCGGAGCGTACCGCCAGTGGAAGTTCTCCCGTTTGACGACCGTGCCGCCCTTATAGAACAGCCGCTGAAAGTCGACGTCGAAGCCGCGAACCGGGCTCATCTCTTCGCACTCCTCCGAATCGTCTTCAATGTCACGCCCGGTGGTGAACTTCGACTTGACCGGTTTGGTCGCCACAACCTTGTCGTAGGACTTGCTCGACCACATCCGCACAGTGATGGAGCCCTGCTTCCCGGGAGCGCCCTTGACCCGCCAAGCTTGCACCAGGACTCCGTACCCGGTGTCGTTCTGGAACTTCAGGTCGAGGCTCGGCCAGGCAACGGTCGCTTCGCGGCCGGGCGGGTATCGGTCGATGTACAGGGTGTGCGGTTGGTGCTCGATGTCCTTCAGTCCGGCGAAGAACATGGCGTTGAAGGTGGTAGTCGCCGACTGCGACACTCCCCCGCCGAGCTCCTTGCGGAATTTGCCACCTTCGATGATGTAACCCTCGGTGAATCCGTTGGCGGCGGTCCGCTCGCCGACCACCCCATTGAGCGAAAAGATCTCACCCGGTTTGAGCAGCGTGCCGTTGATCAACTCAGCCGCGCGGCCGATGTTGACGTTCCGGTAGGGCAGGTAGGGGAAGTAGGTGGTGAACTCTCCGGTCACCTGCTTGATGCCGAGACTCTTGGCATCGGCGGTGGAGAACTCGGCCTTGGCACCCGTCAACTGCACCGATGCCGTCCGGGCGCCCCCGGCCTTGGTCAATGCCGGTTCGACTGCCTTGGCCAAGGCGTCCGCTTCGACCTTCGTCCCGTTGACGGCGGGGATGACCTTGGGCCGTCCATCGACGAGCCGTACGGTGGCGTTCTTGGGCTTGGTCAGTTCGACGGTCGCCACCGCGCTTGCCGCGTTCTTCAACAGTGCCTTGGGGTCCAGCTTGGGCACCAGCGTGCCGTCCTTCGGCTCGAACGTGATGGATTTGCCGATCATGGTCGGTGACACCGAGAACGTTCCGTTGTTACCGGCCTCGACCTTGACCGGGGCGGAGACCGCCGCCGTGCCGAAGTCATTCGCCACCTGCTCAGCCTCATCAGTGGTGATCTCGGGCTCCGACAGGTCGGCTGGGAGATCCACTGGAGTCGTCGCCACGAGGAAGGCGCCCCGGATGGTGGTCGCTGCCTCCTGCTGACGCAGGACAAAACCGGTCTTGGCCGGCGTCTTCTTGAGCTTGGCCCCGGCGTAGGAAAGCCGCGCATCAGCCGGTTTGCGGTCCCAGGCCGTCGCCAATCCATCGACGGCCTTGGCAAGCTTCGCCTGATCAACGACCACCACGGCTTCGGTGGACGTGCCACCGGTGAGTACGGTCAGGATCTGCCGTGGATCCACGCTTCGGCCACCGCCCGCCTCGGCGATGCTCTGCTCGTAGTCGATCTGCAGCCCGGCTTCCGCCGGCTTCAGCTGAGATTTGTACCGGCCGGCCGTGACCTTGATCGGCTTCGCCGCTGCGGGGCCCAGCTCGTCGGCCAGCTTGGTCACCGCCTCCTCGCGGGTGAGGCCGCCGACCGGAACGCCGGAGACCACCGCATTCTTGGGTACGTTGTCACCCGCCATGGCGTATGCGATGCCGTACAGCCCGCCGACGATGACCAGCAAGGAACCCGCGACGATGGCCACCACGACGCCCGGGTGCAGCCGCCGCACGGGTGGCTTCCCCTGAGGCGCGGGCGGTGCGATAACCCAGGTGTTGTCGTGCTCGGGCGTTTGGGTGCTCACCAGCGGACCTTACGGTGCTATGGGGTCAAAGTACGAGTGCCGATAGTACGCCAGCGGGCGTCCGGACGGCGCTTCTCGACTGGCGCGGACGACCAATCCCAAAACGATGGTGTGGTCGCCGCCGTCGTAGGTCGCGTAGGTATCACAGTCCAACCAACCGTGTGCTCCCGCGATGAGTGGAGCGCCTGAGGCGGGCGAGCTCCGGTGCTCCACGCGGTCGAACTGGGTCTTCAGATCCCGACCGCGGTTGCTGAAGTGCCGCGCAATCGGCTCCTGGTCGTCACGCAGCAGTGAAACCGCCCACCGACCGGCGCCGAGGACGGCGGCGTGAAAGCGGCTTTGTTTGCTGACGCAGACCAGGACCAGGGGCGGGTCCAGGGAAACGGCACTGAACGCGGTCGCCGTCATCGCGTGCGCAACGTCTTGCCAGACCGTGGAGACGACCGTGACCCCGGACAGAAAGGTTCCCATCACGTGGCGCAGGGCGTCACCCGATCCGACCGCGCCCTCGTCGGCCTCCGCTGGGGCGCTCACGTCCTAGGTCAGACCAACGAAGAGATCGTCCGCCCAGCCCTCGCCGGGAAACGGTTGGCCGGCCGCCAATCGGTAGAACTCATGGGACCACATGTCATCGCCGAGGATTGGGCGGGCGGAGAAGAACGGTCCGTCCGGGGTGATTTGGGTGGCGTGGGCACGCATAGCGTCGATCTTCCGGCTCACGTACGGTCCCCCGTCGATCGCCGCCGCGATGTCGTCGTCGTCGGAGATCATCGGGAGCAGGCCGCCTTCGGGGTCGAACCCCTTCATGGTCTCGGTGTCCCCGGCTTCCCGAAGGCGCCGGATTCCCTCCGCCATGCGGGTTCGGCTCATGGTGCTCCACAGCACGCGGCCGACCGACCAAGCAGGACCGAGGTCAGGTCGATAGGAGGACACTCCGGCGAGCAGATATCCGTACATGGCGACCCGGTGAGCTTGAACGTGATCGGGATGGCCGTAGCCACCTACCTCGTTGTAGGTGATCAACACGTGGGGGCGACGCTGCCGGATCAAGGGCACCAGCTCGTTGGTCGCCTCGAGGAGGTCGGTGGTCCAGAAGATCCCTTCGCGCAGCTCCGTACGGGCAATGGCCATACCCCGGTCGCTGTAGGCCATGCCGGAGTCGCGGAAGCGTCCATCGCCTCCGAGCCGGACGAAGTCGGTGACGCCCAGGATGTCCATCGCCTGCTTGAGCTCACCCAGCCGGTGCTGCCCCAACTCGTCACCTTGATCAGCGGCGAGATGACTGAGGTCGTCGACCAGCACCTCACCCTCCTCGCCCAAGGTGCAGGTCACCAGGCACACCTCAGCGCCCTCAGCCGCGTACTTGGCCATGGTCACGCCGTTGTTGATCGTCTCGTCGTCGGGATGAGCGTGCACCAGCATCATGCGGCGCGCCGCCGTGCCCACCTTCGGGTCAGCCTCAGCAGTCACGGCCACCACCCTATTCGGTGTTCAACCAGATGGCCGGAGTCGCGGCTGGCTCACTCGAAGGTGGTCAGCGACCGAACAGCTCGACGTATCCGGTCGGTGCCATCCACCAGCGCCCGTCGGAGGGCCGTGGCCAGCTCGCCAGCCAGCGTCTGCTCCGCCAGTTGCAGCGTGTCGGGCGTCACAGCGGTCCAGGGATAGGCGCGAGCGGCCACCTCACCCAACGGCCAACCCGAACGAAATTGTGCAGTGTTTGCGATCTCGGCGAAGTAGCGGGGCACGAATGGCTTGAGGAGTTCCGACTGGTTCGGGCGGAAGAAGCCCTCACCTGTGGCATAGAGCTCATGCGCGGAAGCGGCGGAGGGTTGCATCAACAGCGACCACGCCGCTTCCTTGGCTTCGCTATTCGGCAAAGCGGCTCTGGCGCGCGCGGCGTGCACATGGGCCGCTGCCGTCGGGTCACGGTCAAGGGTGTGGGCGATCAGGTGGCTATCGTCGGCAAACACAGAGGACCTCTCGACGATCTCCCACGCCAGCTCAGGGTCGAGGTCGAGTCCTTGGGGAAGTCGATCACCTCGATACCAGTGGCGCAGTAGGTCTAGGTCATCGGCGCTGCGCACCGCTAACCGAAAGGCTGTCAACTGATGGTCAGAGCCCGGTTCGCTGTCGGCCAATACCTGCCGTGCCACGCCGTGCACCTGCGCGACCCGTTCTGAGCGCTCAGCTACCGGACAGTAGGCACCGGCAAGTTGATCTTGAGCAAAGGCGCCCAGGGAGGCCAAGATCACGTCTGATCGACAGGAGCGGAGGCCACCACAGATCAAGTCGAGCGCGCGCGCTGGTGCCAGAGAGGCATCACGTACGGCATCCCGAATGGCGTTGTAGATCACCACCGCGGCCTGTTCATCGGTGATGCCGGGTAGAGCCGCGGCTACTCGCGACCAGCCGTCGGGACCGAATCTGATCTTGGCCCAGGTGTCGTCATGCAGGTCGGGAATGACCAGCAGGGCGTCTGCCGGCACGGTGATCGGTACTGGCGTATCGGCGACCGTGGCCTCGGTCGCGATGCTGGCGTGGCCGTGGGTATCGATACTGCCGACGCTCAGCGCGTGTGAGCGGCTCAGCGGAGCGTCGGTGGTGGAGGTCTTGAGCACGGCAACCGCCGGAGGTTCCCCGGCAACGTCGATGACATCCATGCCCGTAGTCCGTAGCCAGCCGTCCGCCCAGGACGGCAGGTCGACCGCTCCTGCCTCCGACCAACACTCGATCAGGTCGCCGAACGTCGCATTCCCGAAGCGGTACCGGTCGAAGTACGTGCCCAGCCCACCGAGGAAGACTGAATCTCCCACGTGGGCGGCCAGCTGTTTGATCACGGCCGCCCCCTTGGCGTAGGAGATGCCGTCGAAGTCTTGCAGGGCCGAGGCGGCGTCGGCTGAGCCGTTTGCTGCCACCGGGTGGGTGGACGGTGACTGATCAGCCACCGAGCCCCAGTCCTTACGGATGACGCCGAAGTCGATCCAGAGTGGGTAATCCGTGGCCTCGGTACAGCATCGGTGCGACATGTACTCGGCGAACGACTCGTTCAGCCACAGGTCATCCCACCAGCGCATCGTGACCAAGTCACCGAACCACATGTGCGCCATCTCGTGCGCGATGAACCCCGCCCGCAAGGCCCGGTCGGTACGGGTAGCGCGACCACGGTAGACGAAGGTGTC
>DASQUD010000363.1:0-20810 GCA_035641455.1 Propionibacteriaceae bacterium | reverse complement strand
CACCGGAATGTCGTGTCCAGGACCGATGTGAGCACTAGAGCAAAGATGCGCCGCGCGATTGATGAGCCACCGGGGGCGGGGGGTGCTGGGGGAGGCTGGCTGTAGGCCGCCGACGCTCCTAGCTAGGTCTTGAGGCGCCTCCTAACCCGGTCGCATCTAGGTATGGCTTTTCTCGCACTTTGACTTGGCGGAGGCCCGCGCCGGCATAAGCGCGCGTTGCAAGAAACATGCTCGTGTTCTGACGGTTGCCAAGATGCTGCAAGGGGTTGAAAATCCTAACCTTTACAGCGACCCTCCAGCCGAGGATGATACCTACCGCGCGCGAAATTCAACCGCGCTAGAACGGGGGGAGTGATGACCAAGGTCAAGACGCTGATCGGCACGTGTGTCGCAGCAGGTGCGCTCGTCGGATTGGGGATTCCGACAGCCGCAGCCGCGCCGCCGGAGCCCTTCACGATCACTGAGACAGTCGACTTCAGTGAGGGCGGGGTGGACACCTTCACGGCCACGGGCGCCCTATGTCCCTCCGGCACTTTCGGGGACGAGGTCGTCAAAGAGGCCGGACATCCCGAAACGACGGGGAAGTTCAATCTACTAATCCGTACCGTCTACACCTGTGACGACGGGAGCGGAAGCTTCTATGCCCAAAAGCACGTCTTCATCACACTGAACGAAGACGGCTCCCTCACTAACACTGGGCCGATTACGTTCCACGGTGGCACGGGCGACTACGCAACTCTCAGCGGTCACGGGGTCGACGAGGGCACAGCAGCCGACGAGTTGGGAGTCGGCAATATTTCGGGTGTGTTGAAGCTGGGGTAACGGCAGCCTGCCGAGGACGGCGGTCCCGGAGAATCTGTCGATCTAGACACGTTGCTTTCTTTAGGTGTGGCTTTTCCTGCACTTTGACAAGGCCATCGTGGCCGCCGTTCTCGCGGCGGACGGCGCGTTCGGGGTAGGCGAGCTAGTCCGGGGTACGTCACTGGGTGGAATCCGAAGGACGGAGCGGGTGGGCGAGCGAGCGCCCTGTGACGGGGTGACCGGAGACCTACGCTGAACGGCTCGGGGGAAGCTTGAGTATCCTTGAAGTTGGGCCTGCCAGAGGAAGGGCCCGATCCCGATAGGGGGTGGTGCATTGATTTCCTTTTGGAAAACCGCCCCCGGAAAAGTGCCCCAAGCGGGGCACCACGGCCCGCCCGGGGTCCCGTCAGGGGGACCGAAGTCGGGTAGACCGATATGAGTCCCGTGGATTCGCGGCATGGCAAGGCGAGGGCGGTTCGGGCACCTGACATGCCCGAGCCGCACGCTCTGGTTTCAGCGATGCACACAGCGGCTCATTCCTTGATCGTTTGAGACTGGCCAACAGGAAAGTATTCGGCGCATAGCGCTTCCAAAGTGGCCGCTGGCTAGGCGTAACAGCACAGCGCTTGGACCTGAAGTCCTCATAATCCTTGGGTCGTGGGTTCGAGCCCCACCCGCCCCACAAAGTGTGATGAGTCGGGACATCGTTCATATCTGAGTCGAGTGATCGTTCATATTGAGTGTGGCCATCGGCCTGGTGGTTTGTGTTGGTTGCGCCAGTAGCTGCGGTCGGGGTCGATGATGTGTTCGCTGAGGACTTCGCCGGTGGCTTGGTGGATCACGGTGATGTTGTCTGCGTCGATGAGGATCGTGACTGCTGAACCTGCGTGGGCGGCGCCGACGCCGAGATGGTGCATGCGGCTGGCTCGGCGGAGGCTGATCTTGCCGAGGCGGTCGACGTGGTCGTTGCGGACTCGGTAGTGCGGATTGCTGCGGTGTGCGGCTGGAACGGCCTTGATGGTGGCGGCGTAGGCGTGGGCTGGGGTGGCGCCGTGCAGGGCTCGGTGGGTTCGGATCTGGTTGTAGATGCCAGTGAAGGTGTCGAGTTGGGCTTGCAGCTCGGCCATGGTGGCGGCGGCTGGCTGAGCGGCGAGCCAGCGTTTCAGGGTTTGCTGGAGGCGTTCGATTTTGCCTTGGGTCTGGGGATGGCCGGGATGGCCGTTCTTCTGCGTGATGCCGAGGTGGGCGAGCAGGTATTCAAAGCCGTTGCCGCCACCGGTGAAGCGGGAGGTGTAGACCGATCCGTTGTCAGTGAGCGTCGATTGCGGCAGGCCGTAGATGCCGGCGGTGGTGAGGAAGGTGGTCATCACGGTTTGGCCGGTGACCCGTCGACAGCCGAGCCTGGCGAGCAGGTAGCGGGAGTGGTCGTCGAGCCAGTTGATGATCTCCACGCCGGTCCCGTCGGCTAACTGCCAGTGGGTGAAGTCGGACTGCCAGCACTCGTTGGGCTGGTCGGCTGCGAATCGCCGATACGAGCTTTTGGGCCGCTTCTTCGGTTGCGGGTTGGTCAAACCGGCAGCGAGAAGAATGCGACGGATGGTGGAGACGGCCGGCGGCGCAAGGCCTTCCTGTCGCAGGCAAGCGGCAATCGAGATCGGTCCGTGGTCCAGCCCTGTGGTGTGCAACTCGCACCGCAACATGATGATCCGCTCCCGCAGCTCAGCAGCGACGGCACGGGAATTGCCATGCGGACGTCGCGACCGGGGCTCCACCGCCTCCCAGCCGCCAGCCTGGTACCGGGTCACCAGAGCGTGCACCCAGCGCCACGACACCTCGTATCGGCGAGCTGTTTCGGCCTTGGTCAGCAGATGCTGTACCACCGACAAGACGATGACTCGTTCCTTGGACACGGCTCATCGTCAAAGCCCGGCCGCTATGAACGATGTCTCGACTCACCTATGAACGATGTCTTGAACCAGGACACCACCCGCCCCACAAAGTCATCTGACTTCGCCGACGGCAACATCACCGTTTTACAGGCAGGGCGAGAACGGTGAGGATCTCATTGTTAACGAGATTGGCAACTTCTCCGGCAATTACCTCGTGCCAGATTGGGACCGTCCTGCTTCGGATCTCAAGCGACGGCCGATGGGAGCTGAAGAAGGGGTAGACGACAGGCCTGCGAACCGGCGGGAAGTTACGCGCGTGCGAGCGCCGCAGTTCAGGGGCTCTGATCCACAGATGATGTCCGTCTGGAACCGCGTACTCCGGCCCACAGTCGGACCGGTCAATGAACGTTTTGCTCCTGAATCGGGAATTATGCCGCGCCGTCGTGGCATGGCACCATATGGAGGTCTCGATCCGCGCTGAACACGGGGGGCTCAGTGGAACCGCGCGAGCAGCTCGGCATCTTGCGGCGTCGCTGGCTGAGCATCGTCATTGTCACGTTGCTCACTCTTGCCTCTGTGTCGGCCGCGACCCTCATGATGCCAAAGTCCTATACGGCCACCACTCGGCTGTTCTTTGCTGTTGCCGGTGACTCTCTCTCGTCCTTGGCCCAAGGGTCGAGCTTCGTCGAAAAGCAGATGGCCGTGTATGCCGAAGTAGCGAAATCGCCCAGAGTGCTCGATCAGGTCGTCGAGCAGCTCGGGTTGGATACCACGTCGGTTCAGTTGGCCGACTCCATCGAGGCAACCGTCCCTGTGGATACCCCGATCATCGAGGTCGCTGTCACCGACCCCGACCCCCGGCAAGCTGCCCGCATTGCCAACGCCGTCGGCACCGAACTCGTGAAGGCCGCAGGTGAGCTGACGCCGAGCCGCGAGGATGGAAGCGAAGCCGTTCGGGCGACCACGATCGCCGTCGCCCAAGTGCCAACGTCCCCGTCGTCACTGCTCGACCGACTACAACGCCTGGGTCATTGAGGCAGTGGGCGGCGGCCCCCGACTGATGCGCCGGAGCCTCCGTCTATCTACTGCACCCCGCTGAAACGCGGACTAAAACCGCAAGTGTCGCGCCGCCTGGCAGGACTCTCTTAAGGCGGCAAGCTGCCCCTCGGGCAAATGAGACGCCCCGCCGACATCCTTCAACGCCTCCCCGACGCAGCGGTTGATCTCGGCGTTCTCAACGGGCTCCGCCATCGCGGGGCCAGCGGGAAGACCAAGCGCGAGTACAGCGGCGACGATGCCACCGACCCTGCGAACGATCATCGGAAACCTCCTGTATTTCTGCTTCCTAGAAGCACGATCATCGCTGCCACTAGTCCAGCCTGAACTTATCGCCTGACGTGGATCGGCACAGCCAAACCGATGAGTTAGGGGATGATGCCGCCGATAATCCATTGGTGCCGGGCGCCTTCTGGAGCGCCTCCAGCTCACGCGCCCGAGTCACGCGGAGCTTGAGTGCCGGGGACTCGATTCGCACAGCCCCACATCGTCTGGCTCCAATTCGCTCGGACGGTCGGTCGAGGGGAATCGCTGATCAGGCGCAAAGCGGCTGATCAGGATGGCGCAGGCAAGGTGGTCACCGTTGGCGCCGGCACATCGGGACAGGATCCAGACGTTGCCCCGAAGCCCAAGAGGACGAACGTCCCCTGACCCGGCCGATGGCGCCGCCCTTGTCAGCCACTGAATCGAGCCGTTAGCTCGGCGCGACGACTACTTCCGGACCGGCCGCCGCCAGCTCGCGAACAAGATCGGGCTCGGCGTGCTCGTCGGTGATGATGAGATCAACCTCGGATACGGCGGCGAATGAGCAGAACGAGTTCCGACCGAGTTTTCCGGAGATGACCGGGACGACTCGCCGGCGGGCGGCCTGCAGCATCGCCCGTTTGGCTGCGGCCTCCTCGGGATTCGTGGTAGTCAGACCATGGCTGCTGGTGAGGCCGTTTACACCGATGATGGCCAGATCCGCGCTGAGGGTCTTGAGGCGCCGGCTGGTCCACGGGTCGACAGCTGCCGAGGTGAGTCCACGAATCGTTCCGGGGAGGGTCATGATGCGCAGGTTGTCGTGCTCGGCCAGCATCCGGGCGGCTGGCAGGTTGTTGGTGACCACGACCAAGGCCCGATCTGTTGGCAGCACCTGTGCGCAGACGAAGGTCAGCGAGCCGGAGTCGAGTATGACAACGCCGTCCTCCGGCACCTCGGCGACCACCCGCCGGGCGATCGCCACCTTGTCCTCGAACTGCTCGGCGTGGCGTGCCGTCAACGCGATCTCGAACGGTGTGGTGGGCGTCAGCTCAGCGCCCCCGCGGACCCGACGCAGTACGCCACGGCGCTCGAGCACGTCAAAGTCGCGCCGGACAGTCTCGGTAGTGACCGCCAAACGCTCACTGATTTCGGTGACAGTTCCTCGCTGACCGTCTGCATCGCGCAGCAACTCTATGATCGCGCGTTGCCGTTCCGGGCGGTACATCGTCACCCGCACCACCGATTGCCTGCCCGCTGCCCGCTGTCGCACCACCCCGTCCCTCCATTTCACACAATCGGGCACCAAATAAACGAAAATCCATCACCTGAAGCCTAGACCATCGGCCACTGCGACCGTTAGGGTGGCATCAGCAACGAAGCGGATTCGATTGCGAAGACATTCGGCTATCGCCACGAGATCCCCCACAGAGAGAAGCCTGTCATGACCGCAACCAAGCGACGCCGCCTGGGAATCGCCGGAATTGGGGTCAGCTTCGCGCTGGCGCTGTCTGGCTGCGCTGGCTTTGGCAACCTGGGCACCGATCCCGGAGTCACGACCGTGACCCTGGCCACGGTGAACAACCCCCAGATGCAAGACATGGCTCAGCTGTTGCCTGAGTTCAACAAGCTCCACCCGAATATCAAGATCAACATGATCTTCATGGAGGAGAACGACCTGCGCAACTCCGCCACTAAGGACGTGGCGACCCAGGGCGGTCAGTACGACATCATGACTGTGGGTGCGTACGAGGTGCCGATCTGGGGAGAGAACCGCTGGCTGGTCGACCTCACCGACCTGGCGGCGAAGGACCCGGCCTACGACGTCGACGACTTCTTCCAGCCGGTCCGCGACGGAGTCTCGGTCGAGAACCGGCTCTACGCGGTGCCGTTCTACGGGGAGTCGTCGTTCCTCATGTACCGCAAAGATCTGTTCGAGCAGGCGGGCCTGACGATGCCGGAGCGCCCGACCTGGGAGCAGGTAGCCCAGTTCGCCGAGCAGCTCAAGGACCCGGCCGCGGACCGGGCCGGCATCTGTCTGCGCGGCAAGCCAGGCTGGGGCGAGATGTTCGCTCCTCTCACCACGATCGTGAACACCTTCGGCGGCCAGTGGTACGACATGAACTGGAACGCCCAGGTAGACCAGCCTGGTTTCACCGACGCCATTCAGTTCTACCTCGACACCCTTGAAGCTGGCGGTCAGGCCGACCCGGTCTCCTTTGGCTTCACCGAATGTCTCAACCTCTTCAGCCAGGAGCGTGCCGCGATGTGGTACGACGCGACGTCGGCGGCTGGATCGGTGGAGTCGGAAGACTCCAAGGTGGCTGGCAAGGTCGGCTACGTTCGTGCGCCGGTCAAGGACACCCAGGACTCTGGCTGGCTCTGGTCGTGGAACCTCGGAATCAACGCCGAGTCCGACAGCAAGGAGCAGGCCTGGGAGTTCCTCAAGTGGGCGACCTCCAAGGAGTACGCCAACCTGGTCGGTTCGACTCTCGGCTGGTCCAAGACTCCTCCCGGAACCCGAAAGTCCACTTACCAGATCCCCGAGTACATCCAGGCCGGCGGGGAATTCGCCCCGTTGACCGCACAGATCATGTCAGAGGTAGATCCCAAGCAGCCGGGTGTCAAACCGCAGCCGTGGGTGGGCATCCAGTACGTCACCATCCCCGAGTTCCAAGACGTCGGCAACCAGGTCTCACAGCTGATCGCAGACTCCATCGCGGGCCGAAGACCACTGAACCTGGCACTTAACCAAGGGCAGGAAATCGCCCAACGAGCCGGCGAGAACCAGAAGAAGGGCTGAGAGATGTCCACGACAGTTGAGACAACTCCGACAATTGAGGCCCCCCGCGGAGGGGGGACCGGCCGGAAGGCCGCGAAGGTCCAGCTCACCGGTCAGGACCTGGCCGAGCGGAAGTTCGCCCGGAAACTGATCGCCCCGGCCCTCGTGGTCGCCATCCTGATCACCCAGATTCCGTTCCTGGCCACGATCTACTACTCGTTCCAGGACTGGAACCTGGCCCGGCCCGAAGAGCGCTCGTTCGCCGGCTTCGACAACTACGTCGCGGTGATCACCAACGGTGCCTTCCTGCCGTCGGTGTGGGCCACTGTCCGGATCGTCGGTGGCTCGATGATCTTGTCGTTGCTGCTGGGCCTGCTGCTCGCGGTGCTCTTGGACCGCAAGTTCAGAGGCCAGGCGCTGGCCCGCACGTTGTTGATCACTCCGTTCTTGGTGATGCCGGCCGCGGCCGCGTTGATCTGGAAGTACTCCTTGCTCGAGGTCAACACGGGCATGATCAACTGGGGACTCGGTCTGATCGGCATCGATCCGATCGCCTGGAACACCGACTACCCGGCGATGACGATCGTGTTCACCCTGACCTGGCAGTACACCCCCTTCATGATGTTGATCTTGCTGGCCGGACTGCAGTCGCAGTCCGGCGACATACTCGAGGCGGCTGACGTGGACGGAGCGAGCACCGTGCAGACCTTCCGGTACATGACGCTGCCGCACCTGCGCACCTACGCCGAACTCGCCATCCTGCTCGGCACCGTGTTCATGATTCAAGTCTTCGACCCGGTGAACATCATGACCAAGGGCGCCGGCAACACCAAGACCATCGCCTACCTGCTGTATGAGCGCGCCTTCATCGGCCAGCAGATCGGGGAGGCAGCAGCCTACGGCGTGATCACCGTCATCGTCACCATCGCCATCGCCACCACGGCGCTGCGCACCATGTTCAAGATCTTCACCGAGGAGGCGCGCTGATGTCCACCACCCTGGAAAGCGTTCAGCCGCAGACCACCCAGCCGGCTCGACCGGAGCGCAGCACCAGTCCGTTCACTCGGCGCAAGGTCGCGGGGTACCTCACCACCTTGCTCACCTGGATACTCGTGTTCTTGTTCTTCTTCCCCGTGCTGTGGATGGTCGTCACCAGCTTCAAGACCGAAGGGCAGGCGGCATCCTTCCCACCCGAGTTCTTCTTCACCCCGACCTTTGACCGTTATGCCGCCGTGTTCGAACGCGGCATGGGCTTGTACTTGCTGAATTCACTGTTCGTCTCAGTCCTATCGACTGTGGTCGTCATGCTGCTCGCCATCCCGGCGGCGTACGCGTTGTCGGTCCGGCCGATCGGCAGGTGGCAGGACGGCTTGTTCTTCTTCATCTCCACCAAGTTCCTGCCGGTAGCTGCCTCGATCATCCCCGTGTTCCTGCTGCTGCGGTCGGTCAACCTGCTCGACAACCTGTGGTCGCTCGGACTGCTCTACCTCGGCATCAACCTGCCCCTGGCGGTGTGGATGATGAGGTCGTTCTTCGCCGAGGTACCCCGCGCGGTGGTAGAGGCAGCCCAGATCGATGGAGCCAGCTACGGACGCGAACTCTGGCGGGTTGCGCTTCCGATGGTCGCCCCCGGCGCCGCAGCCGCCGCCCTGATCTGCTTCATCTTCGCCTGGAACGAGTACTTCCTCGCCAACCTCCTGACCGCAGTCGTGGCCCGGACCACCCCGCCCTTCCTCGGCAGCTTCGTCGACGGACGCGGTCAGTTCCTCGCCATCTTGTCAGCCGCATCGACCATCGCGGTGGTCCCGGTCATCGTCGCGGGCTGGTTGGCCCAGAAGAGGCTGGTCCGCGGACTGGCCATGGGCGCGGTGAAGTAACCAGATGCGCGCCATTGTTTTCTCCGGCCCCAGCCAGTTCTCTCTGGAGGATGTGCCCGACCCGATTCCCGGCCCGCGAGACGTTGTGGTTCGGGTCGAGGCAGTCGGGATCTGCGGCACCGACATCCATGTGCTCGACGGCGAGTTCGCGCCGACTGTCTTTCCAATCATCCCCGGCCACGAGACCTCTGGTGTAGTCGAGGCGGTTGGGGACGAGGTTACTGAGCTGGCTTCCGGCGACCATGTCTCGGTTGACCCGACCCTTACCTGCGGCGAGTGCTCTTTCTGTTCCGTCGGCCGCGGCAACCTGTGCGAGAACTGGAACGGCGCCGGCGTCGCTCGTACCAATGGTTCTACCGCCGAGCTGATGGTGATGCCCGTACGTAACGTGCACCGGCTGGCCGACGAGGTCGATCTTGCGTTAGCGGCTATGGTCGAGCCGCTGTCCTGCGCGATCCGCGGCTACGACCTGTTGCCTCGACGGATGGGCGAGCATTACCTGATCTACGGCGCCGGGACCATGGGTCTGATGATGGCCCAGCTCGCTCCGCGCGCCGGCGCCGCCTCGGTCACTGTGGTCGACCGCAACCCCGCCCGGCTCGACGTGGCTGAGGAGGTTGGCGTCACACAGGTGGCATTGTCTGCGGATGAGCTGCAGCGACCGGGTGGCTGGGACGTGGTGATCGACTGCACCGGCGTGGTGCCGGCCATCGAGGATGCGCTGAGCCGGGTGCGTCGCGGCGGCACCTTTCAGCAGTTCGGGGTGGCCCCCACGGACGCCAAGGCGTCGTTCTCCCCGTTCCGGGTGTACAACGACGAGCTCACCATCACCGGCTCCATGGCGGTGCTGAACACGTACGGTCGTGCGGTGGAATTGTTCTCGGCCGGGGCGATCAGCGCCGAACGCATGGTCAGCCACGCCTTTACGTTGGACGACTACGGCCAGGCACTGGAGATGTTCCGTGAGGGCTCCGGTCGCAAGCTGCAGATACGGCCGCGGAGCACTGAGTCGGTAAAGCTGATCTAGGCGTCGGCATGGCAGGAGATCGCGCGACGCTCGATTACCCTGCAGCGGTGACTGCTCGGCACGACCTGATCATGCAATGGCTGGCCGCGGAGGGCAGGGTGGACGTCGTGAGCGCGGCTACCCGGCTCGGGGTCGCTCAGGAAACCGTACGGCGTGACCTCCGCACCTTGGAGAACAGTGGCCGGCTGCAGCGCGTGCATGGTGGCGCCCTACCGGTCGACGAGCTTCCTTTTCGCGACCTCGCGCCGTCTCTGGCGAGCGACGGCAACCACCTCACATTCGCCCGGCTGGTCTGGGCACACCTTCCTCGCCGCGGCACCCTGTTGTTGGGCGCCAGCAGGCTGACGCTGGCGCTGGCGCAGGTGATAAACGCCGATCCGCCCACCGACTCCGGGCTGACCATCGTGACCAACTCCCTCGACATCGCCATCGCGCTCGCACCGATCCGGTTGCTGTCTGTCTACAACATCGGCGGTACGGTGTCCCGCGTGACCCGAGCCCAGGAGGGGGATTGGGCACTGCAGGAGCTGAACCGGCTGCGGGTCGACGTCAGCGTGGTGTGCCCAGCCGGAATCACCATCGAATCCGGTCTCGGGCAGTCGACGCCCGCGGCGGCAGCGGTCTCGTCTGCCGAAGTCGCCTGTGCCCGGTCGGTGATCGCCCTAGCGGAGGCGGATGTAGTCGGGCACGCCGCCTTCGTGCAGTTCGCGTCGCTCAATCACATCGACCGACTGATGGTGTCCGGACAACCGAATCGCGCTGCTCTGGAACCGTTCCGCGACCGAGGGCTGGATCTCACGGTGGTGGGGGACGACACCGTCGATGACGCCGAGAAGGTGCCGTCCGATCCGTCGGACCTGACGGAGGCCGCTTCCGCCATTCCAAGGGATGTCACGACTCTGGTCGCCCCCGGCGGCGCGACCACTCAGCCGGCGCCGACCTGACTGGACCCGTTGGGCTGAATGTCCACCACTGGGAGTAGTGAGCCGCGCCTGATGACGGCTTTCATCGCTCACCGTGGGCCAACGAGGGTTCTAAGCTGCGGCACGCAGCGCTCCCGAAACACCGCGGACTAAGGCTTAGCCTGAACCGTGGTTCCCAAGCGAGTACGAGCCTGGGCTCAGGACCATCTCGACCGCCCAATCGCCTCCATCACTCCGGTCTCCGGCGGTCGCACCGGCACGGTCTACGACGTCCGATTCTCTTCCGGCGAGCCGGTCATGCTGCGTTACCAATCGAAGGAGAAATGGGGGGAGCGAGGGCGCCAGCACATTACCGCCGAAGCGACAGCGGCGCGGCTCCTGGTCGGCTCGCCACTGCCGGTGCCCAAGCTGATTGCGAGCGATCCCACCGGTGCCGAGATCGGCGGTTACGCCAACCTCACGACCAAGCTGCCCGGTCAAGTGCGGCTAGATCGGCTGTCGTCGGCCGCAATCGACCGACTGGCGCGCGCCGCTGCGGTCCTGCACGCGACAGTGGTGCCGCCGGATGCGCGTCCACGCCGTTACGAGTTTTGGGTGCCTCCGAAACCTGTGGTGCCGCGCTGGGCACGGAATCGTGACCTGTGGCGCCGCGCGCTCGACATCTACGCAGCCTCCCTACCCGCAACACCATCGGGACTGGTGCACCGTGACTTCCATCCCGGCAACGTCTTGTGGGACGGCGACAAGATCACCGGCATTATCGACTGGGCGGAGACCTCCTGGGGCCCGGCCGACCTGGACGTCATGCACTCCCGGACCAACTTCGCCCTGCTGCACAGCATCGACCAGGCGTACGAGTTCAGCGCGGCCTACGCCCGGCACGGCGGGACGGTCGACCAGGACCCGGAAGGGCAGCGGTTCTGGGCAGTCAGCGACATCCTCGGCTTTCTGCCCGACCCGCGGCCGATTCTTCGCGCGCTGATGGTGATCCGACCTGAGCTAACCGCCGACGTAGTCCGCGACCGCCTCGAGCGATTCCTGGCCCACACGCTGCAGACGTAGCTGAGTCGAATCAGCACTCGCAACATCCGAGGAGAAGCAACTTCGGCTGCTCAATCTGCGCGGCGCCGTCGGAGGGAGGTTGTTAGGAGGGTAGAAACTACTTCACAAGGACAGAGAAGGCTTGCCATTTATCCGGACACCCGCGATCCCCGCTTAGCCCGTAACAGGGCCATATTTGCCATGTGCCGGGACTGTCGAGGATGATTCCGCCCTGTGCATTGATCGTTTCCCCGGGCGCCAGAACTTGATTTGTGTCAATCTCCTTATCCTTATTCATGTCGGCGGGATTCCGCACTCCGAGAAACGTGTATTCCAGTTCAATTGGTTTGTCTCCGACGTTTGTCAATGAATAGCGCACGGTCACTGTGTCGCCCAGCAATAGAGGTTCCGGATCACGGCGGCTTACCGCCTCTAGGCCCGTCAGCCTGACCCCATCCGGGCTGGTCTTCGGGGTCGTGTCAACCTCGATACCGCCGCCCGCCTCGGTCGTACCCCGCCCCTCGGCAGCGTCCTCATTGGCGGATGGCGTTCTCTGCAAGATGGCAACCGTAGCGACGATCAGCATGAGGATGAGCGCCACGCCGCCGCCGACTCCTGTCAAGATCCACGCCCGCGTGGAAAGCCGTTGACGCGGCTTGCCCGATGGTTCGCGCCGCTCCGATTCCGGCCCGGCCATGGCGGATGTGAGGGAAGCTGTCGGGGATTCGGTGGGCCTGTGACCCTGCTGCGTCTGCTTCAAGGGTCCAGGAGGCTCCTTCTGGACCGCCCTGGTGCTCTGGCCTGCCGCCCCTGCAGGCGTTCCCAACAAAGTCCCATCCTCCTGTGCCGTCCGCACGTCGGCGAGGGTCGTCTCCAGGACCTTCAGGAGCCGGCTGGTGTCGTACTCAAAGCGGCTCGGGCTAAGTTCGAGAGCTTGACGACGTACCACCCCGGCCAAGCCAGCCGGTAGCTCATCGGCACGAGGCATGTTCGCGCCATCAACCAAGATCGGAATGATCCGGACGTTCCGCGTTAAGGCAGCCTCGATCTCCAAGCGCACAAAGTCATCGGGGTCATCAAGGCGCCGCCGCCCGTGCACATCGGTGATCGTGAGCCACTGATCACCGATCAGCGCCAACAGCACGTCGCAGGAACCCACCGCCCTAGTGATCATCTGCACGAAGTCGTCGCCCAGCTCGATCGAGTCGACGTCTTTGAAGACTTGCTGATGACCAAAGTGCTCTGCGAGTCGCTCGAACAGCCAGCCGGCCGGGTAGGCGGTCTCCTCCCGCCGATAGCTGATGAAGATCCGACCCGTTGATCCTGCGGCGGGTTCAGCCATGGCCCTCACCTCGACCCTGCCCACCGCGCGCGGCGGCGGGGCCATAATCCGAGCAACCCTACGTGCAAGGCGCAGTGTTCGCTGAGTTGCGGTTACGTTACTGACCGCCAGCGCGCCACCCACAAGCACTGGACAGTGTTTCCGCGCGTGGTCCTGAACCCAAAGCCCTATTCGTCACGGTCGCGGTTGAGAACAATCAGCACGCCGGCGACAAGCCCAGAGAACATTCCTAGGACGCCTAATATCGCGGCGATGGTAGACACCAGCTCAGGCACAAGACTCAGCATGCTGACGGTGACTGCAACGCCCAACAGGCAGATGCCGCCGAGGAACGTTATCCAACTGAGTCGGCCCAGTCGACGCACATCTTCGGGCGACCGCTCCGCCATGTGTAAACGGTAGCCAAGGTCAACGATTCTCGGTGGGAAGACGGCCGAGGCCGCTTCCGCGTGGTCGGTTCGCTTCTCGACGAGCTCGGTCACGTCTGAATCTGGATCCGGCCGGTTGTGCCGTCGACGGTGACGACCTCATTGTCATGCAGCAGAGCAGTCGCGTTCCCGGTGGCAACGACGGCCGGCACCCGTGGGGAGGATGAGCACTGCCATCGCGGCCTGGACCGCGCTTCCTTTGTATTGACGATATGCACCGACTCGCTGGCTGAAGGCCGACGCCCAGCAATGGCGTACGGCCTCGGGCACGTCCTTCGCGGCCACATTGAGGACGGTCTCGTACTGGCCTGCGTACGATGCTCCGGGTAGGTCTTCAGCGACGCCTGACGACCGCACGGCGAAGGGACCACTGCCCAGCCGCTCGGTAGCCGCGCCAAGCGCAGTGACGAGGTCGGCGGTGAGCGACATCCCCTCAACGTCCTCAGGCCCGGCCGTAGCATCCAATCCGGCGCCGGCGAGCGCTTTGGCCAGGGCCTCCGTAGTAAGAATGAAGCCCTCGGATACCGGAAATCCTGCTCGCTTGAGCTCGCCGAGTGTGGCAGCCTTGCTGCCCACCTCACCGATGTCGGCCGCCCCGACGTCATCGAGTGACCGCACCAGCTGAACATTTGTCGACACGTTCGCCCACCCAGTTTCCTGTCCGTCTTATGAGGAAAGCCTGCCGCCGAAAGGCGGTGGCGGCTACCCGTTTGGCGTACAGCCACGCATCCATACCCTCAGAGGATTCGTTTGCTACGCCCGCCCGAGTGATGAGCCAAGCAACCAGGTATCAAAAGAGGCCCTAGGACTGGGATTGTCGTGGCGTCCGGCAGGATAGGGGAGCGAGCGGTGATCCGGCCCGCTGAGGCTGTCGCCGGGAGGTGAAATTGAGCCAGCGCGAGGAAGCCGGCGCCGGGGACTCGGGCTCTGCGGGGGAGTCTGCTTCCGCGGCGACTGCTCCTGATCTGTCACCTTGGGCGCCGCTTCGGCAGCGAGCCTTCCGCTGGCTGTGGCTGGGAGTGGTGATCAGCTGGATCGGCACCTGGATGCAAACCGTCGGCGCCCAGTGGCTACTCATCGACGCACCCAATGCGGCTCTGCTGGTCTCGTTGGTGCAGGCGGCGAGCACGCTGCCCGTCATGCTGCTCGCGCTGCCAGGTGGTGTCCTCGCCGATTCCTTTGACCGGCGTTGGCTGTTATTCACGATTCAGTGCTACTTCTTCATCGTTGGCAGCCTGCTCACCGTCCTCACCGCCGTGGGGCTGATGCCGCCGGCTCTTTTGATTGGCTTCATCTTCCTCTTCGGCGTCGGCGCGGCTGCGCAGCTCCCTGGGTGGGGGTCGCTTCTCCCGGAGCTGGTCCCGAGGTCCCAACTACGGGCGGCGTCCCGGCTGGATCTGGTTGGTGTCAATGTCTCGCGGGCCGCCGGACCGGCCCTGGCTGGTGTGGTGATTGCGCATCTCGGCGGGGTACCGGTGGTCTTCGCGTTGAATGCGGCCTCCGTGGTCTTCCTGGCCGTGGCGCTGCTCGTTTGGCGCCGCCCACCGCTCGAGGATCAGGGCCGTGAACGGTTCGTGCCGGCTCTGCGCGCCGGCGGCCGCTACGTCTGGCACGACCCCGTGGTGCGACGCATCCTGCTGCGGGTGATCATGCTCGTGGTGCCGGGGATGGCGCTGTGGGCGCTGCTTCCGCTGGTCGCCAGTCAACGTCTGGGGCTGGGAGCCGACGGCTACGGCGCCCTGTTTGCTGGTCTTGGGGTCGGCGCCATCTTGGGAGCCTTGGTCCTTGGCTGGCTGAAGACGAGCCTGTCGACCAACGCCATTCTTGGCGCGGCCGGCGTCATTTACGCCGCAGCGCAGGCGGTGATCATCCTGGTACCCAGCTTTCCCGCGGCGCTGGCCACCCTGGTTCTTAGTGGGCTGGCCTGGATGGCGGTGACCTCGACTCTGCAGGCTGAGCTGCAGCTGGTCTTGCCGATGTGGGTCCGGGCCCGCGGCGTCGCGATCTACACGGTTACCTTTACGGGCTCCATGACCGCTGGCGCGATCCTCTGGGGACTGGTTGCTAACCGAATAGGCCTGCAGCCGGCCCTCCTCCTTGCCGCCGTTCTGCTGCTCGCTGCGGTCGGCGCCGGATTGTTCTTGCGGGTACCGGAGACCGGCCATCTCGACCCACGGACGGCCGTGTACTGGCCCGAGGCGCGACTGGCCTTTGACCCCGAGCCAGACGCCGGACCCGTCCTAATCACGGTCCGCTACACCGTCACGGCGGAACAGCAGCTGGCGTTCCTCCAGGCCATGGGGCAGCTCCGCCAATCCCGACTACGCACCGGCGCGACGCGTTGGGAGCTGTACCGCGACGGTGAACAACCGGACCGATTCGTCGAGGTGTTTAGCGTCGCCTCCTGGGAGGAACACCTCCGCCAGCACGAGGGTCGCCTGACCGCGATGGATCAGACGGTCGAGGAAGCCGCGCTGGCGTTCTCCGACCCCCCGGCGAGTGCCGAGCATCTTCTTCCGCCGTAGCGCCACCGATATCCACTGCGGTCCTGAGGGCGGATCCCACTACGCCTCTGCAGGGCCGGCCGCACGTGGCCACTGAATTCGTTGCGATTGTTCAGCCTTGACATTTTCAGGTCAAGACGGGTTCAGCATGGGACTTAGCCCTCGGTGGACGTGCTCATCATCCAGGCGAGCATGTATGAGCGGCTATTGCCGTCGTCGATCCACTTACCGTCAAGCTTCTCCGCGGTAGCCAGCGCCGCCTCCCGTTGCTTTTCCCCGGCCAGGGCGGAGTACATCAGCAGGTAATCCCCGAACTTCTGGTCGAACTTGCCGCCAGTTGCCTCGGCTACGTTCGCCTCAATCCGCCCCGGGTCACCGGCCAGGTAGGTGGAAGCGGGGCTCATCGGGATGACCAGGATGCCTAGCATCGCCGCTGGCTCGGGGGAAAACCAGGTCGCGTAGTCCCGCTTGCCCCCCCAGTTCAGGGGGACGATGCGATGCCCATACCCGGAGTACACCGGCTGGCTGTCATCGAAGTTCGTCCAGTACGCCAATCCGGCTTGTGCCTCCGTAGAAAGCATCCATGTCGCCTCAGTTTCCAGAGCAGAGTTCCCGCTGACCTTGGCCCACAGCGCGAGTCCGGTCCAAGCGGTAACCGCTTCAGAGCTCGACTCCTGATTGTTACCGTCGGCGAACGGAGAGGTGCCGGACGCCCAGGAGTGGCCGGCGTAGGCGTCGAAGGTCCGGCGGTTCGGGAAAGCGCCGTTGTTCGCCGTCGAACCGAGGTCGGCGGCCAGCAGATTCATCACTGGTGCGAACCGTTTGGTCAGGCCCGGGTCATCGGCCGCGACCACGCCTGCGGCATACAGGAAGTAGCCGTAGTGGAAGTGGTGGTCGTTGAACTCATCCGACCCGAACGACGGGGTCAGTCCGACCACTCCCTTGGCTTGGTCGTCGTAGACGAAACAAAAGGCGGCGCGATTTGTACAGCCCTGCGGTTCGGTCCATTTGGTGAGTTCCTGGACCAACTTGGACTTGATCTGGTTGGCGGGCTCGTCGAGGTTCAGCTGTGCGGCCAGCTGGTACAGCATTGCCGCTCGGTAGAGCGCCTTGCCGCCGAAGTACGTGTCGGCCGGAAACGCCGGAGTTGCCGCGACGTCCTCGGTCACGCTGGCCCTCAGCTGCTCACGCTGGCTGTCGCTGATCTTGCTTAGATCCAGCGATCCAGTGGGCGCTGTCACGGGCGTGGAGTACGAGAGGTCATTTCCGGAGCACAGCTTCAGGTTGCCGTAAATGCTTGGATAGGTGCCAAGACCACAGTTGGCGCTCACTGCCAGCGCCTCTTGCTGATGCGGCATGGCGGCGAACGCCGTGCCCCCGGCGCTTTCGTAGGCAAGGCTTGTGCGGACCTGATCACCCTGCACCTGATAGGACAGCGAGCTTCCGATGACGGCGTTGGAAGCTAGCTTGGCCAGCGTCTCGGCGGAGCCGTCGGGTGGGACCACGAACCAGGTGGCCGAGCCGCCCTTCTCAAGCTCAATCTGCGCGCCCGACACTGAGCCGTCCTGGACAACCAGCCCGTACGTAACGTCACCCGCCCTAGCCGTCCAGAAATCACCGGACGGTGCAAACGTCAACCCGGTCTGGATCGCCGCCGAGGCAGCCGCCGCGTACCGGACGAACGGCGAGCCTTGCGCGATGGTCGTTCGGCCGAGCAACTCGCCGTCGGGGTTGATGCTGTCAATGGTGACGGTCAGAGTGTCGTAGCTGCTGACCCGCGCTGACTTCGCTCCCGTATCGACGCGAATGTCAGGCTGGAACCCGCCCGCGATGTTCTTCTCGGTTGTCTTGACTGTCGGTTGCCCAAATGCGAACCCGGATTCGGTCAGCCCGAAGGAAAGTGGCAGCGGGAAGACCGGCTGCGGAGTGTCCCCGAAGACCAGACCCGAGAACCAACGGTTGGTAGGCGGAATGAGCCCGTCGGCCAGCCGTTTTGTCACCAACGCCTTGACCGTCTTGTGCGGCATCGCCTGCACCTGAGCGGCGATGTCGTCCTTAGGGAAGACTTCACCGCTGGTGGCCTGAGTGGTGGCATCGGAGCGGCTGGTGACCTTCTGATCGTTCTTAGCGCTGCACCCAGTCAATCCGATCGCAACCGAGAGCGTGACGATCAGCGTCCGCAACAGCCCCTTACGGTTGCAGAGTTGTTTTCGGTCGAGCGTGGAGCTCATTCGAGTCCAATCTGTCGGAGAAAATCGAACGCCAGGTCGCTGACGCCGGCCAGCGGGCCGTCGTCACGCAACTGCAGCGTCGCCACGACCGGAGTTCCGGGCCTGGCCAGCTCACCTAAATCGTTGGCACGCAGCTCTTCGCTGTCGATGCGCACGTTGGTACGGGCCTGGCCAGCATCCGTGGTGACCTTGATCATTGCCACCCGACCGCTGATAGTCGAGTTGTCCGGGAGCAGAATGGCGACGTTGGCCCCTTCCTGCACTCGCTCGTAATCCCGGGGCGACAGGAGATAGCGCGCGTCGACGTACTCCGAGCCGCTCATTGAGATCTTGGCGAACGGCTCCCCGCTGCTCACGGAGTTGCCCAGTTTGGCCCGCATGCCATCGATCCGGCCGGCCACCGTGGCCTTGTAGGTGAGGGTCCCGTCCTTCTTGTTGACCTCATAGGCGTCGGTGCTGGAAATCCTGAGCCCGTTCGCGACGTCTTGCTGGAGGGCCACGCTTTGTATGGTGAAAAGCGGCTGGCCGTCGGTGACGGAGTCGCCTTCCCGGACGGGCTGTTCGATCACCGTTCCGCCGTAAGCGCCACCCACGTCGTAGCTATCGGCGGCAACGGTGGCGGTAACACTAGACACCTTCGTTTGGCGCTGATTGAAGATCAGCGTGAGAGCGGCGACCAGAAGGATGACGCCCAGCAGCCCCGCGGCGAGTCGGAGTCGGTTGATCCAGGTCATGCGCGTACTACCTCTTTCTCTGCGGCACGACGCGGCGCGGACACATCGTTGGTCACATCCACGGCGGCGGGTTCATCGGTGAGGGCAGGGTGGTGTGGCCCATGGGGGATTCCGAGGGTGCTCTCTAGCGCGGGAGGCACGACCACCGTGGTCAGGCGCCGTTCAGGCTCAGCCCATGTCTCGGAGCGCCGCCCTTGCAGCTCGAGCCGCGGGTGCTTGATACGCCAGCTCTCCTTGACCGCCACCACCATGAACGCGCCAAGGACGAACGTATTGGTGACGTTCCACGCGGTGGCCAACGTGAGTTGGCTGTTGTCGAGGTCGCGCCAAATTGCCACCAATGAGGTGAGCGCCAAGAAGACGAAGACCAGGACCTGCGGAATGAGGAAGTTGAACGGTGATTCTGCCCGGGTCTTGCTGCCCGTGACGTGCCACTTCTGTTCGGTGCCGGCGAACGCGTTGAACAGCGCCTTGAGATAGATCGGAAAGGACACCGCCGCCAGCATCAACACCTCCCAGCGGAATGAGCCGAGGGTGTAGAAAGCCAGCACGATCTGCAGCAGGTAGAAGCCGGCGTAGTAGAGGAGCCAGGTCGTCACGTCGATGTGCAGGTTCACCGGGCGGAGGTCGAAGAAGATCTCCAGCGGCGGTACCAGCAGGAGCAGCCCCGGCGCGATCCCGGTCAGGTAGTGGGTAGCGGTGACCAGGTACATGAACCGCTGGTCAAGAGTGAGCTTGCGCCGCAGGCTGAGCGGGTTATGCGTGAGCAAGATCTCGAATCCGCCGGTCGCCCACCGCAGCTGCTGCTTGGTGTAGGCCTCTATGGTCTCCGGCG
The DNA here is from genome assembly GCA_035641455.1 of Propionibacteriaceae bacterium. Taxonomy (GTDB): domain Bacteria; phylum Actinomycetota; class Actinomycetes; order Propionibacteriales; family Propionibacteriaceae; genus Microlunatus. Next base: position 1,100 of record DASQUD010000363.1, on the reverse strand, counting down.
CGTCGCCCACCGCAAGCGTCTCCGGGATGTAGATCGACTTCCAACCCCGCTCGTGCAGCATCAGTGAAGTCCATACGTCCTCGGACTTGGAGTCAGTGTGGATTCCACCGACGTCATTGATCGCGGCCCTTCGAAAGATCACGTTCGTCCCGACGCAGAAGGCGGCGTTGAAGTGATTCCGGCCGGGCTGGATGAACCTATAGAAGACAGCCTGCATGTACCCGGCTCCACGTGATACGAGGTTGATCAGGTTTCCGTACGTCTGCGGCGTCTGCACGAATGCAACGTGGTCGTCGACGAAGAACGGCACTGTCTCGACCAGGAAGTCCTCTTTGGGTACGAAGTCGGCGTCGAAGACGCAGAAGTAGTCGCCCTTTGCGATAGACAAGGCGTGGTTGATATTGCCGGCCTTGGCCCCGTTGTTGCTGAGTCGCCTGAGGTAAGAGCAACCGAGTTTGGTGGCGAGAGCCTTAACCTCATCAGACCGACCGTCATCGAGGATCCAGGTCCGGTGCTTGCCGGTCATGACCATCGCGGCTTTCGCGGTCGCCTCGATCTTGGACAGCTCCTCTCCGTAGACGGTGATGAAGACGTCAATACTGACTTCGCGGCCGTGAATCCTCAGTGGCCACTGCTCCGGCCGGTCGGTGATCCCGGCAGCCTCGTTCGCGGCCGGGTCGAACATCGAGCGCTGGGCGTCGAAGAAGGCAAAGTCGCGCGGGCTCCGCCGCCCCGACAGAATCGTCCACATGGCCAGCAGGGCATGCGCGATCAGGATCGTCTCGGCCACAATGACCAGCGCGTAGGGCAGAAGATCGCCGCGGTTGCTTGGATTGAGTAGGAACTGGGCGTACAGCAGCACACCCAGCAGCGCCAGCAGCGAGAGCAAGATCATCACCGGCGAGTATGGGTTCGCCGTCTCTGCTCGGCGAGTAACAGGCACGTGTCGGTCGACGCGCGCGTAGTCGTGGGCCGCTCGGGCCATAGCTGGGCTCCTCGGTCGATGGCGTAAGAGGGCGCCGCCGCTCACGGACCGTTGATGGGTCAACCGGGAGAATTCAGCTCGCAGTCAGGCAGCAAGTAGCGCGACTCTGAAATCC
>DASQUD010000362.1:0-12287 GCA_035641455.1 Propionibacteriaceae bacterium | reverse complement strand
CATCTGAGCGAGCAGGGCGTCGCGGACGCTGAGGGCATCGGCCGGACCGGACTGCATCCCCCGTACGCGATGTTCGTCTCCACCGGCGCTGAGCGCGCCACCGAGATGCTCAGCATTCTGCGCCAAGCAACCGGTCAGGACGAGATTCCGATCACTACGGAGACCGCGCTTCGTTCAGTGGTCGAGGATCGGTGGCGCGAAGCGGCAAAGGCCGCCGGCAAGGGACCTTCGCTCGAGGAGATCCGGTTGGTTGATCCTGATCTTGTGGAGAAGGAGTCTCAGCTGCTCGGTGCGGCACTGCAGCGGGTGGTCGAAAGACTGCCGGACGATGGCCGGGCCCTCGTCGTCGGCCATAGTCCGACCAACGAGGCGGCGGTCTGCGGGCTGACCAGTCAGGTCATCGCCCCGCTGGGTAAGGGAGAAGGAGTACTGGTCGTCGAAGACGCCGGACGCTATGAGGTGCACCGGCTTTAGCTTTGTCTAGGGGTCCGGATGCGCCACGCGCTCGAGCCGCAACATCATCGCTGCAGACGGTACGACCTTGCCTGATGCGTACGTGGAAAGCCGTGATGCCGACGTGCCCGCTCGGCTCGCGAAGGCAGCCGCGGTGAGACCGGATTCGCGGATCAGCTGGCGTACGCGGGCGGCTACCTGTGACCGGTCGGTGACCTCGGCATCGGCTCGCGCCTGCCGGACGGCACGACTGAGGAGCTCAGTGATGCCGGACTGTTCCGCATACCCCACGTAGTCCTCCAGAGATCGTGACACCTCTCCCCAGGGGTCACGTCGAACGGCCGCGGTGATCTTGGCCCAATCGCCTATGGTGCCGCGCTCGATCGCCGCAATCAGCGCCTCGTACGGCCACGTCTCCACCGGGTCAGACGGGCTGGCGTCGACATTGCGGAAGCTGACGCCCACCCCTGCTCGACCTTCCGGAGCAGAGCGTCGGCTAGGGCTTGACAGGCCGTGACGACAGTGGCCCAGTCGTGCCAGCGTGGATCCAGCCGCCGATAGCGCTCCAACTGCCGCGTCACCCGTTCATCCCTGGGCGCGGGAGCTGACAGTCGTTCAACCAGTGCGGTCAGCACCGAGTTGAGATTATCACTTCTGATAAACCAAACCCGATCTACTCGGTGGCCTCCCGCCGTGGAGCTTCAACATTGTCGGGTGCCGCCGAAGGGTCTCGGAGTCCGGCGATGATCTGCCGGGTCTGGCTTAGATACGTGGTGCATCCGTCGCAACTTGCAATATGCTCCTCAAAACGTGCTCGCATCTCTGCCGAGAGCGCATCGTCAAGGTAGTCAGCCACCAGTTCCACGAGCTGCTTGCAGGCTAGCTCCTGCGCCCCCTGTGCCACTTCCACCGCCTCCTCTTTCGCGGTCGCAGCCACCTCGACCGGCGCCACACCCCGGCTGGCCCGGACGCTGACCACGAGCAGGATGCCGACGACCACGACAGCGCCGGCCAGCATGTATCCGGACCGGTAGACGCCGTTCTCCCGCGCTACCCAGCCAAACACCAGCGAAAAGGGCAGGAACAGTAACCACGTCAGTGTCCCCGCGCCCGAGGACACACCGGCCCGGATCGCGGACGGAACCGCATCGTGCAATAGCCGGCTGGCATGTATTCCGATGATCGCCAAGGCCAGCGCGAGCACAATCTGAGCCATCACGAGGAACGCCAGCGATCGGGTCCAGCTCAGCAACAGCGCCCCGACCAACGACAGGATGATCAATATCGCGAGCAGCAGTCGGCGCTCGAGGTTGAGCTTGCCGATCAGCAGCCCGCCGACGCCAAGGGTTGACACCAGCGCCGCCCAGTAGGGACCGTAGAGCACCGCCGGCGCCGCCAGCGCCACCAGCCAGAGCGGCCCAAATTCGAAGAGGGCCTGGGACAGCAGTCCAGCAGTTGCCACCAGCAACAAGACCCGGAGCACGACCCGAGAAGTGATCATGGTCCGGAACGTGAGAGCGATGTGGCTGCGCAAGCTCACCCGCTCGGCGGCCTGGTGCAGCCGGGGCTCCTTGAAGCGCAGGAACCCGATGACCGCCAGCCCGACCAGCGGGATGGTGGCGAAGTAGGTGAAGCGTTCCGAGGTGTACTGCGCGAGAACGCCACCGGCCAGCGCGCTGAGCACGAAGGCGGCGCTCTCGATTGCACGAGTCCGGCCGATCCACGTCTCATAGAGCTCATTCGAGCCGGTCTCCTCAACCACGGTGTCGTAGACAATGCTGTCGACCGTTCCCGAACTGGCCGCGAAGTAAAAGCCGAGGACCATCGCCGCAATCACGTACGTGATCACGTTGTGGCTCAGGCCGCCGATCAAGGAGCTGACCATCAGCGCCACGCATGCGAGGACCAACACCCAGCTGCGGCTCCAACGGTCAGCCAGGATTCCCGAGGGCACTTCCAGCAGCGGCACCACGGCGGCGTACGCGGCGGCCATCGCACCCACCGACGCAGGGTCGAACCCGATCTCGGTCATGAACAGCTTCTCGATGGGAACCCACAAGATCAGCCCTTGCAACGCCAGGCCGATCTGCAGCGGCAGCAGCCGCCGAGTGAGCGTACGAGGCCCCGCCGCGACCGCCGCGCTCATGATCGGTGACTGTCTCGCTCGAACGCGCGGCCAAGGTGCTCACGAAGCAGCTCGCGTGCCCGGTTCAGCACATCGCGCTGCTGTTCGGCGCTGAGCCCGGTCGCAGCCGATACCTCGGCCGGCGAACGGCCTTCGACGTCCCGCAAGATCACGACTCGGCGCCAGGGATCGGGCAGCGCAGCCAGGGCGGCCTTAAGTGCGTGTGCCTGCACGGCGTGGCCGGCAGGCCAGGGGCGCGGGAACTCCTTCCAATGATCGGGGTACGGCTCACCCTCCGGCCGGAAACGATCGGCATCCACAGTCGTTGCGGGCGGGAACCACCGACTCCACCACGCGAACCGGTTCCCTCGTGCCCGGCCTCGGGCGGCAAGGTTGGCGATCATCCTCCCAATCGAGATCTTCATCAGGCTGCCAGGAATTCGGTGGTCGCCAGGATAGAGAGTTTCGGTAACTCACGCGTCATCCGTTCCTGCCGTAACGAGTGGGCACGATCGGCCAGCGTGATGCGATCTGTGCAGGCCACCTTCCTCATGTCCATGCCTCCGTTCTGAGCTCAGCCTGCTCCTAAACAGGGACCGAGGCCGGCCCGCAAACTCATCGCATTCCAGACCACTGCATCTCGTCGATAGCAATCGCCTGTCTTCGACTGCATAAGACCAGGCGGTGGTGGCACGTTCCCAGCGCTCAATGGCCAGGTTCGCGTCAACGCCCAGCACGTGCGTACCGGAAGCAGCGAGTGGCCCTGATGGCGCGCATGATCGTCACGTTTGATGGCGCCGGAGGATGGCGAGGGCAACGAGCACCACCAGCCCACCCATCGTGAGGTAGGCAAAAGTGTCACCGATCCACGGATAGATGGTGCGCACGCCGGCGGTCGGCAGGTGGGTGATTGTCGTCTGGTCGTCCGCGATGAAGTAGTCGGCCTTGTTGGCCAGCTGTCGGCCCTGGTAGTCGACCGCCGTCGAGCTGCCTCGGCGCGCCGGTCGGACCAGGTTCACCCCGTTTTCGATCGCCCGCAGGGCGGCGGTGCGGCCGAGCGGTTCGGTGGCCGGGGCCCATTCGCTCGACGGCACGAGCAGAATGTCCGCGCCGGCCCGACCCACTTGCCGCACCAGCCCTGGAAAGTTTGCGTCGTGGCAGATCACGGTTGCGATGCGGCCGTACGGTGTGTCAACTGTGGGAACCAGTCCAGGACCCAGGGCGTTACCGTCGCTCAGCGCCCGGGTGGCCTTCGGGTAGTCGTAGGCCACCACTCCCTGCGGGTCCATCATGATCGCCCTGATGTCCACGGACGGGTAGCTGCTCGTCGGCAGCATCGCGACGAAGCCGATCTGAAGATAGATCTGCTCGCTGCGGGCCACCTCGCGGGCTCGTTGGATCAGCGCTGCTTCATCGCCAGCGAAGACGAAGCTCGCCGCCTCCGACCAGACCACGATCTTGGCCCCGCCGCGGGCCACCTCTGCGGTGCGTCGGAATAGGTCGTCGATCACCGGTTGCAGGTAGCGTGCGTGGAGTTCCGCACGTTTCTCCGCCGCAACGGGGCGCGGTTGTGCCTGAGCCACTTTGGCCGCTTCGTCGAGGTCCCGGTTGGGAGGCAGCCCGGCAACCTGCACGGTTTGGGACGTTGGTGCTGCAAAGGCGACCGCCGCTCCACCTGCTAACAAAACGGTGAGCAGTACAGTCAGAAAGCTCACCACGACTCGCCGCGCAGCGTTCAGATCGAATCCACGCTCCCATAGTTCGTTGATCACCGGCGCTGCCCAAGCAATGAGGAATCCCAGCCCCCAGATCCCCGTCACGGAGACGACCTGGGTGAGCGGCAGGTTACCTACCTGGGTATACGCCGGGGCGCCCGTGGTTCCGAGAGAACCGCTCTGGCCGAAGGCGAACCCGATGGTCAAATCCGTCGCCGGAAAGGCCAGCGTCCGCATCACACCCCGCATACGCGGCGTCAGGAGCCGGTCGGCGGCGTAGGGGATGACAAGGAAGAAGCCGGCCACGGCGAACCCAAGCAGCTGCGGCACTGAGAACAAGCCTCGAAACGCGATCAGCGTTGCCCCGTAGCCCACCAGCGCCACCACCGGTATTGCCACCCAGATCCGTTGCATCCGTGTGAACCGCAGCAAGAACACCGGTGCAAGCCAGGCCGCCAGTGGCACGACGGTCTGCAACAATGTGAACGGAAGCAGTGCGGCACCAATACCGAGCCATAGCCACGAACGCGCGCTCGATCGAGGGACTTCTGGCGACACCTCGGCTTGCGGCCGGGTGTCAATCATCACGCTAGTCATGCCTTTCCTCCTCGCCTGTGTCGACGGCCTTGACGAGGCGGAGCTCGCTTCCGACATCCCAGAGCAGGCGCAGTAGCGCTGCCAGGGCGGCTTGGTCGGCTGGCAAGCCGGAGAGGATGGTGCGATCACCCCTTCTGTTGACGGTAATCGCACCGAAGCGCCCGCGAAGCTCCTGTCGCACCGCCTCCGGCAGCGCGCCACGGATCTCTACCAGGTAGTCCAGTGCCACGGCTCCTCCTCAACTGCCCCCACAGTCCCGCTGAAGGGGGTGGAGCCGCACCACCCACCAGGGGATTCCACCCCGGGTGGAGGCTAGATCAGGCCGAGGGCGCGAGCCCGGTCTACGGCCTCCAAGCGAGTCGCGACACCAAGCTTGCGATAGAGGCTCTTGGTGTAGCCCTTCACGGTGTTGAGCGACAGGTACAGCTCGCGGGCGATCTCCCGCTGGGTCAGCGGTCCCTGAAGTTTGAGCAGGATTGAGACCTCGCGGTCGGTGAGCTCCTCGGCCAGCCGGTGCTGCCGGCGTGCGGCGCGCGCAGCACCGCGACCTACCCGCGCCTCTGCATCGGCCACCCGCTGGGCGGCTGCCGGCGGTACTGTCCAGCTCTCCACGACCTCCCGCGCCTCTTGGAGCACAGCGCGCGCGGCCGTACGATCGCCGGTCGCCAGGTGCGCGTCGGCGAGGGAGGTCAGGGCTCGAAGCAGCAAGACCGGATGACCCGCGATTCGGGCGAGCTCAGTGGCGTGAACCAGCCGATCACGGGCTTGCGGCATGTCGCCGTCCAGGTACGCGATCTGGCCTTGCACTACCCGAATGATGGTTACAGCAGGCGCCGCAGCGCCGCCGACAGCCTGCTCGAATCCTTCTGCCGCAGGTGAGACGTCCCGAAGCACGGCCCGGGCCTCCTCCTGTCGGCCACCGATTAGCAGGCACTCCATGAGCAGGCCACTGATGATCAGGTGCGTGAAGACCGGCAGACCTAGCGGGCCGGCCTGACGCCGCGCTTGGCGAAGCACTGTCACGGCCTCCTCCGCCTGCCCCTCACCCAGCAGGGCGTAGCCCAGCGCAAGCCGGGCAAGCGCCCAACCTTGCAGCGAAGGGTCATCCTCCAGCTCGACGGCCCGCCGGGCGTACTCCAGGGCGGTAGCCGGCTCATGGACGGCGGCGTAACCGTAAGTGGCTCGGAGGAAAGCCGCGACGGCGGCAACGCGGCGCCAGTTCGGGTAGGGCGGCACGTTGTCATCGATCCGTGGTTCTGCGGCGTCAAGAAGCGTTGACACCCGCTCGGCTTGGCCGGACAGTCCGGCGGCGGCCGCCACGGAGACTGCCAGTCGAGGGTCCGCTTGCCGGGCCTCCTCACCGAGTGCGTCGGCCAGCTGGAGGTAAGTACCGACCGCGCCTTGATCGAGAAACGCGTCCTCTGCCGCGAGAAGCAGTTCCGCGGTGGCGGCCAAGTCGCCCGCCGCAGTGCGGGTACGGATGGCGTCCTCGAAATGGCCATGCTTCCAGTACCAGTCACTGGCCCGTCGCAGCACCTCGGTTGCCCGCGACGGGGCGATCCCGTCCAGTTCCCGGCGCAGCGCATCGCCGAACAGCCGATGAAAGCGGTACCAGGCGCGCTGCCGATCGAGCGGCACCAGGAACAGGTCGGCACGATCCAGCGCCTGCAGCATCGCTGCCGAGTCGGCGCGCTGCAGTGCTGAGTCACACAGCGGTCCAGAGACCTGGTCGAGCGCCGAGGCGGACAGGAGGAAGTCGCGCTGCTCGGCCGGCAGGTGACCAAGCACCTCGGTGGCCAAGTAGTCCATGATGTGCCGGTCGTCGCCCCGGATTTGCTCTACACGTGCCTTGGCTTCGCCGTCGCCGCGCAGCGTCAGCGCTGTCAGCTTCAATCCGACCGCCCAGCCCTCGGTACGGTGCACCAGGGTGTCCAGTTCCTGGCGGTCCAGCTCTACGTCGGCCACAGCGGATACGAGTTCGGCCGCTTCCGTGCTCGTGAAGCGAAGATCCGCGGCGCGCAGCTCGACCAGTTCGCCGCGGGCCCGCATCCGTGCAAGGGGAAGTGCCGGATCGAACCGACTGCCCAGCACCACATGTACCCGCGGCGGCAGGTAAGTCAGGAAATATTCGAGGCTCTCCTCGATACGCCGATCGGCCACGGTCTGGTAATCATCCAGCACCAACACCTGGCAGCCGGGATCTGACGTGAGGTCGTTCAGCAGTTGGGGCACCGCGAACTCGATCGGGTCGACGCTCGAGACGCGAAGTGAGGAGAGAACGCCGTCAGTCACGCTGGCACCGGCCCGATCCAGGGCAGTGGCGACATAGCACCAGAACCGGTGGGGATCGTCGTCCGATTCATCGAGCGTGATCCACGCCACCCGGCACGACGGGGTCGCGCCCGCCGCATGTACGGCCCATGCCACCAGCGAGGTGGTCTTTCCCCACCCCGCAGGGGCGACGACCAGGGCCAGTTTCGTAGTCAGTGCTTCGTCGAGCCGAGCCAGCAACAGCTCACGGGCAACCGTTCCAGGACGGACCGGAGGGATCGCGAGCTTTCCCGTCAGAATCGGGCGGTCCCGCGCATTCGGGTGCTGCTCCGGCCCTACCATCGAGGACAGGATAAGTGGGGCGGCGTGGCCCGCGGGCACGGGCGACGCGTCTGCTACGACGATTCCTGGATTGGACGTTCGAGCGGCTGCCGCTCTGCCAGTGGTCCGCCCGTCGATGCACCGGCTTCCATCCGCCCACCTCGCGGGCGGCGGGACAGCCTGGAGAGCCGCTCCCCGACGACGAGCCGGATGCTGTCCGGCGCCGACGCCCTCATTCCCTAACCGACGTCGTCTGATGTAACTAAGAATGGGAGGCTCGCGCCATGCCGCTTGAAACCGACCAGATCGCCCGGTTGCGCAACGTAATGACCCGGTCGATCAGCCCCGAGAACTTCGACGGCGCCAAGGGCGGCGGCGGTCGGGCCACTCATGGCACCGGAGCAGTGGCCGCCCGCGACCTTGGGGTCGGCTGGAAGATCTCCCCATCGGTGATCATCGCGTCTGGCACCACCTTCCCGATGGCCACCATCGACGGCTCCGGCATGATCACCCACGTCTGGCTCACCACCCATCACGAGCACTGGCGCACGTTGGTCCTGCGGGCCTATTGGGACCACGCTCCCGATCCGGCTATCGAGGTTCCGCTCGGCGACTTCTTCGCCAACGGCTGGGGCCGGTTCGCGCAGGTCAGCTCTAGCATGATCACCGTCAACCCACACGGTGGCTTCAACTCCTTCTGGCCGATGCCCTTCCAGAGCCACGCCGAGCTCACCATCGAGAACCTCGGTGGTACCGACGCGGTGCTCTACTACCAGGTGAGCTACGAGACCGGTTCGGACGGGGCAGGGCTCGGCTACCTCCACGCCCAGTTCCGGCGCGACAATCCGCTTCCCGCAGGCAGCACACACGTTCTTCTCGACGGCGTCGCAGGTCATGGCCACTATGTCGGCACCTACCTAGCCTGGGGCGTGAACAGCCCCGGCTGGTGGGGTGAGGGTGAGCTCAAGGTCTACCTCGATGGCGACGACGATTACCCGACCATCTGCGGCACTGGCACTGAGGACTACTTTGGCGGGGCATGGAACTTCGACGTCCCCGGCCGGGGCTATACCGAATACACCACGCCGTACCTCGGCATGCCGCAAGTGATCCGCCCCGACGGCCTCTATCAGAGCCAGCAGCGCTTCGGTCTCTACCGTTGGCACGTTCCGGACCCCATCCATTTCGCCAACGACCTGCGCGTCGAGATCCAGGCTCTCGGCTGGCAGTCCGGCGGCCGATATCTCCCACTGCACGACGACATCGCCTCGACGGCGTTGTTCTACCTTGACCGGCCGGGTACCCGGCGACCGACGTTCCCGCACGTCGACGCGCTGCAAACTGGCGGTTGATGGACGACCGGGCCCATCACACCGTCCTGCTTCATGGGTTCCGGCGCTACCCGATCGACTTCCTACGTCGACGCCTTCACGCCTTCCTCCCCGACGCCGACCGAACAGTCACTGCAATCTGGCACCAAGATCATGATCTTGGTGGGGCAACCAGCTCCTACGCGATCTTCGTGAACATTAGAGTGCTCTTGTGACCTCGCCGAGAGCATTCCAGCGCTTCGCGCCATGGAGGGTGTGGCGCTATTGGGGGCTCATTCTCATCGCCATCATGGTGGTCGGCCTTGACAAGAAGTGGGGCGTATTGCCCTACGTTTTCATGAGCCTGTTAGTTCTCATATGGGTACTGTTCGGCGCGCCTACCCGGTGCGGGGCAGTTACTCGGCGGCGCGGCAAGGAAGTTGTGTATTGCTGGAACAACTCGTCCGGTCTCATGTTGGGTTGCCATCTGCCGCAGCACAAGTTCCAGCGCTTTACACGCGACTGGTGGAACACAAGTTGGCGTGATCGCATCCGCGGTATTTGGACTGGTACGCCGGCGAAGCTAGCAACCATTTCCGGCGTGGTCGGGATGCTCACTGGCATCGCCGGCATCATCATCGGGATCTGGGACCTCCAGAAATCCTAGACACTGCAAAATAGACACTGCCTAGGCCTAACACCCATAGTGAAGCTGCTCGTTTCTCTGGATCGCAGAGGGACACCACTGGGAGGACCTCCGAAAGGCGGCCAGGCAGCGGGTATCGGCCCCGTGGTCAAAACAACAGCTCGAGCGTCGAGACCCGCTCGATCAAATCTGATTTGGTTGCTGTCACGCGTGGTCAACGGACGTGATGTGCCGCGCGGTGCTGCGCGAGAACGTCGAGACCGAAATCCGAGGTCGGATCGCGCCACACCGAGTGGGCATGGTTGGCGTTGTTCTGGGTGTTGTCCCACTCGATCAGCAGCTGGGGACCCTGCAGCCGGTAGTAGTGCGGCTCGCCCGGCGCGGTCCGTCCCGCCCAGGCGAAGTGGACGGCATTCAGGGCCGCCTCATCGTCGTAGCGCTGCAGCGGGGACACCCCGGCCGGTGCCCGGTCCAGGTAGGTGGCGAGGAGAGCTCGCAGGATCTCTCGTTGCTCGGCGTCGAACTCCGCTGCCGGTACGCCCTTGGGCTCGATCGTGTACCCAACGGCCTCCTGATCTGCGTCACTCAGCTCAGTGACCTCAGTGATGGCAGCACTCAGCGACTGCAGCTTGGCATGCCGTACCGGGTCTGGAAACCGCTTGTCGCGGTACATGCCAACAAGCGGAATGACTCCATCGCCGTCGCTGAGGTATGTGAGGTTGACGGTAACGAAGTCGGACGGGGCCTTGTCCAACAAGATCGCGCGGGCCGCGAGTTCGGGCCGCAGCGAACGCAGCAGGTCCCGGCCAAGGTCCTCTACGCCGGCGAGTGGGCGGTTCGTTACTCCTCCGAGCAGAGCTGACGCGGCAGGATTGGTGCCCAGGAAGCACGGCGTCGTGGCGACAAGGACTCCGTCCACTACAAGGTTGTTCAACGAGATGTGGTGCCCACCAAAACGCCAACCCCACAAGCCTTCGTCACCTGGCTCGCCGAACACCCGCAGGTAATACATGCCAGGGTCGCGGCCCCGTGCCCGATCGAAGCTGGCCTGAAATCCCTCGGTGTAATCGAGCACGTTCTCCAGGCCGATGATCGTCGCGACCGTGACGTACGCAGCCGGCGAGAGGCCGGTCGAGACCAGCCGCATCGCCGCCCGGTGCTGCGCTGGTCGCTGCTGATGGATCGTGAGACCGCCGTGATCCGTCGGGGTGTAGAACCAGCGGCGGCGTTCGTTGTCGGATCGATCGTCGGCCGGAACGGCTCCCTGGCCGATCGTGCGCTGCTCCGCATCAAAAGTGTCCAACCAGGCGCGGGCCGCCTCCGCCATGTCGGCTGCCACTTCACGGCGTGCCACTAGCTCGTCGTGGATCATGCCCGCATCCGCCATGCGGGGAATCTAACGCCGGAGCGCGCCAGTCGTGAACCACTCTTCCGTAACCGGTGAGGGACGTGTTCGCCAACTAATCTTTCCGCCGCAAACAATGTCAGACTGCGCTCGAGCTCAATCAGCCGGACAGCGGCGAATGGGTTGCCCGTCTCGACTCGTACCACGTGTCGCCCACCGGCTCGGACGCCATGTTCCAACTCCAGGACATCGAGGGGGTGATGCGCAGGTAGAAACCTGGCCCTACCATGCCCGTACGCTCAATGGGACCGTCAGCATCGCCGTAAACCCGAATGCCACGTGCGACGAACGGGTCGAAGGAAATCAAGTCGTCGACGACCAGCGCGACCTTGCGGTGTCCCGCCTGAAGGTTCCGGAATTTTCGGGTGCCGAGCACCGAGCCGCCCACGCCGCCAACCCAGAAGACGCCCCCATCGAACTCGAATCCAACCGGGACAACGTCGGGTTGCTCGTCAGGACCGACACTCGCCAGGCGGGCAAGCGGCTGTGATTGAAGGTAGGCGATCTCCTCGCCGGTGAACGACACGCGCCCCTCCTCATGACGACAGCCGGATCGGTTCTACCCGGTGTGCAATTGAGTGTCGACACGGCCGCGTCCAAAGGCGTCAATGCGTCCCCAGCGGCCGGGAATGTCGAGCAGCTCCAGTCGGCCGATGCTCTTCGGCAGTGCGGCGTCGACGACGAGGTTGTCGCCCACTGGTTCCAGACCGAGCATGGTCCGGAGCAGCAGCAGTGGTGTCCCAGTTGACCAAGCTTGCGGGCTGCAGGCTGTCGGGTACTGGACCGGATACTTCGTCATATCGCGCGGATAGCCGCCGAACGCCTCTGGCAGCTGCCCGTCGAAGAATTCCGCCGCCTCCAAGATGCCGGCGGCAACAACTGCCGCTTCATCCTTGAAGCCATAGCGGCGAAGGCCCCAGGCGATGAAGGAGTTGTCAAACGGCCAGACCGTGCCGACGTGGTAACCGATCGGGTTGTAGCGGCCCTCGCCGACCGCCATTGTCCGGACACCCCACCCGGAGAACAGCCGATCGCCTAGGAGGTGTCGTGCCACCCTTTCCGCCTTCGCCTCGTCGACGATGCCGCTCCACAGGAGGTGCCCGATGTTCGATGTGAGCGAATCGACCTTGGCCCCGTCCGCATCCAGTGCCAGCGCGAAGAACTCGCCGTCCTCGACCCAGAAGTCACGGTTGAACCGTTCCTTAAGGTCGGTCGCCTGCTTCTCCAGCTGATCGGCGAACGCCTGATCGCCCCAGACCGAACGCGCTAGCCGGGCAGCACGCATCTTGGCGTCGTACGTGTATCCCTGTAGCTCACACGTGGCGCGCGGGAAACCGGCCAGGCGGCCGTCGTGATATGCGATGGAGTCCCAGGAATCCTTCCAGCACTGGTTCTCGAGCCCCGTCGCTTCGTTGCGACGCCGGTAGGACAGGTAGCCGTTACC
>DASQUD010000361.1:0-3871 GCA_035641455.1 Propionibacteriaceae bacterium | reverse complement strand
TTACTGTTTGGCGTCGCCCGTCCAAATGGGCCAGCAGCTGGCTTGCCATGAGTTCGGCGCCTTTCCGCCAGTGTTCGGGGTCGGCTGAGCCGTCCTGACGGTAAATCGCAGCCGGGTGACAACGCGACCTAACCCGCACGTTCACCCGGGTGAATCGCTTCGCCACGATGCACCTCGGCGCCTGCGCCCTTGACGGCGTCGGTGCGGGAGGAGACTCGCAGCTTGCGATAAATCGCTTACCTGGGCGCTGGGAGCAACTCACCCTGTCCTTGTGCTTCCATCGTGGGCGGAGTTGACTCCCGGTAGAGGTTGAGGTGGATGGTTGGAGGCGATTGGTATGCGCCGGTCTGTCATCGTGGGATTTTGCACCCTGGTGCTGCTCGGTTTGGCGACGCCTGCGTGGGCGCAGGACGGTCGGGCCGACGAGGAGTTTGTGGTCTTGTCGGGGCGAGCCGACGTACCCGAGGGTGAGGAGGTTGGCGACCTGGTCGTCTTCCACGGCTCTTCGGCGGTGGACGGCACGGTCAACGGATCGCTGGTCGCCTTTGACGCCCCGGTCACCATCTCGGGCGAGGTGGACGGGGACGTGGTCGTCTTCAACGGTCGGGTGGAGCTGCGCGACGGCGCCAATGTGACCGGCGACGTGGTGTCGCAGCGCGAGCCGGTGGTGGCGTCGGGGGCGACGATTGGCGGGGAAACCGAGCGGATCCAGACCAACTTCAACTGGGACGGGTTCGGCTGGGTCGGCCGTCTGGCCTGGTGGCTTGCCGTTTCGGTGTCGACGCTGGTGGTCGGGTTGGTGCTGCTGTGGCTGGTCGGGCGGGGTGCCCCGAGGATCGTGGATGCGGGCCGGACCGGGATCGGCCCGTCGATCGGATGGGGGCTACTCGCGTTCTTCGGTCTGCCCATTCTGGCCATCATCGCCCTGGTGACGATCGTCGGGATCCCACTCGGTCTCGGTGTCCTGGCCGCGCTGGGGCTCATCTATGCGATTGGGTACAGCGCTACGGCCTGGATTGTCGGCCGGAGGATTCTGCGCGAGCCGACCGCCTGGATCTTGGCCTTCCTGGCCGGCTGGGCAATTCTGCGCGTGCTGGCGCTGGTCCCCATTCTTGGTGGCCTGGTCGGGTTCGCCGCCGTGGTCTTCGGCCTCGGCGCACTGGCGGTGGTCATCTGGCGGGCACGCACCCCAAGCCGAGTCGCCCCCGCGGCCGCCTGACGCGTCCGCCCTGCAACCGAGTTCGATGACGCCGGAACGCCGGCCAGTGCCGCGGCCTCGGGAACTGGAGCGGCGGGCGAATCGTGCTGGCCCCTGGTCGGCAGCGTGATCGCAGTGCTCGATTGCCGTCTGCTCACCGGTGGCCGACTGATCGCTGCGGCGGGGCTGTGTCGCGCCGACCAGAGCCGATCAGCCTGGCCACCCCTTGACGGTAAGGATGGAGCGCTGTCCTGGCGGCCTGCCCAGAGAGCTCATCGTCCGTACGGCCAGTGTGCTGCGAGATCACCACGATGAATGGAACAACGACGGCAGATCCCTCACGCCACCGCCGTGACCACTTTCCCCCTGGCGTGGCCTTCTTCCAGATAGGCGATTGCGGCAGGGATTTCGGCGAATGGATAGCGCCGGTCAATCTGTGGGCGCACCTTGCCGGCCTCAATCAGCTCCGAAAGGAGCTCCAGATCCTTGGTGGTCACGTGCGCCGACACCATGGCAATATCCTTGCCGCCACGCAGCGATACGCGCATCAGATTCGCCACGCTGGTGAATCCGGTGACGGCGGCCTTGCCACCCTCGGCAAGCGCGCGTCTGAGATCAGGCACCAATCGGTTCCCGACCGTGTCGAGGATGAGATCGTAGCGCCGCTCGCCACGGGCGAAGTCGGTCGTCGTGTAGTCGACGACGTGATCGGCGCCGAGCGAACGGACGAGGTCGCGGTTCTGGGTGCTGGTCACGCCGGTCACCTCGGGCCCGTATGACTTGGCGATCTGGACCGCAAATGTGCCGACGCCGCCGGAAGCACCATTGATCAAGACCTTCTGCTCGGGCCGGATTTCTCCGTGGTGGCGAAGGCCCTGGAGTGCGGTTACCCCCGCCATCGGAACTGCAGCCGCTTCCTCGGACGACAGGTTCGCCGGCTTCAACGACATGACGTCCACCGGCACCGAAACGTATTCGGCGAAGCCGCCGTAACCGTGGTCCAAGAGGTTGGCATAAACCTCGTCGCCGGGCTTGAACCGAGTAACGCTGCTGCCGACCGCCTCCACCTGCCCGGCAACGTCGACGCCGAGGATCTGATGCTTCGGCCGCAGCAACCCCAAGGTGGCGCGCGAGAACAACGGCTTGCCGCGCATGGAATGCCAGTCCGCCGCATTGACGGATATTGCCAGCACCCTCACCAGGACTTCACCGGCGTCCGGCGCAGGCTTGTCGACCTCCACCATCCGAAGCATCGCCGGCGACCCGTACTTCTCATAGATGAACGCCTTCATGACTTGCCCTTCCGGTTTCCGGTAGCGTCGCCAAGTTTAGGCCGACCGTTGTGACCGCGAATTGACGGAGGAGAGAATCACCCGGGGTGCCTCCATGAGGGCTTTGCGAGGGCTTCGAGCATGACCCTTGCTGGAAGGTGGCTACTTGGGCCGCAACGAACGCGCGTACGTGACACCGTACCGCGCGATCGGCGGCATAAGCGCGTCCTCGCAGGCGCCCTGCGGAGTCAGGAGTGTCCGGGCGTGCCGGTTGTAGCCGAGCAGTATCCCGGTGCAAAACGGCACAGTGACCCCACCAAGTGGTGGGGTCACTGTGCCGAACTGGCGAGCTGAGTCAGCTCAGATGGGGCGGACGTTCTCGGCCTGCGGACCCTTCTGGCCCTGCGTAACATCGAACTCGACGCGCTGGTTCTCGTCCAGCGAGCGGTAGCCCTCAGCCGCGATGGCCGAGTAGTGCACGAACACATCGGCGCCGCCGCCGTCCTGGGCGATGAAGCCGAAGCCCTTCTCGCCGTTGAACCACTTCACGGTTCCCTGAGTCATGGTCTTGCTCCTTCTGTGGTGTGTCGGAACAGGCCGGCTCGATCGCCGATCCTGGGTTGCCGCGACGGTCGTCCCACATCCGGACACCGATGCTCGAAGTCCACGAAATGGAGAACGCCCGACGGAGTAACAATCCGCGGGCGTTCAAGAACGTGCGAGGAAATACTCGTGCAACCAACACCATCCTACACGATGGAGATGCGCACCCGCACCATTATTACCAATGGCTTGGTTGCCGTCGGCAGGGGTCGCCGCGCGCGCACCATCTGGAGGCCAATCGCCCGCATCCGTGACGGGGGTGCTCGGTGGACACGGTCACGCCCTGAACCCTCATGATCACCGAGATCCTGGGCTCGGTCCGCAACACCGACGCGGGGGTTGGGCCGAGGCGGCATGGGCCGCCCCGGCTTGTTACCGTCAGTCGATGGATTCGTCTCCGCCGGCCGCTCTCCAGAAGAAGTAGTCCGCGCTGTAGGAGACGGCCTGCTGGTCGCCGGGTGTACACGTTCCGGCCGGGGCGACCCCGCCGGCCGTGTTCAGCCGCTGGACCCACGTCGTGCTGGTCAAGGCGTCGCCGTTGGAGCCGGCAGTCGTCACCACCGCCTGCAGGAGGAGCCACGGAATGTTCTCCGTCCCGGCAGGCACCGTCGCGCTCCGCGCAGCCTCAACGGAGCTGCCGTCTTTCAACTGCCACACAGGACGTGCGGTGGCGAAGTTCAGGAAGTGAGCGCCGATCGGCTTCTCGACCCCGGTCGTCTTCGAGAGGGTCGCCTCCGGATCCGTGAACAGCCAAGTGCCGTTGGCCTCGCACGTGTAGTTCTGGACGCCGTCCGCGTGG
>DASQUD010000360.1:0-14650 GCA_035641455.1 Propionibacteriaceae bacterium | reverse complement strand
CATTCACGTGATGCACCGTCTCGGCAAGGAGGGTCTCGGCGCTGCCTACCTGGCCGGATTCGAGTGGGGCATCAACAACGACTACGACGTCCTCGTCGAGATGGACGCCGACGGCTCACACCAGCCCGAGCAACTGCCAATTCTGCTCAAAGCGACAAGTGACGCCGACCTCGTCCTCGGTTCGCGCTGGGTTGAGGGCGGCAAGGTCGTCAACTGGCCGAAGTCCCGAAAGATCTTGTCCCGGGGCGGCAATCTGTGGACCCGCATCGCGCTGGGCATACCGCTGAAAGACGCCACGGGGGGTTTTCGCGCCTTTCGCCGCCAAACACTACTCGGGATTGGCCTGGACAACGTCGCCTCGGCCGGCTACTGCTTCCAGGTCGACCTGGCCTGGCGGGCGCTCAAAGCGGGATACCGCGTCGTCGAGGTGCCCATCACCTTCATCGAGCGGGAGTACGGCGACTCTAAAATGAGTCGCGCCATCGTGGTCGAGGCTCTGCTGCTGACCACGGCATGGGGGGTCAAGCACCGCGCCCAGCAGCTCAGGTCAATAATCCGAGGCCGACAACCCGTTCAGGAGTCCCTGCGCTCCTGACAGGTCACCGAAGGAGCGATCGAGCAGATACTCCGGAATCCGGTCAAAGGCAGAACAATCGGGTAAGGGCACGAACCCGTTGCTCATGCTGCCTCGCTTGTTGGTGGAACAGGAATGCTCTTCGTTATCGGGCTGATCGTGGCCTTCGGCGTGGCACTCGCCGCCCGTCTAGTGCCAATGCTGCGCGGTGGCGGCCTGTACGCCTTGGGCAACTACGACGACGGCGTCCACTTCGCTGCCGCCATTGGCGTGATCCACGATCTGCTGCCATACCGCGACTTTCTGTTCCTGCACCCACCCGGAGTGCTTCTGGCGCTCGCCCCATTCGCGGCGGTCGCCGACGTCCTCGGTGAGCCGAACGCGATGGCCATCGCCCGAGTCTCGTGGATGATCCTCGGAGCTGTGAACGCCGTCCTGTGCGGCATCGTTCTGCGACCGCTCGGTGAGATGGCGGCCTTCATCTCCGCACTGCTGTACGCGGTCTTCTTCCCGGCCGTCTATGTCGAGCACACAGCCCTCCTCGAGCCGCCACTAACCGCGCTGATGCTGGCTGCGCTGGTGATCACCCGGGCACTCGGTGACGGCGACGGCGTCGACAGCCGTCACTATGTGCTTGCCGGAATACTGCTCGGGGTGGCGCCGGCCGTGAAGATCTGGGGGGTCGTGACGGTCCTGGTCATCGCGGTCGGCCTGGCGTACCAGCGGGGGATCCGCCAGGGTCTCACGGTCCTGCTCAGCGCCATCGCCTCCTGTACGGTGATCTATCTGCCGTTCTTCCTCTCCGCTCCGGCGGCGATGTGGCAGATGCTGGTGGTCGATCAGCTTGGGCGACGCCGCGTCGCGTACGACGGTGTCCGGCGTGTCGACGATGTGCTCGGGCTGATGTTGTGGACACAGCCCCCCCGTCTTCATCTAGGGACCGCGGCAGCGTTCCTGCTGCTGCTTGCGGCCGGCCTCGTCTGTCTCGTTCGCCCTCGACTTCGCCTGCTGGCGGCGCTGCTGACTGCCTACGGTGTGCTGCTCATGGCTACGCCGAGCTGGCTTCAGCACTATTCCGGATTCAGTGCTGCTCCGATAGTGCTTGTGTTGGGCGCGGGCCTGGCGATCGTGCTGCAGTGGGCCAGCACGGTGAAACGGTGGTTGCCGGCGGCGCTGGCGTGGTTGGCCGCAGCCCTCGTACTCGCCAGCGCCATTCCGTTGACCGAGCGGCGCCAGGGCCGCTACTTTCCGGGCCGTTCGGCAGCAGAGGTCGTGGCGAACGTCGACGGCTGTGTGGTCACGGACATGCCGATGACCCTTATCCAGATGAACGTGCTCCGACGCAATATCAACCGGGGCTGCCGCTACGAAGTTGATCTCGGGGGGGCCAGCTACCACCTTCCTGCTGGAGCAGCCGAGGATGGCCCGCGCAGCCGAAACCCAGTCTGGCAGAACTACGCGATTGAGTATCTACGGAGCGGAACCGCGGTTGTCATCGCGCGCTTCTCCTCCGGAGGAGGGGGCTTCAGTCCCGAAATTTTCCGCGTCATCCAAAGCTGGCCCGAGATCGGGCGCGCCGATCGTTATGTCATACGGCGGCCGCAACCGTGATCTGCTGCGGTCAGCCCATCTCAATCAGCTATAGAGGCCCAGGTCGGTCGTGCTCAGGCAGTCTTCTTGGTGCTCGAGCCGGCGTTGTAGTTAGGTCCCAGCGCGCCGGAGCGCAGAAGATCCAGCCGCTCGGCGAGCAGGTCCTCGAGCTCGGCGATGGAGCGGCGCTCGCGCAGCATGTCCCAGTGGGTACGTGCCGGCTTTTCTTCCTTCAGGGCCGGACGCTCACCGTCGGAACGCAGAGACTCGGCACCGCAGCGTGGGCATTCCCATAGCGACGGAATCTCCGCTTCGGCCGCGAAAACGAGTGTGAACTGGTGCTGCCGCGGGCAGTCGTAGCCGACCTCTTGACGTGGCGCGAACTCAACCCCCGCCTCGTCCTCGAAACTCTTGGCTCCTAGGCCGGTGCCCTTCAGCGAACGATCAGCCATCAGCGCAACCTCCGTCTCTTCCGACTCTCGTCCATTACCCCGGATCAGGTCAACGATTCGGGCAGTCGAAATGTTCCACCTAGGCGGCCGGGGCCGCTTCGAGGATCGGCGGCGTTGGCGGCGGCGGATCGACCCTGGAGAGCGCCAACAGACCGGACAGCAAGACCAGCACGATCCCGATGATGCCCATTCGCGGGGAGCCGAACACGCCCGAGAACAGCGCGAACAATCCTGGCGCGAGGAAGGACACGGCACGGCCCGTGGTGGCGTAGAGGCCGAACATCTGTCCTTCCCGACCTGCCGGAGCCAGCCGCACGACGTAGGTGCGAGAGCTCGACTGAGCTGGCCCTACCCACAAGCACAGCAGTAACCCGAAGATCCAGAACATCGTCGACCCGTGGGCGAAGAGCAACACAACCGCCGTCATCACCAGTGCGGTCAACGACGCGAGGATCACCGGTTTTGGTCCGATCCGGTCCTCGACGATTCCAGCGCCCAGCGCCCCGATGGCCGCGACGACGTTGGCCGCTACGCCGAAGATCACGACTTCGGCGGCATCAAGCCCGTAAACCGACACCGCCAGCACTGCTCCGAAGCTGAAGATCGCCACCAGGCCGTCGCGATACAAGGCACTGGCGAGCAGGAACCACACCGCATGGCGATCTGAGCGGAACAGGGCGCGTACGTCGTGCACGAGTACTCGGTAGGACGCAAAGAAACTGACTCGCGGAATTCCTGGAGTCGGCGGAATTTCGGGTATGGCCAGGAAGATGGGGATCGCCCAGACGGCGAACCAGACAGCGACGACCAGAGCCAGCGCCCGGTATTTCAGCCCTCCCTCGGTGGTCACTCCGAAGAGCCCGACCTCGGGTTCAATGAACAGGACGTACGCCAGCAGCATCACCACGATGCCGCCCAAATAGCCGCTGCCCCAGCCGATGCCGGAGATCTTGCCGACATTTCTGCGGTTGGAGATCTGTTGCAGCATGGCGTTGTACGAGACCTGAGCGAAGTCCAGGAACGCCGAGCCGGCTGCCAGCAGCAGCAAGCCGAGCGCCAGATAGCGATAGTCGTCGCGGACGAAGAACAGTCCCACGGTCGAAGCGATCACCAGTGCCGACCAGATGGCCAGGCTGCGCTTGCGCCGACCGCCGGCGTCGGAGCGTTGACCAGTGACCGGTGCAAACGCGGCCACGCAGAACCCGGCGGCGAACAAGGAGATGGCAAGCCAGGTCTCGCCGCTGAGCGTGCCCGGTGGCCGGTTCTTTGCCACGACCCCGGTGAGGTATGGGGCGAAGACAAACGAGGTCACGATGGTGCTGTAACCAGAGGCGCCCCAATCCCACAGAGCCCAGGCGGCGACGGATCGTCGGCGGATTGGCGGAGTCGTCGCCTCCGCCGCGGTGGCCTGGAGGCTCACCTCGGTGCCGTCAGCAGATCCGTCGGCGCCCATCTACTGCTCATTCGGTGCGCCGTGGGATATGGACGACCACAATCCGCGTTGCTCGAGCAGGTCTTTGAGGATGTCAATCCGATCGGTGAAGATCCCGTCCACACCGGCGTCGATCAACTCCGTCATGGTTTTCGAATCGTCGATTGTCCAGATGTGCACGAGCTTGCCGGAATTGTGTGCAGCGTGCACCAGAGCAGGGGTGAGTACTCTCAGCCGCACGCCGAGAATCTTCTGCTCCACGGGGATCTGCAACACGGGAGCGCCCGTGTTAATGATCTTGGTCAGCCGGGGGGCGAATCGGTAAACGGCGATGGCCAACCCGCTGGCCCCAGACGCGACCTCGCTGCCGAGCCGTTTTCGAAGCCGGTGCAAGCGGCGGATGCCGAACGAGTTCACACAGACCCGATCTTGGGCCCCGTGCGCGATGATCAGATCCGCGAGCAGGTCAACCGAGCCTGCTGACTTGGCGTCGACGTTGAAGCGGGCATCCGGAAAGCTGGTCAGCAAGTCCTCGAAGCGCGGGATGTCATCGATGCCGTGGATTTTTGCCCGCGACACTTCCTCGTAGGTCAGCTTGGCTATGGCCCCGCGCCGGTCGGTGACCCGATCGAGCTTGTTGTCATGAAAGGCAATGAGAACGCCGTCCGCCGTGGCGTGTACGTCAGTCTCCAGGTAGCGGTAGCCGAGCGCCGCGGCCTCGGCGAACGCGTGCAGGCTGTTCTCCCGCCCGAGGTTAGGTGGGTACATGGCGCCACCGCGATGGGCGAAGGCGATGAAGGGTGACTCGAAGAACGCGTACTCATCGGCGCGCATGGGCTAATTATGGGGCCGGCCCGATGCCGAGGTTCTCAGGACGAGGTTGTCAGGCGATGGCCCGCACCCTGCTGGTCAGCCGATCCAGGGCAGCCGATCGAGGGCTTGAGTCAGGTTGTCCGGTAGCCAGTCGGGTGCCCCCAGCACGAGCAGATAGCTGTAGCCGATCAGCGCGCAGCAGCTGAAGAAGATCAGCCAGCAGGCGATCTTCCAGGGTGGGCTCAACCGCTGGTAGCGATGCAGCTGCGCCTTGAACCACAGCATGAGCTGATGCGCCCACTCGAACTCGCTCGACCAGATCGCCAGTCCGAGCAGCACCAACGGGATACCGCCCGGGCCGGGAATTGGCCCGGAGATGAAACCCAGGCAGACCAAAAGCAGTCCGGCAATGGCTACCAGTAAGCGGTAGATGCGTAGCTGATGCGGATTGTCGCGGATCTTTCGACGCCAGCGCCAGCGGTCCTCGTTAGCGTCGATCAGGACATGGTGGTGATGGTGCTCATGGTGCTGGCCGGCTTCCGACGGCTGGCCGCGCTGCTGCTGTGGCCCCCTGGCCATGAGAGCGCTGTTTCGGTCGCGGGCACGGGTGGCTGCGTCGCGGTCGAGAGTCATGCCGGATGCCGGACCGGGGGCCCGCTGGTCGGCGCGCGGTTTCGAGTTGTCCTCGGCGCCGGGCGACATGGCACCACTCTAAGGACTAGTGCAAATCGCATCCCACGCCGCCGATGGTGGCAATGCCAGAATGGCCGCCGTGACTGCGATCTTGTCCATCCAGTCCTCTGTTGCCTACGGCCATGTTGGCAACAGTGCCGTGACCTTTCCGCTGATGCGGATCGGGATCGAGGTATATCCGGTCATCACTGTGCACTTTTCCAACCACACGGGCTACGGCGCGTGGCGCGGCCCGCACCTAGCCGCCGCTGACCTGGCTGAGGTCATTCGTGGTCTCGATGAGCGTGAGGTCCTCGGCCATTGCGACGCGGTGCTCTCGGGCTACCAGGGCGGTGCCGATGTCGGTGAGGTGATTCTGGAAGCGGTGGCCCTGGTCAAGGAGCGCAATCCACACGCCGTCTATTGCTGCGATCCGGTGCTCGGCGACATCGGCCGCGGTCTGTTCGTACGGCCGGGAGTACCTGAACTGATCCGCGACCGGGTGGTCCCGGCTGCGGATGTGAGCACACCGAACCATTACGAGCTCGACTACCTCACCGGGCGAACCACGAAGACCCTTGACGAGGTCGTGGCTGCCGCGGATGCACTGCGGGCGGTCGGTCCTTCGATGGTGCTGGTCACCAGTGTGGTGCAGCCCCATGCGCCGCGTGGCTCGATCGGCATGGTCGCCGTCAACGAAGACGGCGCCTGGTCGGTGACCACGCCAGAGCTGCCGCAGAGCTTCAACGGAGCCGGCGACCTGACCGCTGCCATGTTCCTGGCTCAGCTGCTCAAGGCCGCAGACGTTGCCTCAGCCCTGGCCAACACGGCGGCGATCGTCTACAGCGTCCTGGCTGTGACTGTTGCCGCTGGGCAACGAGAGCTGCAGCTCGTCCGCGCCCAGGACGAAATCGTTCGGCCCGGCCACCGTTTCGAGGTCGAGCGTCTGCGGTGACGGTCCCGAAACACACCCCGGTCGGCCTTTGTCACAGAATCTGCTTTCGACCGCCGCCCACGGAGCGTAAGGCGGCTGGCTAGTCCCGGAAGATCTCGATGTTGGCGCCGAGGGCGTTCAGCCGGTTCGCTAGATCCTCATAGCCTCGGTTGATCACGTAGATGTCGCGCAGCACGGACTCGCCGCGGGCCGCCAGCATGCCGAGCAGAATGCAGACAGCCGGTCGCAGCGCGGGTGGACAGAGCACCTGCTGACCGCGCCACCTCGTCGGCCCTTCGACGATGATCCGGTGCGGATCCAGCAGCTGCACTCGAGCGCCAAGACGATTCAATTCGGTGAGGTAGATCGCGCGGTTCTCATAGACCCAGTCGTGAATGATCGTCTTGCCCTCAGCGGTCGCCGCGATCACCGCGAAGAACGGCAGGTTGTCGATGTTGAGCCCGGGGAACGGCATCGGATGGATCTTGTCGATCGGCGATTCCAGCATCGACGGACGTACGGTCAGATCCACCAACCGGGTGTGCCCGTTGGCAGCCACGTACTCGTCGCCGAGGGTGAAGTCGAGGCCCATCTCCTCCAGCACAGCGAGCTCGATCTCCAGAAACTCGATCGGTGCGCGCTCGATGGTCATTTCGGATTGGGTGACGATGGCCGCGGTGAGCAGGCTCATTGCCTCGATCGGGTCCTCGGACGGCGCGAACTCGACGTCGGCGTTGATGGCGTGCACGCCACGGACGCGCAACGTGGTCGTACCGATGCCGTCGATCTCCACTCCGAGGTGGCCGAGGAAGACGCAGAGGTCCTGGACCATGTAGTTGGGGCTGGCGTTGCGGATCACGGTGAGGCCGGGGGAGAGGGCTGCGGCCAGCAATGCGTTTTCCGTCACGGTGTCGCCGCGTTCGGTCAGGGTGATCGGTCGATCCGGCTCCACCGACTCATCGACGGTGCAGTTGTAGAACCCGTCCGTGGGCAGCACATCGAGTCCGAATCGGCGCAGGACCTGCAGATGGGGCTCGATAGTCCGCGCACCAAGATCACAACCGCCGGCGTACGGGAGTTGGAAGCTGGAGTAGGAGTGCAGCAACGGGCCAAGGAACATGATCACGCTCCGGGTCCGCCGCGCCGCTTCCAGGTCCATGGAGGCGAGATCGAGTTCTGTGGGCCGAATGAGTTCCAGGTCAGCGCCATCGTTCAGCCAGGTGGCCCGTACGCCGATGCTGGTCAACACCTCGAGGATCCGGTTGACCTCCTCGATCTTGGCGATGCCGCGGATGACCGTACGCCCGCGATTGAGCAGGCTGGCGCAGAGCAGCGCTACAGCGGCGTTCTTCGACGAGCGCACAGCGATGCTGCCGGTGAGCTTCGCACCCCCCTGGACGCGCAGATGTTGCGGTCCAGAGCCGCCCACCGAGATAAGCGGTGAGTCGAGTGCCTCAGCAATCCGGGTTACCATCTCTAGGCTGAGGTTCTGGTTGCCGGCTTCGATCCGGTGTACCGCGCTCTGACTGGTACCCAGCACGTCGGCTAGTTGGGTTTGGGTGAGCCCCCGATGTTTCCGGGCGTCGCGGATCAGGCCCCCGATCCGGTCCAAGTACGTATCCGTCACGGGAGGGAACAATACGTCATATGTGAGATTTTTATCCAGCTTTCCGCGTTTTGTCGGCGTGTCGCAGTCAAGCGCACGCGGAGAGCTGGTTGCTGGCACGATCTGTCCGGCTACTTCTAGAGTGTTCTCATGACCAGACTGCGGCAGGGTAGGGAAGACCGGCTCCAGGAGTGTAGGAATTACCGCCTCGAAGGAGCCGTGTCATGAGCAGCCACTACGACGTCGTTGTGCTCGGCGCCGGGCCCGGCGGATACGTTGCCGCGATCCGGGCCGCGCAGCTGGGTCTGTCGACGGCCATCATCGAGGAAAAGTACTGGGGAGGCGTCTGCCTCAATGTCGGGTGCATTCCCAGCAAGGCGCTGTTGCGCAACGCCGAGCTGGCGCACATCTTCCACGCCGAAGCCAAGACGTTCGGCATCGAGGGTGAGGTCAGCTTCAACTTCCAGGCGGCGTTCACACGCAGCCGGACCGTGTCAGACCGGGTTGTCAAGGGTGTGCACTTCCTGATGAGGAAGAACAAGATCACCGAGATCAACGGTTGGGGGACGTTCACCGACGACCACACGTTGAGCGTCAACGGGAGTGACGGCGAGAGGTCGGTCACCTTCGATAACGCCATCATCTCCGTCGGTGCCACCACCAGGTTGCTGCCGGGCACCTCGCTGAGCGAGCGAGTCGTGACCTACGAGGAGCAGATACTCACCGACTCGTTACCGGAGTCGATCATCATCGCCGGCGCTGGTGCGATCGGCGTGGAGTTCGGCTACGTGATGGCCAACTACGGCGTGGCGGTCACCATCGTGGAGTACCTCGATCGCCTGGTGCCGCTGGAGGATCCGGAGGTCTCGGCCGAGCTTGCCCGGGCCTACCGGAAGCTAGGGATCACGACGATGACGTCGACCAAGGTCGAGACGATCGACGACTCAGGCGACAAGGTGAAGGTCGTAGTCTCTCCTGCCGCCGGGGGTGAGAGCAAGGTCTTGGAGGCCGATAAGGTCCTGCAAGCCATCGGATTCGCGCCCCGGACCGATGGCTACGGGCTGGACAAGACCGGCGTCGAACTCACCGATCGGGGCGCGATCGCCATCGACGGGCTCATGCGGACCAACATCCCGCACATCTCCGCCATCGGCGATTGCACGGCCAAGCTCATGCTGGCGCACGCCGCTGAGGCTCAGGGCATCGTCGCGGCGGAGGCCATCGCGGGTGCCGAGACGATCGAGCTCGACTATGACATGATCCCTCGAGCCACCTTCTGTCAGCCGCAGATCGGCTCCTTCGGCTACACCGAGCAGCAGGCGCGCGACAAGGGCTACGACGTGACCACGGCTAAGTTCCCGTACAGCGCCAATGCCAAAGCCCAGGGGTTAGGCGACGCAACGGGGTTCGTGAAGCTGGTGGCCGACGCCAAGCACGGCGAGATTCTGGGCGCACACCTGATCGGTCCGGATGTCACGGAGTTGTTGCCGGAACTGACCTTGGCGCAGCTGTGGGACCTGACGGCAGAGGAGGTTGCTCGCAATGTTCACTCGCACCCGACCCTCTCCGAGGCGATCAAGGAAGTCGCCCACGGCATCTCCGGTCATATGATCAACATTTAGCAGCCGAGGTCAGCGGGTGACGTAGCCCTCCAGCTGGTCCCGCTCGAACTCGATCTGGGTGATGTGGGATTTCACCACATCTCCGATGCTGACGATGCCCGCCAGGCGCCCGTCGTCCTCAACCACCGGCAGGTGGCGGATGCGTTGGTTGGTCATGGTGGACATCAGCGACTGCACCGAGTCACCGGGCTGGCAGGTTTGCACCTCGCTGGTCATCACGTCGGAGACTGGGGCGTTGAGGAAGTCGGGACCGTCGACCAGCTTGCGGACGACATCGCGTTCCGTCACGATGCCGCGAATATGGCGCCCATCGTCGGATACGACCACGGCCCCGAGATTGTGATCACGCAACAGCTTGAGCATCTCCATCACCGAGGCCTGCGGCCGGATCGTGATGACGTCGTAGCCCTTAGCGTGGAGAATCTCGCGAATCCGCATGGGCAACCTCCTGGCGAAAGATTAGCCCGCTCCAGTCCCCCTGGATAGGGTGGCGCGGTGGTTCGCGAGCCCCCAGGTGCCCTGAGATCGACCCGGAGCAAGCTTGCCGTTGCGACCACCCTGCTGGCCTGCGCGGCGTGTTCTGGACAGCAGGGCGCAGAGCCGACATCGTCCTCATCGGCTGCCGCGCCGACACTGGGCACAGGCGAACCAAGCGGTCTGGCGAGCTCGGCTTCGGCGTCCAGCACACCGAGCGCCGAACCAACCAGGGCAGAATTGCCACGTGGAGGGCGCGAGATCTTTCCGCGGTACCGGCTGGTCGGCTACGCCGGCCTCACGGGAGCCAAGACGCTCGGCAGACTGGGCACTGGGCCGCTGGATTCCCGCGTCGTCGAGCTGGAGAAGCGGGCCAAGCCGTACGCGACGGGACGCCAGATCCTCCCGGTGCTGGAGGTGATCACCACCATCGTGCAGCGCAGCGCCGGTCGTGATGGCAAGTATCGAGTACGCATCACCGATGACCAGATCGGGACCTACCACAAGGCGGCCCGCGAGCGGAAGGCGCTGTTGCTCTTGAACCTGCAGCCCGGGCGTTCGGAATTCCTGCCCGAGGCGAAGGCGTATGAGAAGTGGCTCAAGTTGCCCGATGTCGGGGTCGCCCTCGATCCGGAGTGGGCGATGGATGCCGGTCAGGTGCCGGGTCGTGCGTACGGACACACGACCGGAGCGGAACTGAGCCAAACTGCGAGGTATCTCGCCGGTCTGGTGCAGAAGCACGACCTGCCCGAGAAGGTCATGGTCTATCACCAAGTCGCGGCCAGTGTGGTCCGCAAGGAATCAGACCTCAAAGATCATGACGGCGTCGTCCTGATCAAGTCGGTCGACGGGCTTGGGCCGCCCGCGTCCAAGATCAACACGTACCGCGTGGTGAACAAGACCACGCCGAAGTTCGTCCACGCCGGATTCAAGTTGTTCTTCACCGAGGACCGGCGTGGTGGCGGTCGGCTGATGAGTCCGAAGGAAGTGCTCGCGCTCAGGCCTCGACCCGAATACGTGATGTACGAGTAGGCGAGCGGGCAGAATGCCACTGTGACGGAACGGATTTGGCTCACCGGCGACGCCGAGGCGGACGCCTTGCTCACCGAGGACGACAACGCGCTGCTCATCGGCATGATCTTGGATCAGCAGGTGCCGATGGAGAAGGCCTTCACCGGGCCGCTCGTGATCGCCCAGCGGATGGGCGGCACCCTTGACGTGGCGGCCATCGCCGCCATGCCGGAGGAGGATTTCGTCGCGCTGTGTGCACAGCGCCCGGCCATCCACCGCTTTCCAGCCGCCATGGCGAAGCGCGTCCGGCAGGTGTGCATGGTGCTCACCGAGCACTACCAGGCCGACGCGGGCAACGTGTGGCGGGATGCGGCAACCGGCGCCGAGATGAAGCAGGCGTTGATGTCCTTGCCGGGCTTCGGGGAGGAGAAAGCCGCGATCTTCACGGCCGTACTGGGCAAGCAGCGTGGAGTGCAGCCGCCCGGCTGGCAAGAAGCGGCCGGTTCCTTCGGTGAGGAGGGCAGCTTCCGCTCCGTGGCCGACATCGTCGACGGCGAATCTCTGGCTAGGGTCCGTGAGGCCAAGCGTGCCGTCAAGGCGGGCAAGAAAGCCGGCCGACCAGTCGATCCGACCAGTCCGGCCTGATCTCCACCGGTGCCCCGAGGACATGCCACCATGAGCCATGGATCTCGGGCAGGTGCGTCACAGCCGTGGCTATCAGCAGCTCGTCAAAGTCGGACTTGTCAGCTATGGCGTCGTCCACCTGCTCGTCGCCTGGATTGCTCTCAACCTTGCCTTCGGCAAGCGCGGTGACGCCTCTCCCAATGGGGCGCTGAAAGAAGTGGCTCAGCAACCGCTGGGCGAGGTCCTGCTCTGGGTCATGGCCGTGGGCCTGTTCGCGCTGACCATTTGGCAGCTGATCGAGGCGACCGTGGGCCGCGATGATCCCAATCGTGAGGGGAACGTCAAGGGTCGCGCCCGTTCAGCCGGGCGGGCCGCCGTCTATCTGGCGCTGGGGCTTCTCACCATCGGTGTCGCCACCGGTTCCGGTTCCGCTCAATCTGGCCAAGGTGAGGAGACGCTGTCCGCCAGGCTGATGGCACTGCCTTTTGGCCAGATCCTGGTCGCCGCCGTCGGGGCTGCGGTGATCGGCGTCGGGATCAGTCAGATCGGCAAAGGCATTCGTCAGAAGTTTGTCGAGGATCTTGACCGGAACGTGAGCCAAGGGGTCCGACGCCTGGGCACCGTGGGATATATCTGCAAGGGAATTGCCTTGGCCATTGTGGGCGCGCTGTTTGGTTGGGCGGCATTCACCTACGACCCCGAGAAGGCGGGCGGCATGGACGCCGCGTTGGCCGCGATCAAAGATCAGCCGGCCGGGACAGTACTGCTCGTGGCCATGGCCGCCGGCATTGCCTGCTTCGGGGCCTACTGCTTCGCCTGGGCGCGGTACGCGCGTTACTGACTCTCGGTTGGCCGAGCCCACTTTTTCGCGCCCTTTTGCTCAGCCGGCGACTTCGCACCCCCTACGGGCTCTTCGCACCCTCTGCAGAGGGTGTGAAGTCCAGATATGTGGTGGGAAGTGTCGGCTATGTGGTGAGCGCGGGTCACAGCGCCCCAACTAGCCTGACCGCCATGGACGCCGCCGACCTCGCCGATCGGGTACCGATCAGGTAGACAGGGGACCGCTGCCGCGACGCGCCGATGAAGAAGAATCAGACGTACTGCTGGAACCTGGTAGATCGAGCCAGGCGACGCCGACGGAGACCGCCAAGGCGGCTTCACCTGACACAGATGGAGACACGATGAGCATGGCTACGAGGACGGACACGCAGTCGCCTGTGCTGCACGTTGCCGACAGCCACGACCTGATCCGCGTGCACGGCGCGCGAGAGAACAACCTCAGGAACGTCAGCATCGAGATCCCGAAGCGCCGGCTGACGGTGTTCACCGGCGTCTCCGGCTCGGGCAAGAGCTCGCTGGTGTTCGATACGATCGCCGCTGAGTCCCAGCGGATGATCAATGAGACCTACAGCGCCTTTGTCCAAGGCTTCATGCCGTCGCTGGCTCGGCCCGATGTCGACGTACTGGAAGGGCTGACGACCGCGATCATCGTCGACCAGGAGCGGATGGGTGCCAACGTCCGCTCCACGGTCGGCACAGCCACCGACGCCAACGCGATGCTCCGGATCCTCTTCAGCCGGCTCGGACAGCCGCACATCGGCTCTTCCCAGGCGTTCTCCTTCAACGTCGCCTCAATCAGCGGAGCGGGCGCGGTCACACTCGAACGCGGCGGGAAGACCACGAAGGAACGTCGCAGCTTCAGCATCACCGGCGGCATGTGTCCACGCTGCGAGGGCATGGGCTCGGTGACCGACTTCGATCTGTCCGCGCTGTACGACGACAGCAAGTCGCTGAACCAGGGTGCGCTCACCATCCCCGGCTACAGCATGGACGGCTGGTACGGCCGCATCTTCAAAGGTTCCGGCTTCTTCGACCCGGACAAGCCGATCGGCAAGTACACCAAGAAAGAACTGCACGACCTGCTCCACAAGGAGCCGACCAAGATCAAGGTCGAAGGGATCAACCTGACATACGAGGGTCTGATCCCAAGGATCCAGAAGTCGTTCCTGTCCAAAGACGTCGACGCGATGCAGCCGCATATCCGGGCGTTTGTCGAGCGGGCGGTGACGTTCACCACCTGTCCAGACTGCGGCGGCACCCGGCTCAGAGAGGAGGCCCGGTCGTCCAAGATCAAGGGGATCAACATCGCCGACGCGTGTGCGATGCAGATCAGCGATCTGGCCGAGTGGGTGCGGAATCTGTACGAGCCGTCGGTGGCGCCGCTGCTGGGGGCACTGGGGGAGACGCTCGACTCGTTCGTGGAGATCGGGCTGGGTTATCTCTCGCTCGATCGGGCGTCGGGGACGCTGTCGGGCGGCGAGGCGCAGCGCACCAAGATGATCCGCCACCTCGGGTCGTCGCTGACCGACGTCACCTACGTCTTCGACGAGCCAACGATCGGTCTGCACCCCCACGACATTCAGCGGATGAACGACCTGCTGCTGCGGATGCGCGACAAGGGCAACACCGTGCTGGTCGTGGAGCACAAGCCGGAGGCGATCGCGATCGCCGACCACGTCGTCGACCTCGGCCCGCGCGCTGGCACCGAGGGCGGCGAGGTGGTCTTCGAGGGCACCGTCGAAGGGCTGCGGGCCAGCGACACGCTCAGCGGGCGGCACCTGGACGACCGCGCCTCCCTGAAGCCGTCGGTGCGGAGCCCGTCGGGGGTGCTGGAGGTCCGCGGCGCCAGCACTCACAACCTGCAGGACGTCGACGTCGACATCCCGCTCGGCGTGCTGGTCGTGGTGACCGGCGTGGCGGGGTCGGGCAAGAGCTCGCTGATCCACGGCTCGGTGGCCGGGCGCGACGGCGTCGTGGCGATCGACCAGGCGGCCATCAAGGGGTCA
>DASQUD010000359.1:0-5236 GCA_035641455.1 Propionibacteriaceae bacterium | reverse complement strand
GAGCACTCGTGAGCGCAAGAGCCTCAACGGGCTCTGGCAGTTTGCCCTCGATCCGAATGGGGAGGGTCGCACGGCGCGCTGGTTCGCGGGGCGATTGTCAGACGCGCGAGAGATGGCGGTGCCGGCCAGCTTCAACGACATTGCGGCCGACGCAGCCGTCCGTGATTACTTCGGCGACGTCTGGTATCAGCGAACGGTGTGGGTGCCTCGCGGATGGCAGGGTCAGCGGATCGTGCTGCACTTCGAGTCGGCGACGCACCGGGCCACCGTGTGGGTGAATGAGACCGAGGTCGTTTCGCACGAGGGTGGTTACACGCCGTTCGAGGCGGAAATCACCGAGCATGTGTCTCCCGGCGAGGAGATCCGGATCACTGCGGTCGTGGACAACACGCTGAACTGGCAGTCGATCCCGCCCGGAGTCATCGAGGACACCCCAGCCGGGAAACGGCAGCGGTACTGGCACGACTTCTTCAACTACGGAGGAATTCATCGCAACGTCTGGCTCTACGCCACCCACCCCGCACACTTCACCGATGTGACGATCATGACGGACCTGGACGGCGCCACCGGTGTGATCAGCTACACCACCGAAGCCGACGACGCCGATTCGCTCGAGACGAGGGTCATTCTGCGCGATGCCCACGGTGCGGAGGTCGCGAACGGGAGTGGGCTCAGCGGCACGCTCAACGTGTCCGATGTGCACAAGTGGGCTCCCGGCGACGGCTACCTCTACGACCTGGAGCTCCAGTTGGTGGACGGCGACACGGTCGTGGATAGCTACCACCAGAGTGTTGGCGTCCGCACCGTTTCGGTGGACGGCATTCGGTTCTTGATCAATGGCGAGCCCATCTACTTCACCGGATTCGGCAAGCATGAGGACGTGCCGGTGATCGGCAAAGGACACAACGACGCCTACCTGTTGCACGACTTCGAGCTGCTCAAGTGGATCGGTGCCAACTCGTTCCGCACCTCGCACTACCCGTACTCCGAAGAGGTCATCGACTACGCCGACCGGCAAGGGATCGTCCTGATCGACGAGACAGCAGCGGTGGGCCTCAATATGGGCCTCGGTGGCGGCATCTTCGGTGCCCAGGGCTACCAGACGTTCTCTCCCGAGACCGCGAACGACGCCACCCGTGACGTGCACGCCCAGGCGATTCGCGAGCTGATTGCCCGCGACAAGAATCACCCCAGCGTGGTGCTGTGGAGCATCGCCAACGAGCCGGAGTCCGACACCGAGGGCGCGGAGAACTACTTCCGCCCGCTGTTCGATGTCGCGCGGGAGGCCGACCCCACGCGGCCCGTCGGCTTCGTCAACGTCATGCTGGCGCCATACGGCAAGTGCCGGGTTTCGCAGTTCGGGGACGTGCTGATGCTCAACCGCTACTACGGCTGGTATGTCAACACCGGTGACCTGGCAGCCGCCGAGTTGGCGTGGGAGGAGGAGCTGACCGCCTGGGCCGGCGAAGGCAAGCCGATCATCATCACCGAGTACGGCGCGGACACCTACCCCGGCTTGCATTCGTTGGCGGCCGAAAACCCGTGGAGCGAGGAATATCAGGTCGAGTATCTGGACATGAATCACCGGGTGTTCGACCGGATCGATGCCGTGGTCGGCGAACAGGTGTGGAACTTCGCCGACTTCACCACCACGTCGGGGATCATGCGGGTCGGCGGGAACAAGAAGGGTGTCTTCACCCGCGACCGCCAGCCCAAGGCAGCAGCCCATTACCTACGCGGCCGCTGGCGCAAAGACCTCTGATCGCTGGCGCCGGTTGGAAGCAATCGACCGACGAGGAGGATTGCAGGATGGATGCCATCACGGAGGTCCCGGTACCTGCGAACGAGCCTGTGCGGCAGTACGAGGCAGGAAGTGCCGAACGGGCAACGCTGCAGACCAAGTTGAAGGACCTGGCGGCCGAGCAGGTCGAGCTGACGATGACGATCGGTGGCGAACAGCGCAGCGGAGGCGGCGATGAGATCGCGGTTGTCCAGCCGCACAAGCGGACCCACGTTCTCGGCGTGCTGCGCAACGCCACCGAAGCGGATGCTCGCGCTGCTGTCGACGCTGCCAAGGAGGCCGCACCTCAATGGCGAGCCCTGAATTTTGAGGATCGGGCCGCAATTTTCCTGAAAGCGGCCGACTTGTTGTCCGGTCCGTGGCGGGACACGCTGAACGCCGCCAGCATGCTGGGCCAGTCCAAGACGGCGATCCAGGCCGAGATCGACGCTGCCTGCGAATTGATCGACTTCTGGCGGTTCAACGTCGCCTTCGCCCGCGAGATCCTGGCCGAGCAGCCGCAGTCAGCGCCGGGGGTGTGGAATCGGCTCGACCATCGCCCGCTGGAGGGGTTCGTGTATGCGATCACCCCGTTCAACTTCACGGCGATCGCCGGAAACCTGCCCACCGCTCCAGCGCTGATGGGCAACGTCGTGCTGTGGAAGCCGTCCCCCACTCAACAGCTAGCGGCCCACTTCACCATGCGACTGCTGGAGGAGGCCGGCCTGCCGCCGGGCGTGATCAACATGCTGCCCGGAAACGGCCTTGCCGTGTCGGACGTGGTGCTGGCGAACCCGGAGTTCACCGGGCTCCACTTCACCGGCTCCACCGCCACTTTCCAGATGCTCTGGCGCACCATCGCGGAAAACATGTCGACCTATCGGACCTATCCCCGGATCGTCGGGGAGACCGGTGGCAAGGACTTCGTGGTCGCTCATCCTTCGGCAGATCCGGACGTGCTTCGGACCGCCTTGATCCGGGGGGCGTTCGAATATCAGGGCCAGAAATGTTCAGCCGCGTCCAGGGCGTACGTGCCGCGATCGGTGTGGGAGCGGATGAGCGAGGACCTCATTGGCGAGACCGAATCCCTGCCGATGGGTGATGTCACCGACTTCAGCAACTTCATGGGCGCGGTCATCGACGAGAAGTCATTCACCAAGCAGCGCGACGCGATCCAGCGAGCCGAATCCGACGACACGGTGACGGTGGTGGCGGGCGGCAGCGTCGACGACAGTCAGGGCTGGTTCGTGCGACCGACGATCTTCTTGTGCACCGAACCCGACAATGAGATCTTCGCCACCGAGTATTTCGGCCCGTTGCTGGCGGTGCACGTCTTCGACGACAGCAGCTACGACAAAGCTCTTCGGCAGATGGAAGCAGCCGCTGCGTACGGGCTCACCGGCTCGATCATCGCGCAGGACCGGCAGGCCATCGCCGAGGCCACAGAGCTGCTTCGTTTTGCCGCCGGCAACTTCTACATCAACGACAAGCCCACCGGCGCCGTCGTCGGACAGCAGCCGTTCGGCGGCGGGCGGGCCAGCGGCACCAACGACAAGGCGGGCTCCGCGCAGAACCTGCTCCGCTGGACCAGCACCCGAGCCATTAAAGAAAACTTCGTCCCGCCCACCGACTGGCGTTATCCGCACATGTCATGAAATCTGCAACGTCATGGCGAAGGTCTATTCAGCAGGCCGAGCGCCATGCAAGCTAGCGGTGATCGAGGTTTGCGATCGGACCGGACAGGAGAACGGTTGTGGAGACGAGCGGACTGCGCCTCATCCTTATCAGGCACGGGGAGACCGAATGGGCTCGCGACGGACGGCACACCGGTCGTACCGACGTCCCGCTGACTGAACTCGGCCGGCTGCAAGCCACGGTTCTCGGCGACCGCCTCCGTGGACGGACCTTTGGCCGGGTTCTGACGAGTCCGCTGGCCCGAGCGTCGGAGACGTGTCGCCTCGCGGGCGTGGGCGAGGATGCTGAAATCAGCGACGACCTCATGGAATGGGACTACGGCGAATACGAAGGGCGCCGAACCGCTGAAATTCGTCAAGAGGTGCCCGGCTGGTCCATCTGGCGCGACGGCGTACCGGGCGGTGAGAGTGCCGCCGAGGTCGGCGCACGGGCCGACCGAGTCATCGCGGATGCGCTGGCGACCGACGAGGAGACTGTCTTGTTCGCCCACGGCCACTACCTACGGGTGCTCACCGCGCGCTGGGTAGGACTTCCACCGGAGAATGGCCGGCTCTTCGCTCTCGCCCCAGCCACGATCGGCGTTCTCGGCTATGAACGCGAGCAACGCGTAATCGTCCGCTGGAACGATCGCTGCCATCTCGTCCTGCCTTCCTACGTGTGGGAGGAGCAGGGCGACCTGGACGTCCGACCAGGCGATCCCAGTGTCGGCAGCGGGGACGACCGAGAGAAACCTCGGCCGGGCAAGGCCCCAAGTCCGGACTCTCAGGTGGGCACCCCAGACCAGCCGGCGCCGTTGGGGTAGGAAAACCTTGACAGGGACCCTTCGAACATTTCCATGCCGGCTCCGGCCGCCAGCGGGGCCTGGAAGCGGCCGCCACGCAGCTGGATCGGGGTGATGAAGTGCTCATGCAGGTGGTCCACATACTCGATCCGACGGCCACTGAGGCTGCCGGAGACGGCGACATAGTCAAACATCGACAGGTGCTGGACCGCCTCACACAGCCCGACACCGCCGGCGTGCGGGCAGACGGGAACGCCGAACTTCGCCGCGAGCAACAAGATCGCGATGTTCTCGTTCACTCCGGCCACGCGGCTGGCGTCGATCTGCAGCACTGACAGCGCGCCGGCCTGCAGCATTTGCTTGAAGATCACCCGATTGGCCACGTGCTCCCCGGTCGCC
Source organism: Propionibacteriaceae bacterium (assembly GCA_035641455.1). GTDB lineage: Bacteria > Actinomycetota > Actinomycetes > Propionibacteriales > Propionibacteriaceae > Microlunatus. The sequence continues at coordinate 581 of DASQUD010000359.1, read as the reverse complement.
ACCGGAACCGGGTGGATCCGCCGAGCGATCTCGGCGTGGCCGAGGATGTCGTCAGGACTGGTCGGCTCCTCCACCCACGCCAGGTCGAAGCGGGAGAGCTTGGCGACCCACCTGACCGCCTCCTCCACATCCCAGCGCTGGTTCGCGTCGACGGCGATGGCGATGTTGGGTCCGACAGTGTCTCGGGCAATCTGGAGCCGTCGGATGTCGTCGTCAAGGTTTGCTCCGACCTTGAGCTTGATCTGAGTGAAGCCGTCGGAGACCGCCTCCCGACAGAGCCGCTCGAGCTTGGCGTCGTCGTAGCCGAGCCAGCCCGGGGTCGTCGTGTATGCGGGATAACCCTCGGTGAGGAGGGCTCGCTGCCGCTGCTCGCGCCCATCGACCCCGGCGCGGAGTACTGCCAGGGCCTCGTCCCGGGTCAGGGCATCCGTCAGGTAGCGGAGGTCGACGAGGTCGACGATTTCTTCCGGTGTCATCTGGGCTAGCAGTTGCCACAGCGGTAATCCGGAGCGTTTGGCTTTGAGGTCCCACATGGCGTTGATGACGGCGCCGATCGCCATGTGCATGACGCCCTTCTCCGG
>DASQUD010000358.1:0-18014 GCA_035641455.1 Propionibacteriaceae bacterium | reverse complement strand
GCCGGCGGCAACAACATTCCGCCAACTGGCCTTCAGGGAGGTGGTATCCATCGGTCAGGGCTACGCAGATTCGACGATGTCGGACTCCGTGGCGACGACCGCCGCGCCGGCCCTCTCGATGATGTCGTCGGGCACTCCGGCATCCTCCATGGCGGCAGCTAGATGGCCGACGACTGCGGTGAAGTCGTCGTGGTCGATTCCAAGGCCGGCGTGCGCCTCGCTGAGGGGGCGACCGGTGTACGCCTCAGGGCCCCCGAGCACCTGACTCACCATGAGCACCTGGTGACGCTTGACTCGAGCGAGATCGACCCCTTCGAAATACGGTGCAAGCTGTGGGTCGCCGAGAACCCGGTCGTAAAAATCGTTGACGACAGCGCTCACGGCAGACCCGCCGCCAATGGCTTCGTAGTCGCTGATGGCCCCAGTCATTTGGTCACCCATTGGCGTGCTGGTCCTTCCATGAATCGAATGGTGGAGACAAGCCTGCTTACCATGTACCGACCCCATAGGGAAAGTGTTCGAGCGACATCATCAGCGCGGCGAGCGCGCCGCACCAGCCGCCGGCGTTAGAGGGCCCGACCTCAGAGGGTGATCCGGCGGGTCACGGGGCGCCCGCGGCACGCTCACTGCCGCAGGCCGAACGCGAACTACGGCGGCACGTCGAACCGCGTCAACGACCGCTGTTCAGCAAGTCCTCAGGCGGCCTGACCGTAATTTCGCTCGGATAGCACAACGCCAGCTCGCTCGAGTTCGGCCTCGACGCGGAGCCGCTCGATGTCGCGCTCCATACCCGCAGACTCCACACCGAGATCGTGCTCGATTTCCAACATCTCGCAGGCCTGGATCAGCACCTGGTCGTAGGCGAGCCGGTCGCCCATTTGATGGGCAGCCGATCGATGGGCATCTCTGGTGACAACCGCGCGTAGCCGACGGAGATTCGCCGCCACCTGTTCCAGCGGGATCCCGCGTTGATCGCGCATCGCCCGCAAGTTCTGGCGACGTTGAGCCGACTGCTGCCGAGATTCTCTCCAACGGGCAATCGAGCCGTCCCAGCGCCCCGCCAGCAGGTCGTAGAGAAAGACCAGCCCGATCGGTACAAGGACCATGATGGACACGGCGATCGCACCGAGCACCACTTGATGAACGTCCACCATGAACAAACCCTAAGTCGGCCTCAGGTGCTCCACAAGCGGGGCCAGCAGGTCACGCCTAACCGGTGCCCGAGTTGCCGTAAACCGTTATGTGGACGTGATCATAGTGATTGGCGGTGGCCGATCCACGATCGGACATGGGCCGCCAACCTTCGCTGGACCGCTGGACCGTCCAGATGCGCTGGGAGTAGATGACTTCACTGACGCCAAGCCGTGAGGCATTCGCGCGGACCCAATTGGCAATCTGCCAACCGACGGTCGAGTTCGAGATCATCGCATCAAGCGCTCGGCCGGAGGGGTGATACGGCAGCGAGTCGGCGCGAACGCCGCCGTAGGAAGTGACCTGCGGATAACGCGCGCAAATCGCGCGATGGACCCGAATCGCATCGGGCGTGAGACCGGACTCGACAGAAGAGCCGGACTTGCATGGTGCGTAGGAAATGCCGCTGGACGTTGCGGCCGAGGTCGAGCTGGAGCTGGAGCTGGAGGTGGAAGGCTTCCTAGTCGAGAGGTACTCACTCCGGACCCAGCGGCGCTGCTGGTCGTACATGATTGCCGCCCATCCCGGCGCGCTTCCAGTGGTGATCGAGACTTTGCTGCCAGCGGTAAGGACGGTGATCACCTTGCCATCGACGCTTGGCTGGCTACGGACATTCACCCCTGTCGTTGTGTAGCGGGTGCCCGTCGCCCTCAGAGAAGCACTCTGGCGCACCGCCTTGGCCGCCGTCTTCGAGGGCTGGAAGGTGGGCTGCTTCTCCTTGGCCGAAGGAGTGCCTCTAAACGCCTTCGCCGAGGCGGAGCTCTTGACTGCCGGTCGAGAAGCCTCGCCCCGACTCGTCCGAGCCGAAGCGCTGGTGGTCCCCGCCGGGGTTGGTGTTGCTGCGGCCGGCGCGGGCACTGCCGCTGTGTATTCAGGCTGCGGCCAGATAGCCACTGCTATCCCAGACGCCAGGACGCCGGTGAAAGCGATCGGTGCCACGACCCGCCCGACCCGGACCGCCAGCGGCGGTCGCAGTGCTCGACGCGGCCGTGAACGAGCCAACGTAAACCAACTCCCCCGAGTAAATAGGCCGAGACCGAACCGTTATCTTCGCGGGAGTCTAGACACCATCGATCACGAATTCACATTCCGCGGTCCGAACTCTGGACGATGTGGCGCAGGTCACACCTGTAGGCTGAGGACGAGCCCGGCCACGAGGAGGGACGCGTGACCGAGTTTGACGCGATCGTCATCGGGGCAGGGCAGCCTGGCCCTGGACTGGCCGGCGCGCTGGCCGACAAGGGGAAACGGGTCGCGCTGATCGAGATGGATCGAGTTGGTGGCACCTGTCTCAATCACGGATGTAAGCCGACCAAGGCCCTCCGAGCCAGCGCTGTCATGGCGCACCAAGCCCGCCGCGCCGGCGATTATGGCGTCCGTACCGGGGAGGTGACGGTCGACTTTCCCGCGGCCATGGAGCGGGTGTGGTCAATCATCGACGGCATGCGGCAGTCTCTGTCGGGATGGCTGGACGGTGTCGATCACCTCCAGCTCATCGAGGGACCGGCCACGTTAGTGAGCGACCCGCACGGGCGCGCGCACGAGGTGCAGGTCGACGGTCGAGAGCTGACCGCGCGGGAGGTCTACCTCAATCTGGGCGCTCGGGCGTCGGTACCTCCGCTGCCGCACCTCGACTCAGTCCATGCCATGACCGAGGTCGAACTCCTGGCACTGACGGAGCTGCCCGAGCACCTGGTCGTGGTCGGCGGTGGCTACATCGGGCTGGAGTTCGGGCAGATGTTCCGCCGCTTCGGCGCGGACGTGACGATCATCAGCTCGGGTCCGGTCGCGGGCCGCGAGGACGAGGACGTATCGACGATCATCGCCGACATGCTGACGGCCGAAGGTGTCCGAATCATCACTGGCCGTACGGCCAATGTGGCTCCGCAGGCCAGCGGCGTCCAGGTCGAGCTGACTGACGGCACGACCGTGTCCGGATCGCATCTGCTGATGGCCACGGGCCGGCGCTCCAATTCAGATCTCGTCGGCCCCGATCATGGACTCGACACCGATGATCGCGGGTTCTTTCGGGTCGACTCGCGCTTCCAGACCTCGGTGGCCGGCATCTGGGCGCTCGGTGACGTCAACGGTCACGGCGCCTTTACCCACACCGCCTACCAGGACGGGCAGATCTTGCAGGACCCGTCCCGCAGCGTTGATGGGCGCATCACCACTTACGCCATGTTCACCGATCCACCTCTCGGCCGGGTTGGGATGACCGTACGGGAAGCGCGCCAGTCTGGCCGCAACGTGCTGCAGGCGGAAGTGCCGATGTCGAGCGTCAGCCGGGCGATTCTGGAGAGCGAGACCACCGGCCTGATGAGGGTCCTGGTCGACGGTGACAGCGACGAAATCCTCGGCGCGACGATCTTGGGCCTGCACGCTGACGACCTAATCCAGACCGTCGGCCTGGCCATGCAGACCGGCGTCCGCGCCAAGGACATCCGGAAGGTATTGCCGATCCATCCCACGATGGCGGAATTCATCCCATCGCTTCTGGGGTCGCTCTCGACGCTGGACTGAGGGCGCTCGACAGAGGCGCGCGCGAGCTCCGCTTGTAATCGGATACGAATCGGCTGTCGGCGACCCAGAACCGCCACGGCCGATCCGCCTCGAGTGATACGCCGACCCGCGGTCCGGCCATGATCGTTGCTGGGCGCGCGGTCGGCGGTTCCAGGTGGACTGGGCCGTCGGCCAGCAGATAGCACCCCTTTTGGTCCGCAGTCAGATCGAGGGCCGCACAGAGCCGGCCGGGACCCCGAGCAAGATCGCGATCGCGAGCTCGGCCGCGCCGGCTCCGCGCTACCTCGATCCCGTCGACGACCTCGCCGGCTCTCAGCAGCACGCCGGAGGCATGTCCGTCCGGCCCGCAGATCACGTTAGCCGCCCAGTGCATCCCGTAGCTGAAATAGACGTAGAGGTGTCCCGGCGGCCCAAACATGATCGCGTTCCGGGCGGTACGGCCGCGATGGGCGTGCGAAGCGGCATCGCTGGGGCCGTCGTAGGCCTCAACCTCGGTGAGCCGGACGGCCACCTCGCGGTGCCGCAGGGTCGCTCCCAGCAACGTCGGGGCCACCTCATCGACGGGGCCGGCCAAGTCCCAACTCATGGCGTCGAGTCTGCCGGGACGGTCGAGAGGAGGTCCACCGTCCCCGCCGTTCCGTCCACCCTGACCCGGTCACCGGTGTTCAACCGCATCGTCGCGTCTCCACAGCCGACGACCGCCGGAATGCCGAGCTCGCGGGCCACGATGGCGGCGTGTGACAGTGGCGCACCCACATCGGTGATCACCGCAGCGGCGCGCGGAAACAGCGGAGTCCAGCCAACGTTGGTGACCGCCGTGACAAGCACCTCCCCTGATCGAAACGCCGTCCCTTCGGCCGCGTCAGCCAGCACCCGTACCGGCGCCTCTACGATGCCCGAGGAGCCTGGGAAGCCCGTGATGGTCGCCGAGCTGAGTGCCTTCGTGCTCGGCACATAGCGGTCAATGCGGCGGTGCGGGTCGGCCGCCCAGCGATAGGGATCGAAGGGCCCGCGGATCAGAGCCGGATACTTCGGTAGGGAGCAGTACGCCAGGTAGGCCGCCCGCCGCTCAGCGATCAGCCGAGGACTGATGGTCTCGCGCTGCAGAGCACGAACGATCTCCGGTGATTCGAGGAAGAAGATGTCTTCGTCGAGACCGGTCAACTCGCCGGCCTTGAGCGCGTACGCCCGCAGCACCCAAAAGTAGCGGATCACCTCCGTCCGGGCGTGCTCCCGGTCCCGGCTGATCTCGGCCCAGTGTGCGAGCTGCCGATGAAGGACTCGAGCGTGCCACGTGTGCCGCTTCTCCAGTTCGGCCCAGGCCCCGTCGCGGGCCGCCTGCTGGGCGGCAAGAAGATCCCGATAGCCGACCGCCGCCCCTGCCGCCAGCTGCCGGTCGATCCACTGCGGGTCCTCCGCCGGCCGCGGCGTGGAGATCTCAAACTCGTGAGGACCGCGATGGCCGTAGCGCTGATTGAAGGTTTCCCGATCGATTTCGGCTCGGGACAGCTGATCAAGACCGTCGAGCAATCCCAGGCTGGCCAACTGCCCGGCTTGGGCGCCGAGCCCCGCGGTCAGGGCGTTCGCCGCCCCATCGCCCACGAGCCGCTGCAATCGCTTGCGGGTGGTGACGAAGGACGCTCCGCTGGACCGGGTCGCGGCCGACAGCATCCAGCTGACCCGGTTGAACTCCGGATCGAGGACGTCGGTCCACAGCTGAGCCAACTCCTCGGCGGACGTGATCACCGCGATCTGTGCCCGGCGTTGCTCGCAGCGGCGGGGATGATTCGCAAGATAGCTATTCAAGATCTTTTTGTCCCGCCGGGCTTCGCCGAGCACATGGATAGCCATCGGCAGCACGCCGCGGAGGATGGCCAGCCGGGGTGCCTGAACAGGAGGGATCTCAAGATCATCGGCTAACCGCCCGAAGACCTCCTCCGTCAGGTCGCGGAAGCGCTTCTCCGGCACGCCGAACGCGCCCGACAAGGTCTTCATGACGCTGACGTTGAGGTAGATCCGTCCGCCGATCCGGCCGTAACCTACGAACGGCGGGATGGACGCCGTCGCCATCGCGTCGTGCAGGAAAACCTGCACCATCGACCAGGTGGCCGGCGTCATGACGTCGGGGATCGCTTCGCCGACGTTGGTGTTGGTCCAGAGAAAGTCACCGTTGCGGCTGTCGTTCCACGGGTCTGGGGGACTCAGCGCCGTGAGGGGCCGCGCTTGCAGGACAAAGAACTGCTCGCCCGCACGGCACCACTCCACGTCCATCGGCCGCCCGTACAGGTCGGTGATCTTGGTGCCCACGGCGGCGAGCTCGCTGGCCTGCGCTTGCGTGAGACTAGGCTCGGTCTGCCGCCGCATGGGGACGGGCTGCTCGGTGGCCCCGCCAGCCGTTGACACGGTCATCGTCGTCTTCGGCTTGATCTCGCTCCGCAGTAACCGGCCGGAATTGCGGTCTACCGTGAAACGGTCCGCCGTCACCAGCCCGCTGACCACTGCCTCGCCCAGTCCCCAGGCGGCGTTGATCTCGATCACCGAGGTATCGCCGGTGATCGGATCCGCGGTGAGCATCACACCCGCAGCGTCGGCCTCGACCATGCGCTGCACCACCACGGCTAACCAGACGCTGCTGTGGTCAATGCCGTGGCGACTGCGATAGCGAATCGCCCGCTCGGTCCACAGTGACGCCCAGCACCGCTGCACGGACATCATGAGGTGATCAAGGCCAGTGACGTTCAGGAAGGACTCCTGTTGGCCGGCGAAAGAGGCGTCTGGGAGGTCCTCAGCGGTGGCCGAGGAACGGACTGCGACCGGTGGTGAGCCCAGGCGGGCATAGCCAGCCTTGATCTCGTTGGCCACCGCGGCGGGCACCGGATGGGAGGTGAAGAGCTCGCGAAGGCGCGCCGCTGCTGCAGGCAGCGCTTGCGAATCAGACTCGCCGACGGCACACTCCCTGGCGATCTGCGGTCCAAGGTGGTGGCTGTCGACGACGGCTCGATACGCCGCGGTGGTGATATGAAAGCCGTCCGGCACCGCGAAGCCGGCCGCCGCAAGCTTCGCCAGCGACTCCCCTTTGCCGCCCAGATCTTCCAGGCTCGGCGTTGGATCGTCGAGTGGGCGCACGTACTTCATTGCCATGCCGACTCCTTGTTACCACCAAGCGCGCATCTTCGAGCGGTTGATCAGGCTGGATCACTCGCGATCCACCGACCCCAGCGCAACTCATCAATCCGCGCAAACCCTCCATCTGCTGCGGAATCTTTGGCAGCAGATGGAAGGTTGGGCAGCGGATCGGACCGTCGGCCAGCCGAGTTTGTTCAGCCGGCCGAGCCGTCGTTCCCCTCGTCGACCGGAGCCCCGTTGGTGTTCCGGCGCAGGATCGCCGGCAGAGCGGCGATGGCAATGACCAGCAGCAGGACGAACCCCGAGGCGAGATAGGCGGCGGTTCGACCCACGACGACATCGAAGATGAACAACACGGCACCGGCGCTCACGACCGCCACGCCGGCCAGCGCCAGGCGAAGCAGCACATGGGCCGTTTGGACGGTGCGAAACTTGACGCGGCGGCGGAACAGCCCTCGATGCAGGTTGACCGGCGCCAGGCCTAACGCGGTCGTCGTCACGGCTGCCAGCACCAAGAAGAGGTAGATCCGCTGCTGGAAATCCGTGAGACTGTCAAACTTCGGCTGAAACGCAATCGCCAGTAGGAAACCGGTTAGGATCTGGGTGCCGGTCTGGGTGACTCGCAACTCCTGCAAGATGTCGTTCCAGTTGCGATCCATCTTTTCGTTGAACGACTCGTTCCGGCCGTCGGACGCGTTGGCATCGCCGGACGCATCGCCCGCGATCTCCGGTGGACCACTCTGTAATGAATTCCTCATGCACGCTCCCCTCGCTGCCTTACCCGGTAAGGCGGGAGATTAAGCTCAGCCGCGGCTGTGTTCAATCCGGTTGATCAAGTCTTCGAGCGCGTCTTCGAACTCATCGCCGTACACGTCTTCGGAGAGCTGAGCAGTGTGCTGCTGCAGGATCGGATAATCCGCGAGATTGTTGCTCTCGTAGAACTCGATGTCCTCTGCGGCGGAGTCGGTGAGATCATCGTCGGCGCTGCCGGTCTCCAGCAGCAGGTGGCCGAGCAGGAACGTTGAGAACGCTCGGTACGCGGTCACACTGTCGTCGCTGGAGAATCCATGACGACCCAGGCCCTCGAGGAAACCCTCGACCCAACGCAGGCTCCGTAGCGGCGGCCGCAGCCACGGCGCCGCAGGCGGACGGGTGGCAACGAGCGGGAAGACCTTGGGATGTCTGAGCGCAAGATCCCGTACGCCGTGCGCCATCATCTCCAGGAACTCCTGCCACGAATCGGCGTAGTCGCCAGTCATGGTCGACTGGTACAGCTCGTCCATCACGGCCTCGACCACGCCGTCCAGAAGCTGTTCCCGGCCGGGCACATAGCGGTAAAGCGCCATGGCTTCGACGCCTAGCCGAGCGCCAAGACGACGCATGGTCAGTCGATCCCGGCCCGACTCGTCGATGAAACGGACCGCCTCCCGGATGATGAGGTTCTGGTCGAGCGGCCGTCGAGCACCCACGCGCTCCACCAGACCTAGCCGGCGCTCCGGGCGAGGGGAGATCTCTCCATCGTCGGAAATGACACCCACCCCCATCCATGCTCGCGTCTGACCAGAACGGCTGGCCACTCGCCGCCACGGATGGCCGAGCTCCAGAACATTTACAGCGTAAACCTTGTGGCCTATACTCAAGCTTACGCCGTAAACGACTGCTTCTGGGCTCATCATAGTTGACTCGTTCGGAAGCGCTAGAGGGCTAGAAGCAGCCGCTCAACCACCGTTTGCGCAGGGGTTCCCGCGCGACTCGTACCAAAGGAGGACGAATCATGGGCGGATTGGAAGGCAAGGGCGAAGAGCTCAAGGGCGACATCAAGGCTCGCGTCGGAGACGCCACTGACAACCCCAGCATGGAGGCCGAAGGCCACGCCGATCGAGCATCGGGCAAGGCCAAGCAGGCCGTCGAGGACGCGAAGGACAGCCTGCGCGATCTTGATGACAACGACCGGAAGTACTGACGCGTCGGCTGCCGACCCCGAGCGCTGAAAGGACGGCCCATCTCTCTACGGAGAGGTGGGCCGCCCCTTTTGCGCAGACCATGTACCTGCATGGCTCGATGGCGGTTCTACGGGCTCACCGCACGTTTGGCAGTTCACCGCACGAGGGTTTCGACAGGCCTTGCACCGGCTGAACCACAAGCATGTCGATTAGAGTCGCTGAGCCATGGCACTGCTGCTCGACCTGACCCCACTCCGATCGAGCGAAGCATTTCGGCGGCTCTGGTGGGGGCTGGGTATCGCGAATCTCGGCAGTCAACTGACCCTGGTTGCGGTGGGCCTTCAGGTATACGCGATCTCAGCCTCGACTCTGTCGGTTGGCATTCTCGGCATTTGCGCCCTGGTCCCGCTGATCACGCTAGGCCTGTATGGCGGCGCACTGGTCGATGCCTACGACCGTCGCACGGTCGCGCTGCTCTCGGCGATGGGATTGTTCGTCTCCACCGCGGCCCTGGCGGTTCAGGCCTGGTTGCACGTCGACTCGGTGATCTTGCTCTACCTTCTGGTGGCTCTGCAGTCGGCCGCCTTCGCAATCAACAATCCGGCACGGACCGCGATCATCCCGCGCTTGCTGAAGCCCTCGTTGTTGCCGGCGGCGAACGTGTTGACGACCACGGCGTGGAGCACCGCATTGGTTCTCGGGCCGCTGGTTGGCGCGGCGCTGGTGGCGGCCTCAGGCTTCGCGGCGGCGTACACCGTGGACATGATCATGTTCACGGTGGGCTTGTGGGCGTTGTGGCGACTACCCCCGCTGCCTCCCGAAGGCCTGGACCATCCGGAACGCAAGCGAGGCTTGGCGGCTGTCGTGGAAGGCTTGCGCTATCTCGCCACGCGGAGCAATGTACGGATGACTTTCGTGGTCGATCTCATCGCCATGATCTTCGCCATGCCTCGAGTGCTGTTGCCGGCCGTCGGGGTTCTGTTCCTGGGCGGTGGGGCCACCACGACCGGGCTGCTGACCGCGGCGTTCGCGGTCGGTGCGGTGTTGGCAGGGCTGTTCTCCGGCGGATTGGTCGGCGCTCGCTGGCAGGGACGGCTGATCTGCCTGGCGATCATGATCTATGGGCTGTCGGTGGCGGCCTTCGGGGTGGTGTTGATCATCGTCGGGCCAACCTCACCCAGTGTGGTGCTGGTCCCGGCCCTGATAGGAGCGATGAGCTTCCTCGCGATCGCTGGGGGCGCAGACGCGGTGAGCGCAGTCTTCCGCCAGACAATTCTGCAGACCGCCACGCCGGACTCAATGCGCGGCCGGCTACAAGGAGTCTTCATCGTGGTGGTCGCCGGCGGTCCGCGACTGGGCGATCTGGTTCTCGGCGCGGGCGCCAGCTGGCTGAACGAAGGGCTCGCAGCACTCATCGGCGGTCTCACCTGCATGGCGTTACTGAGCGTTGTCACCCTGACCCAGCGACGTTTCCTCGCCTACGACGCTCGCAATCCGGCTCCCTAAAACGGTGCGGCCGTCACCCCGGGCGCCGACCGAGGTCGGCGACGGTCACCCCGGGCGCCGAGCGAGGTCGGCCACCGCCAACTCGAGTTGATCAAGGCCGTGGTCCAGCTGCGCCTCGCTGATCACGATGGGTGGAGCCAATCGGATGGTCGAGCCGTGGGTGTCCTTGGCCAGCACGCCGCGCCGAGCCAGCGCCTCGCACAGATCCCGGCCGGTGCCCAGCTGCGGATCCATGTCGAGCCCGGCCCAGAGCCCCCGGGACCGGAGGCCGATGATGCCGTGGCCCATCAATTGCTCGAGCCGAGCCCGGAGCCGGAGTCCCAGCCGAGCTGCGCGATCTTGGTAGTAGCCAGTGCGCATCAGATCAACGACGGCATGGCCAACCGCACAGGCGAGAGGGTTACCGCCGAAGGTGCTGCCGTGCTGGCCGGGCTTGAGCACCCCCAGCACGTTCCGATCAGCCACCACGGCTGAAACCGGCACGATGCCCCCGCCGAGGGCTTTGCCCAGCAAGTAGACGTCGGCGACAACATCATCGTGTTCGCACGCCAGCGTTCGCCCGGTCCGGCCAAGACCGGACTGGATCTCGTCAGCTATCAGTAAGACACCGCGCTGCGTGGTCAGCTCGCTGAGCCCGCGCAGGTAACCGGGCGGCGGGATCCGTACGCCCGCCTCACCCTGGATGGGCTCGATCAGCACAGCCACCACATCGTCGGACATGACTGCTCGGATGGCCTCGAGATCCCCGTACGGGACGGTGACGAAGCCCGGCGTATAGGGCCCATAGCCGCCCCGCGCGTCCGGGTCATCGGAGAAGCTGATGATCGTCGTCGTGCGGCCGTGGAAATTGCCCGCGGCTACGATGATCTTGGCCCGTCCTTCGGGCACGCCCTTGACGTCGTACCCCCACTTGCGCGCAACCTTGATGCCCGACTCGACAGCCTCCGCGCCGGTGTTCATGGGCAGCACCATGTCCTTGCCGATCAGATCCGCGAGTGCCGCCGCAAAGGGTGCCAATTGATCGGAATGGAATGCTCGCGAGGTCAACGTGATCCGATCGAGCTGCCGTCGCGCCGCCTCGACGAGGACCGGATGGCCATGGCCGAAATTGGTCGCCGAGTAGGCGGCGAGGAAATCGAGGTACTCGTGGCCTGCCGTGTCGACGACCACGGCCCCGGATCCATGAGAAACCACCACGTCCAGCGGGTGGTAGTTGTGGGCGACGTGCTCGTCCTCGACGGCGATCAGATCGACGGCAGCCGGTGCATCAAGCGCAGTCATGGGATGGTTGCCTCCTCGGACTCCAGGCTAGACGTGGATCGCCGCAACAACGATAGAATTGTCGGTGCGAGGGAGGTCACAGATTTGCGTCTTGACGACTTGGACCACAAGATCCTTGCGCACCTTATAGACAACGGTCGAACCAGCTTTGCCGCTCTGGGGCAACAGATCGGACTGTCCACCGCGGCTACCAAGCGCCGGGTCGATCGACTGGTGAGCGACGGCGCGATTCGGCGCTTCACAGCAGAGCTGGAGCCGGCCGTCCTGGGCTGGAGCATCGAAGCGTTCGTCGAGCTTTACTGCGAGGGCCGAGTGCCGCCCGATCGGATGCGGGAGATGGTGCGAACTATCCCGGAGGTGGTGGAGGCCTACACGGTCACCGGCGAGTCGGACGGCATTTTGCGGGTTCGGGCGGCCGATACCGCGCACTTCGAAAAGGTTCTTGGCGTGATCCGCAACTCGCCCGGGGTCACCCGCACCCGCTCGTCTCTGGTCTTGTCACGCCTCTGACCAGGGGGACTAATCCATCTGGTCAGATGCGTTACGTTTTTCGTCAGCGCAGGCGCGCGCTGCTCACTGGCAGGAAGAAGTTCCGTGTTGCGCACCATGTTCAAATCGAAGATCCACCGGGCTACGGTCACGCACGGCAACCTGCACTACGTCGGCTCCCTCACCTTGGACGCGGATCTGATGGATGCGGCCGACCTGCTGCCAGGGGAACAGGTCGCCATTGTCGATATCGACAACGGGGCACGGCTGGAGACCTACCTCATCCCCGGCGAGCGCGGCTCCCGGACGGTCGGAATCAATGGCGCTGCCGCGCACCTGGTGCACCGTGGTGATTTGGTGATCATCATCTCGTACGCCGTACTGACCGACTCCGAAGCCCGCACCTTCTCGCCCACTGTGGTCCACGTCGACCACGACAATCGGATCGTGGCCATCGGCACCGATCCGGCAGAAGACGTTCCGGGGGTCATTCATGACTCAGCCACCCGGTAGCGCGGGTCAGCGGCGAATCCGGCTGACCGACTTCGCCGCCGCCAAACGCGATGGGCAGCGCTGGGCGATGCTCACCAGCTACGACCAGTACACGGCCGAGATCTTCGACGAGTCTGGCGTCTGGGCGCTACTGGTCGGAGACTCCGCCGCGAACAACGTGCTCGGCTACGAGACCACGCTGCCGGTGACGAGCGAGGAGTTGCTGCCGCTGGTCAGAGCGGTCGTCCGGTCTACCCGACGAGCTTTCGTGATCGGTGACCTCCCGTTCGGCAGCTACGAGGACGGCCCGTCGCAGGCGCTGCACACCTCTATCCGGTTCATGAAGGAGGGTGGCTGCCACGCCGTGAAGTTCGAGGGCGGCGTACGGGTCGCCACCCAGATTCGGAAGGTCACCGAGGCAGGCATCCCGGTCATGGGCCACGTCGGCTTCACCCCGCAGAGCGAGCACCAGTTGGGCGGGTACCGGGTGCAGGGTCGGGGCGCAGCAGCGGAGAAGTTGCTGGCCGACGCTCATGCGGTGGAGGACGCCGGCGCCTTCGGTGTGGTGCTGGAGATGGTGCCCGGCGACCTGGCCAAGCAGGTGACCGCAGAGCTCAGCATCCCCACTGTCGGGATTGGAGCCGGCCCGGACTGCGACGCCCAGGTGCTGGTCTGGCAGGACATGGCGGGGCTGCGACGCGGAAAGATGCAGCGCTTCGTCAAGCAGTATGCCAATCTCGCGCAGGTGATCGGCAACGCCGCCAGCGCGTACGTGGACGACGTCCGTACCGGCGCGTTTCCCACCGAAGAGCACACGTTTCCTAGCAGCGCTCCGAGTTCCAGCTCATGATCGTCGCCCGAACTCTCCCGGAGCTGTCTCGGGGACGAGCCTCCGTCGACCCTGGTCAGCGGGTGGCCTTCGTCCCCACAATGGGGGCGCTGCATGTTGGCCACCGGTCGTTGGTCGCGTTGGCCCGCTCGCTGGCCGATGTGGTCGTGGTCAGCATCTTCGTCAATCCCCTCCAGTTCGGGCCCGGCGAGGACTACGCCCGCTATCCGCGACCGATCGACGCCGACCTCGACGTCTGCCGTGACGACGGCGTCGACCTTGTCTTCGTACCGTCGGTGTCCGACCTCTACCCGCCAGACCGCTCGGTCACGGTGAGCGCCGGGCCGGTGGGCGCGGGCTTCGAGGGCAGGGCTCGCCCCGGCCATTTTGACGGCGTGCTGACGGTGGTGGCCAAGCTGTTCACTCTCGTCCGGCCAGATGTGGCGATCTTCGGCCAGAAGGACGCGCAGCAGCTCGCCTGCGTCCGTCGGATGGTGCTCGACCTCATTGCCGCAGTCGAGATTGTCAGCGCGCCGATCATCCGCGAGCCGGACGGCCTGGCGATGTCCAGCCGCAACGCCTACCTCTCACCGGAAGAACGTCGCATAGCCCTCGCGCTTTCCGCCGCTTTGCGCGCCGGGGCTCAGTACTCCGGAGCAGCCGGTTCCGAGGGAGCAGCACGGGCAGTCCTTGCGGAAGCGGAGTCAGATCCGGCGTTTTCGCTGGACTACCTGGCGTTGGTCCAGTCCGAGACATTCAGACCGGTGGCGGACGACTTCGCGGGCGAGGCGCTGTTGATCGTCGCGGCAACAATCGGCTCAACGCGATTGATCGACAACACCACCGTCAGATTGACCGGGCCAAAGACCAGCGACTCGTTGGTCGATGCGGGCACCGCTGCTGGTACAGGGGACAGGTCCAGCTGGGACCGGACGACAACGCCAACAGCCGGAGATTAGCGGTGGATCTCGACGAGGTCGCCGACGAGCTCTACGGGAGCTCACCTGAGGAGTTCGTCGAGCGCCGGACCCAACGGGTGGCAGAAGCCCGCCAAGCCGGCGACCGCACCTTGGCCAAGCAGATCAGCGAGCTTCGGCGTCCTACGCGGACCGCGTGGATGGTGAACCTCCTGGCGCGGGCCGACGTTACGGAAATCGACCAGCTTCTCGATCTTGGCCGTGCCCTGCAGGACGCCCAGCAGCGGGCAGCTGGAGATGATCTTCGTAGACTCTCCAAACAGCGCCGCGTGGCCGTGGACGCGCTGACGCGGCAAGCGGCAGACCTGGCGCGCTCTGCGGGTCATGCGCCCACGGAAGCCACCATCCAGGAAGTCAGCCAGACGCTGCAGGCCGCGCTCGCGGACCCGGCCATCGCAGATCTGGTCCAGCGTGGCCGGCTGACTCAGGCCGCCTCGTACGGAGGTTTCGGACCCGGAACCCAGCAGTCCGACTCGTCCACTGATCTGCTCGCCGCGCTCGCGGCGTCAGCCGATGCCCAGCAAGATCGTCCTGGCCCGGACCAAGACGAGGAAGAACCAGATCAGATCGCCGAACCAGACCCGAAGGCCCAGCGGGAACTAAAGGAAGCAGTACGTCACTGGGAAACTGCGGCCGCTGAGGCGACTACCGCCGCCGATGAGGCGGATCAGGCGACGACCCGCGCCGACGATCTGGCTGACCACATCGAGTCACTCCGCGACCAGCTTCGTCAGGCGGAGAGCGCCGAGCGCGACGCGCGTGCAGATGCACGCACCGCACGCAAGCGTGCCCAACAGCTGCGACACGAGGCGGCCGCCGCGGAACAGCGCGCCATGGCACTTCGGGAGCAGCTCGGCAAGCACGTGCGGTGAGGCTGCATCGGCTCAGCCGTGAAATCCCGAAGACTAGGCGTGTGCGGACCATCGGCGTCGAAGAGGAGCTGCTCCTTGTCGACGGGCGGACAGGGGCACCGACGGCCATCGCCGAGCGCCTGCTGCAGAACTGGGAACAGAACACAGCTGGCAACGGCGAAGCGAGCCCACCCCCCGTCAGCACCGACGACGGTGTCATTGAGGCCGAGCTCCAGCAACAACAGATCGAGATCGATACCGCTCCCTGCACCGCCTTGGTGGACCTCGAGCAGCAAATTCACGCCTGGCGTCAACAGGCCGACAAGCTGGCTCGCACGGCTGGCGGTCGGGCGGTGGCGATCGCCACATCGCCGCTGCCGGTATCGCCCGACGTGATGCCGGGTAGTCGTCATCGGGCGTTGGCCGAGCGGTTCGGCCTGACCGCGGTCGAGCAGCTTACCTGCGGCTGCCACGTGCATGTCGGTGTCGAGTCCCCTGACGAGGGCGTAGCCGTGATTGATCGGATTCGGGTGTGGCTGCCGGTCCTGATCGCGCTCTCGGCCAACTCCCCGTTCTGGCAGGGTCGGGACAGTGGCTACGCCAGTTATCGTTCCCAGGTGTGGCGGCGCTTTCCGACGGCCGGTCCGACCGAGCAGTTCGGTGGCGTCGCCGCGTATCGCGGCCGAGTGGCGGCGCTACTGGCAACCGGCGTGCCGCTCGATGAAGCGATGATGTACTTCGACGCTCGGCTGTCCCACCGTTATCCGACGGTCGAGGTTCGGGTGGCGGACGTTTGCCTGCTGGCCTCAGACACGGTACTGCTGGCCGGCCTCGTCCGGGCGCTGGTGGAGACTGCCGTTCGAGCCTGGAAACGGGGGGACGCGGCCCGCCCGGTCCCCGCCGAGCTGCTCCGGATGGCGAGCTGGCGGGCTAGCCGCTCGGGAGTTGAGGGCGAGCTGCTCGACCCGTACTCGGCTCGTCCCCGACCTGCGGCCGATGTCGTGGCGGCCCTGGTCGAGCACATCGGCCCCGCCGCGCGGGACCTGCACGACGAGGACGCGCTGCTCGCGGGTTTGGATCAAGTCCAAAGGCGTGGCACGGGCACTATGTGGCAGCGCCGGGCGTACAAAAGCTCCGGCTCCTTGCCGGACATGATCTTGCGGGCAGCCGATCGGACGATCGAGATGGAGGTCTGAGATGGCCAAGCAGGTCATCATCGCGGGAGCCACGGGCTTTGTCGGCTCCCACCTAGCGGAGGCGCTGGAGGAAGAGGGCTACTCCGTGCTGGCTATGACACGGCATCCCGACTCCTATTCAGGCGCCGGCAAGCCGGTGTTGGGTGACGTGAACGATCCGCACAGCCTGCGCTCCGCGATGGAAGGTGCAGATGCGGCCTACTACCTGGTCCACTCGCTTCAGCACGACGACTTCGTTGAAAAGGACGCGCAGGCGGCGCGCAGCTTCGGCACGTCCGCGGCGGAAGCTGGGCTGGAGCGGATCATCTATCTCGGTGGTCTGGGCCGCGATGATCAAGAGTTGTCTGATCATCTGAAATCCCGGCGCGAGGTGGAGAAGCTGCTCGGTCAGGGTGGTGTTCCGGTGACGGTCCTGCGGGCGGCGATCATCATCGGGCATGGCGGCATCTCCTGGGAGATCACCCGTCAGCTGGTTGCTCACCTCCCCGCCATGGTGGTGCCGAGGTGGGCGACGACCCGAACCCAGCCGATCGCGTTGGCGGACGTGATCCGGTATCTCGTCAGAGTTCTGGAGCCAGAGACCGCGAAAGGCAGGGTCTTCGAGATCGGCGGCCCGGAGGTGCTGACGTACGCCGACATGATGCGGCAGGTGGCACGGTGGCATCACCGCCGACCGCTGCCAATGCTGGCGCTACCGCTGCTCACGCCCCGCCTTTCCTCGCACTGGTTGGCGCTGGTCACTGACGTGAACACGGCTACGGCCCGCAACCTCGTGGATTCGATGAGCAACGAAGTGGTGGTCACCGAGAACTCGATCACCGAGCTGGTCCCCGGTGCTCCGATGAGCTATCGGGATGCCGTGCGAGAGGCGTACCGGCAACGGGCCGAGGCGCTCAGCGAAGCGCCGTGAGCCGACGCAAGCAGATGTTCGGGCGAGCGGTCGGGGTCGTCCGCCCGGTCTTGATCGACAAGGTCGAGCGGGACCACCGGCAATCGGATGCCCAGTTTATGCGCCGCCGCATTGTGGTGGCGATCACCTTGGCGGTCGGCGCGACTCTGCTGGGTTTGTCCTTTTCCACTCGGCAAGGTGATCCCGCGTTCTATCCGCTGACCTTCGGGCTGGCCGTTACGTGGGCCGTGGGCAGCTTCGCGTCTGGACCATTGCATCTCGGCCACATCTTGTCCCGCGGTACGTTGCGCCGTCCGATCCTCGCCCCGATCGCGGTGGGCCTGGCGCTAGCCGGCGTCTTTGTGCTGGGCGCCGTCGTGATCCGAACGATTCCACCGCTGGCCAGTTTGGCTGAAGACGTCCTGGGCTACGCCCGGGCAGGCAATGTGTGGATCATCTTCGTGATCACACTGGTCAACGGCATCACGGAGGAGCTGTTCTTCCGGGGCGCGTTGTTCGCCGCCATCGGCATCCGGTACCCCGTGCTGATCTCCACGATCATCTACTCACTGGCCACCATTGCCGGCGGCAATCCGGTGCTGGTCTTCGCCGCGGCCGTGCTCGGCACGGTCGTCGCGCTGCAGCGCCGGGCAGGCGGCGGCGTGCTCGCGCCAATTCTCACTCACATCACGTGGTCGCTGGCCATGCTCCTCGCGCTGCC
>DASQUD010000357.1:0-3860 GCA_035641455.1 Propionibacteriaceae bacterium | reverse complement strand
AACAATCCGGGACTGTGGATGGATCACTGTCACAACTTGCAGCACGCCGCCGATGGCATGGTGGCCCACTTGATGTACGAGGGTGTGACCACCCCCTTCCGGATCGGCGGCGCTGCCGACAATCAGCCGGAGTGACCGCGCGCTGATCCCGCGGAAACGCCGTGTCCTGAGTCCGTCGAAGGACCGCGTCCTGAGCCCGTCGAAGGGCGTCGAGTCAGCCGCCCGAGGATGACCATGGCCAGGCCACCGACGATGATGGCGGCCACGGATGACCCCAGCCAGGTGGGAGGGGTGAACCCAATGGACTGGTCCACCCAGGTCCAGAAGTCGGCCCAGCCGGGGACCGTGCCGGGATAGACCATCTGATAGGCGGCGAACCCGCACGCCCAGGCGATCACCGGCACGATCCGCAGCCGGGAGCTCGCCGAGACGTCCCAGCGCTGTGACCGGACGAGGAAGAAGTCGGCCGTCGCCACAGCGAAGAGCGGTACGAACACTGAGCCGATCAAGAACAGGAACGACTGGTACTGGCTGAAGTCGAGTAACCCGGCCAGCAGGGTGGCCAGCGCGCCGATAGCCACGGCCACGATGCGGCGGTCGAGATTTGGCAACAGATTGTGCACCGACATCGTGGTGGAGTACACGTTGGCGAAGGCCTCGTCCACCTCGTCGACCAGCAGGATCGCCAAGGCGATGGCGCCGGCAGGCAGCGCGACGAGCGCCGTGATCACGTCGCTGGCGCCTAGATTGGCCACGGCGAAGACGCCGAGGGCGTAGTAGGCGACAGCCGCGAGCCCATAGCCGAGGGAGGCGCCCCAGAACGCCGCTTTCCTGGTACGGGAATGCCGGCTGTAGTCCGCTGCCAGCGCGGCGTAGGAGATCACGCCCGCCACGGCAAGATCAACGGCCGGCCAGAAGCCGAGGACCGCGTCTTGCGGGATCGGCTGCCGCGGTTGCAGCAGAACCTCTACGAACAGGTAGACAGAGGCCGCGAGGACGAGCCAGACCATGATCTTGCGCAGCAGCCGCACGGTCCCGAGCGGGCGCACCGCCATCAGGGTCGCCAGGCCGCCGGCCAGGAGCACGAAGGGCCAACGCCAGGCGTTGCCGAGGATGGCTACCGCGGCCGTCGAGATGACCAAGATCTCCATGGTGGCCCACCCGATGTTCTGCGCAATATTGAGCACGGTGGGGGCCACTGATCCGCGCCGGCCGAGCAACCCGCGCAGTGCCACCATCGCGGGCGCGCCGGTGGCGACCCCGAAGATTGCCGACGCGCCGAGCAGCGCCGCGCCGAGAGCGCAACCCACCAGGATGGCTCCGATGGCCAGCCCGACGGAGCCGGTAGTGGCGGCGACCAGCGCACCGGTGAGTGGCCCGAACAGGCTGATGCCAAGGTTCCCCCACATCGCCAGTTGATCAGTGAACCGCAATGGGCGAGGTGGTTCAGTGGTGAGGAAGAGGGGCGCCTCACGGGCTTCTGGCTGGGCCGCCGGGGTGGCGGGAATGTGGGTGGATGTAGCGGACATGACGAACTCCCTACGCCGGCATTACCCGGTCAGGTTCGGTCGGTCGGCGGACCCGCGCCCGGCCTCACGCCCGAAGCGCACTCCGCCCTCTCAGCCCACCATGTGGTGCGAGCTCCCGAAGGTTGACGCCACCACGCTAACACCGTGGGTCAACGCGCCTTGCGCCTGCCAGTGAGCGGTCTGGAAGGGTTCTCCCGACGTCGTCGAAGGGCTCGGACCGCGCATACATGAGAGTTAGGCGTCGATCGGGAGACCGGCCTCTGCCCAGGCATAGATGCCGCCGTCCAGGTTCACGGCCTCACGGCCCTGCGCGTTCAGATATTGGGCCACCCGAGCCGATCGGGCACCGACAGCGCAGACGCAGACAACCTGATCTCCGATTTCGTCGAGGCGCGCAACGAGCTGGTCCATGGGAATGTGCACCGAGCCGGCGATTCGGCCACTCGCCCACTCGTCGTCGGTGCGAACGTCCACCAGCATCCAGCCCTCGCTGATTTTGGTCGAGACCTCCGAAGGGGCCATCCTCGGGACATCGTCGAATAACACGGCCTCACGATAATCGCCGATCAACGACCCACGAAGGAAAGCGCTTCTGCGACCAACTGGCGGCAGGCTTCCTCGTCGCCGAGCAGACCGACCCACTCCTTCATCGGCTTGCCCTTTCCCGCGTCGAACGGCTCACCCACTCCTGCCTCGATCAGCTGGGTCACCCGCTGTCGGGGCAGTTTCACCACCAACCGGTCGCCGACCAGCATTGCGAATATCGAGTTGTTGATCTTGAGCGCCGACGATCCGAAACCTCGTCCGCCGCTGCCGGGGACACTCACGCCGGGCGTACCGGCGAATTCGTCGCACAGCGCCGCGAAGAGCTCGGCTCGCGATCCGTCCTCGTCTGCCATCTACTTCAGCAGCTTGGACAGTCGGCGGTCGGCCAACTTCTTGCCGCCGGTTTGACAGGTCGGGCAGTACTGCAGGGAGGAGTCGGCGAACGAGACTTCGGCAATCGTGTCGCCACAGACGTCGCATTTCTCGCCCTTGCGGCCATGGACGCGCAGCCCAGATTTCTTCTCGCCCTTCAAGTCGGCCGCCGCCAGGCCCTCCGCTCGCGAAATAGCACCGGCCAGCTCGTCTTTCATGGCCTGGAAGAGCACGACGAGTTCAGCCTTCGTCAAAGAATTGGCCGGTCTGAAGGGGCTCAGTTTAGCCGCGTGCAGGATCTCGTCCGAGTAAGCGTTGCCGATGCCCGCAATGGTGCGTTGATCTTTGAGTACGCCCTTCAGCTGAGCCCGGCCCGCGGCCTGCAGGACCACCGCGAGCGCCGCCTGATCGAAGTCGTCGGTCAGCGGATCGGGTCCCAGTGTCGCCACCATCGGGATCGACATGGGGTCAGTCACGACATAGATCGCCAGTTTGCGTTGGGTACCGGCCTCGGTCAGGTCGAAGCCCGATCCATCGTCCAGGCGAAGCCGCAGGGCAAGCGGCCCGCGACCCGGCTTGGGCGGCGCGTCGGGCAGCGAATCCTTCCAGCGAAGCCACCCGGCTCGGGCGAGATGGAAGACCAGATGGAGGCCTTGCGCAGAGATATCGAGGAATTTCCCATGCCGACTCACGGCCTCGATCTCCAAACCGATCAACGCCGACAGTGGAGGTGAGAATGTCTTGAGCGCGCTGAAGGCGGCCAGATCGATGCGGGCGATGGCGTGCCCGACGCACTTCTCGGTCAGGAAGCGGGCGAGCGACTCCACTTCCGGCATCTCGGGCATGCGCCCATTATCGACGCCTCATCAGCGTGTGCCAGTCCGGCGCGGGCAGCGGCAAGGCGCGCTGCAATCGAGTCATATACGCACGCCGCTCGATTTCGACGGCCCCCAGCGAGGCCAGATGCGGGGTGTGCCACTGCACATCCAAGAGTCGGTCCTGCTCACCCGCCGCGCGCAGTTGCTCGACGAGGGCGACCAGCGCGACTTTCGAGGCGTCGCGTCCGATGTCGGGTCGGTGAAACATTGACTCCCCAGCGAACAGGCCGCCGATGCTCACGCCGTAGAGACCACCCGCCAATGTCTCGTCGGAGGTCCACGCCTCAACAGAGTGCGCCCAGCCGGTCCGGTGCAACTCGCGATACACGCGGCGAATCCGATCATCGATCCAGCTACCGGTACGCCGTGGATCCGCGCAACCGTCGAGGACCGCGTCGAAATGGGTGTCCACCCGGATCTCGTACCGTGATTGCATCTTCCGCAGTGACCGGGACACCCGCAGTCCGTCCAACGGGATGACGCCCCGCTCCATGGGTGAATACCAGCCCATCAGTCCGCGCCGGACCGGCATCGG
>DASQUD010000356.1:0-14034 GCA_035641455.1 Propionibacteriaceae bacterium | reverse complement strand
GACGGCCGTGGACGCTCGATCTGGGACGAGTTCTGCGAGCGACCCGGAGCAATCGATGACGGAAAGTCTGGCGCCGTCGCATGCGATCACTACCACCGCATGCCGGCAGACGTTGACCTGATGGCGCGGCTGGGCACCCAGGCGTATCGGTTTTCGGTCGCGTGGCCACGGGTCTATCCGGACGGCCGGGGTCGGCTGAATTCCAAGGGCCTTGAGTTCTACCAGCGGCTAATCGATCGGCTGCGGCAGCACAACATTTCACCGGTCGCGACCGTCTACCACTGGGACCTGCCGCAAGCGTTGCAGGATGAAGGCGGCTGGCAGGAGCGCGACTGCACGTCTTGGTTTGCCGACTACGCGGCCACGCTGTTTGAGCGGCTCGACGGGGTGGACCGCTGGGTGACGATCAACGAACCGCGAGTGATCGTCCGGAGTGGTCATCAGATCGGCACCATGGCGCCCGGTATCAAGAGCGACCGCGCCGCCGGAAAGGTAATCCATCACCTTGCTCTGGCTCACGGCAAGGCGGTCCAGGCGTTCCGCGCCAGCGGGCGATCGGCTGAGATCGGTCTGTGCTGCGCTGCCGTCCCGTGCTATCCCGCGAACGACTCCGAGGAGGCGGCCGAGCAGGCCGCCTTGGGCGACGCCTGGATCAACACAACCTATTTGGACCCGGTGCTGAAAGGCCGCTACCCTGCCCTGCGCTCCAAGTTTCCCGAAGGTGCGCGGCAGGGATTGGATTCCGTTGATCGGGAAGGTGATCTGGCGACGGCGACGCAGCCGCTGGACTTCATCGGGATCAACTACTACTCGCCGGAGATTTTCGACCGGAACGGTGCCAGAGTTGTGCAGTACCCGACCTCGAGCTCAGGGCAGCAGATCCATGCCGACGGCTTCTACGACATCGTGACCCGCATCCACCGCGACTATGCGCTTCCCATCGTGATCACCGAAAACGGCATCCCCGACTATCCGAAACGTTCAGCAATCGATGATGATTTCCGGATCGAATTCCTGGCTGACCATCTCCGGGCGCTCCAGCGGGCGATGGCGACCGGCGTCCCGATCGAGGGGTATCACGCTTGGTCGTTGATGGACAACTTCGAGTGGGCTCGCGGGTTTACCCAGCGCTGGGGCCTCGTCCGTACCGACTTCCGAACCCAGCGTCGCACGCTCAAGAAGTCGGCGACCTGGTTCGCCAACGTGATTGAGAGCCGTTCTCTGGACTGACGGCGACCGAGCGCGGCCGTCACAGCAGACGTCGACATCCGCGATGAGCCGAGCTCAGCTCAGGCCCGACTACCCGTTGTCAATACGATACTGGGACACGAGCTTGTCCATCGTGGCGTTCATCGCTGCGTCGACGTCCTGCCGGCTCGAGTCGGCGTCGTACCAATCGATGATCTCCCTCGCGCCACGGCTGTAAGGGATGGTGGCGACATAGTCGGGCACCAGGCGCTTCACCTTCGTGTTGTCGAAGATCATCGAATTGCCCTTGTCGCCGAGCAGGGTTGCGCCCCACGTCGGGTCAGCGGCAGCAATGGCGTCGGAGGGTACATGCACCAACGTCGGTTCTACGCCCGCGGCACTGCCCACCAAGGTGAAGATCTGGTTCCACGGCAGCCACTCGTCAGATGTGATGTGGAAGCTGTCACCGATCGCGGCGGGATGGCCTAGCAGGCCGACGAAGGCTCGCGCGAAGTCGGCGTGATGGGTGAGCGTCCACAACGAGGTGCCGTCGCCGTGGACGACGACCTCCGCACCGCGACGCATGCGGTCCACGACGGTCCAGCCGCCGTCGAATGGAAGCCGTGTCTTGTCGTAGGTGTGCGATGGACGAACGATCGTCATAGGCAGTTCGTCCTCGCGATAGGCCTTCACCAGTAGGTCTTCGCACGCGATCTTGCCCTGTGCGTATTCCGACAGCGGGTTCCGCAATGGCGTCGATTCAGTGATCGGCAGGTGGCCCGGCGGAGTCTGGTAAGCCGACGCCGAGCTGATAAAGACGTACTGGCCCATGCGGTCTCGAAAGATCTCGAGCCGGGACTCCACCTCGCTGGGAGTGAAGGCGCGGAAGTCAGCGACGACATCGAACGTCCGGTCGCCGATCGCCTGACGTATCGAATCCGGGTCGCCAAGATCGCCGATCAGTTGCTGGCAGCCGTCGGGCAGCGGCCGGGTCGTCGACCTACCTCGGTTGAGAACGAAAACCTCCATGCCAACATCCAGACATCGCTGGGTGCACGCCGAGCTGATGATTCCCGAGCCTCCGAGGTACAACACCGACAAGGCAGGCATGGCTGCTCCCTTCGCACCGTCGCTTGAGCGACAGTTCGCATCGTCGTTTGAGCGACAGCCTAGGGGGCACGCTGGTCGTGGGGCGTCACCCGTCGGTAGCGCGGGGCCTCCTCCGCGACCTGCTCAGGCGGGCCATGGCGGCGTGCCGGCCGGCATCCATGACGCGATCCGGTACGAGGTTCATGGCCGCGATGATCGCCTTGGCCGAGAACGGGACGGCGTAGCGAGCTCGTGGCTTGGCCGCGGAGATCGCCTTGAAAATCGCCTCAGCGACGATCTCAGGCTCGCTGCCGCGCCGCTCGGCATGCGCGTAGAGCGCTCGCATCGCGTCCACCTGTTGGCCGTAGGCAGTGTCGCCCGAGTACTTCTCGGCGCTCTCCAGGGCACCTTTTCCCCACTCGGTACGGATGGCGCCCGGCTCCATCACGATCACGTCGATATCGAATGGGTGCAGCTCCAGCCGCAGGCTGTCGCTGAAACCTTCAACCGCGAACTTGCTTGCGTGGTACCACGCTCCGAGCGGCTCGCCGAGATGCCCGCCGATGGAGGAGACGTTGACGATCTTGCCCGCGCCTGCCGCGCGCATCTGCGGTGTGACCAGCTGGGTGAGCCGGGCCAGACCGAAGAGGTTGACCTCGAGCTGATAGCGGCCTTCGGCTAACGGCACGTCCTCCACCGAACCGTACGACCCGTAGCCGGCGTTGTTGATCAGCACGTCAATCCGACCGTGGTCGGCCAGGATCTTGCCCACGACGCCCGTCATGGAAGAGTCGTCGGCGACATCGAGCGCCACGACAGAAATGCCGTCCTGGGCGAGGTCCTGCATCCGCGCGACCCGGCGGGCTCCGGCGTGGACCAGATAGCCGCCCTCGTGCAGTCGCCGAGCCGTGGCGGCGCCGATGCCCGACGACGCTCCAGTGACAAGGGCAACCTTCCGGTCCATCACTCGCTCCTTACTGGGCGGCCAGGGTGACGTCGACCGCGATCGGGCCATCGGCCTCGACCCAACTCAGCTCACCGGTGATTCTTCCCACAGCGCGCAGGTCGGACTCCACGAGCTGAAGCCTGGCGAGAGCCGAGGCTGGGCCGTAGACCTTGGCCAGGCTGATCTCGGTCTTCATCGACACCTTGGCCTTGGACTTGGCGCCGCGAATCTCCACCAGTGCGGCCGCCACATCGTCCAGGAGTTCCGGCTCGCCATCGACGGCCGCTTCTGCCGCGGTCGGCCAGCTGGCGTGGTGGATCGAGCCTTCGCGCCACCACGACCAGACCTCCTCCGTAACAAAGGGCATGATCGGGGCCAGCAGCCGGAGGGCCAAGTCCAGCGCGCACGTCAACGTCGCCCGGGCCGACAGGGCCGCGTCGGTCGGCTCCGCCTCAGCCGACCCGTAGGCACGTTCTTTGACCAGCTCCAGGTAGTCGTCGCAGAACTGCCAGAGGAACCGCTCGGCATGCTCCAGCGCACCCGTGTAGTCGTATGCGTCAAACGCGATGGTGGCGTTGTCGATCACGGTCGCGAGCTGAGCCAACAGGGCCCGGTCCACTGGCTCTGTGACGGCCTTGGGATCGAAAACGGTACCGATGCCGAGCACGAACTTGCTGGCGTTCAGGAGCTTCAGGGCAAGCCGGCGGCCGACCTTCATCTCGCTCTCGTCGAAGGGGGAGTCGAGTCCTGGTCGTGCTTTTGCCGCCCGCCACCGGACCGCGTCGGATCCGTAGCGTGCCAGGAGATCGGTGGGCACCACCACGTTGCCCTTCGACTTGCTCATCTTCTTGCGATCAGGGTCGGTCACGTAGCCGCTGAGCATTGACCGGGTCCACGGCAGGGAGTGGTTCTCGTAGTGTGCCCGCAACACCCGTGAAAAGAGCCAGGTGCGGATGATCTCGTGCGCGTGGGTGTTGAGATCCATCGGAAACGTGAGCCGGAATAGTTCTGGATCCCGTTCCCAGCCGCAGACAATCTGCGGGGTGAGCGACGATGTAGCCCAGGTGTCCATCACATCCGGGTCGGCCATGAAGCCGCCGGGCTGACCTCGCTGATCCTCGGTGTAGCCCGGGGCGGTCAACGAGCTCGGGTCGATCGGCAGCTGGTCCTCCGTGGGGATGATCGGCTCGTCATAACGCGGTTCGCCGGTGGCGTCCAACGGATACCAGACGGGGAACGGCACACCGAAGAAACGCTGGCGAGAGATCAGCCAGTCACCGTTCAGGCCGGCGACCCAGTTGTCGTAGCGGTATTTCATGTGCTGCGGCGTCCATGTCAGCTGCCCGCCACGAGCCAGCATCGCCCGCTTGACCTCGGGATCCCGACCGCCGTTGCGGATGTACCACTGGCGCGTCGAGACGATTTCCAGCGGCTTGTCGCCTCGCTCGTAAAAGCTGGCTTTGCGCTCGGTGGGTGTCGGGGCGCCGTCGAGGTCGCCCGAAGCGAGCAGCAGTCCCACCATCGCTTCTCGGGCACTGAAGGTCGTCATGCCCGCCAGCTCTGCCCAGGCGTCAGCGTTCCCAATCCAGCCCGGCTGCTCGGAGATGACGCGACCGTCGCGGCCGATGATCACCCGGGCGGGCAGCTGCAATTCCCGCCACCAGGTCACATCGGTGAGATCCCCGAACGTGCAGCACATGACCAGGCCTGAGCCCTTGTCCGGTTCGGCAGCTCCATGAGCGAGCACGGGCAACTCGACTCCGAACACCGGACTGGTCACCGTGCTGCCAATCAGCGAGTGGTAACGGTCGTCGTCGGGATGGGCGATCAAGGCCACGCACGCCGCGATGAGCTCTGGACGAGTGGTCTCGACATAGACAGGCTCATCCGGGGTGTGGAACGCCACTCGGTGGTAGTGGCCCGGATAGTCGCGCGCCTCCATCTCCGCTTGCGCCACTGCGGTCTGGAACGTGACATCCCACATGGTCGGCGCTTCGGCGATATAGGCCTCGCCTCGGGCCAGATTTCGGAGGAAGCCGACCTGAGACACCTTGATCGAATCATCGGAAATGGTGGTGTAGAGCGTGTCCCAGTTCACGCTGAGTCCGACCCGGCGCCAGAGATCCTCAAAGGCCTTCTCGTCGATATGGGTGAGCTCATGGCAGAGCTCCACGAAGTTGGGACGGCTGATCGGCTGCTGCCGCCTGGGATCTGGCCGGGTGGGAGGTGTGAAATTCGGGTCGTACGGCAGGGTGGGGTCGCAGCGGACGCCGTAGTAGTTCTGCACCCGCCGCTCGGTGGGCAGACCGTTGTCGTCCCAGCCGATCGGGTAGAAGACGTGCTTGCCACGCATCCGCTGGTAGCGGGCGATCAGGTCCGTGTGCGTGTAGGAGAAGACGTGGCCGACGTGCAGCGATCCCGACACCGTGGGAGGTGGCGTGTCGATGCTGTACACCTGGCTCCGGTTCTCCGGTCGCACGAAGACGTACGTGCGTTGCTCGCGCCAACGCTCGATCCAGCGGTCCTCGAGACCCTCCAACGCCGGACGCTCCGGTACGCGGGGCATACCGGGCGCTGCTGCGTCGGGTCGGGTGTCCGAAGTCGAGCTGGTCACCGGGAAATCCTAGAGAACGGTTACGCAAGGCGCACATTCGCGCAATTTGCGCCACGAATTTACATCTGCGTCCAAGATTCAAACCTGGATGCGCGCTGTCGACTGGATGAGGTCCGAGCGACGCTGTTCTGAGTCTGCGTAGTCATGCCGGCTCAGCTACCTAGACTGGGGTCGCTATGCCTGCGGATCAAACCCACGCCGAAATCGTCGCCGCCCTGACGGCGCGCTGGCCGGAGCATCGGGTCGCCCCGAGCCTCGGACGGATCCGCGCACTGACTGAGCTGCTCGGCGATCCCCAGCACTGTTACCCGGTCATCCACCTGACCGGCACCAACGGCAAGGGGAGTACCGCCGCCATGATCGACTCCTTGTTGCGCGCCGACGGCCTGCGTACCGGTCGGTTCACCAGTCCCCACGTGATGGGTGTGACCGAACGGATCACCGTCAACGGCGAGCCGATCAGCGACGAGCGCTTCGACGCGCTGTGGCGCGAGATCGAGCCGTACGTGGAGATCGTCGACGGTCACCTCATCGACGGTGTGCGGATGACATTCTTCGAGATCATCACGGCCATGGCGTTCGCCGCCTTCGCTGACGCTCCGGTGGACGTCGCGGTGGTCGAAGTCGGGCTCGGCGGAACATGGGACGCCACCAATGTCGCTGATGCCGATGTTGCGGTGATCACCCCGATCGATCTTGATCACACGCATCTCCTCGGAACCACTCTGGCCGAGATAGCCCGGGAGAAAGCCGGCATCATCAAGCCCGGCGCCCAGGCGATCTTGGCCGGTCAACCGTTGGAGGCAGCTCAGGTACTCCTCGAACGCTGCGCCGACGTCGGTGCCTTGACCCAACGCGAGGGTATTGAATTCGGGGTGATTGACCGGCAACTGGCGGTTGGCGGCCAGCTGCTGCGGGTCAACGCCTCAGAAGGCCCAGTGGATGAGATCTTCTTGCCCCTCCATGGAGCACATCAGGCGGCCAACGCAGCCCAGGCCCTGGCCGCGGTCGAGGCCTTCCTTGGCATGAAGGCGCTCAACCCCGAGGTGGCGCGCGAAGGCTTCGCAGCCGTGCGTTCGCCAGGGCGGTTGGAGCTGGTACGGCGGTCGCCAGCCATCGTGCTCGACGCAGCTCATAACCCGCACGGCGCTCGGGCCGCGGCCGCCGGGATCACCGAGGCATTCGGCTTCGCACCGCTGGTCGGTGTCGTCGCCGTGATGGCGGACAAGGACGCGCGCGGACTGCTCCAGGTGTTCGAAGAGATCATGAACTCTGTGGTCATCACCCGGGTGGCTTCGACGTCACGCGGCATGCCCGCCGAAGAGCTGGGGGAGCTCGCTGCGGAGGTCTTCGGAGCCGAGCGGGTACGGGTCGCACCTCGGCTTGATGACGCCATTGATGTCGCCGTGGCACTCGCTGAGGAGTCGGGGGTCGGCCTGCCGGGCGTGCTGATCACCGGATCCGTGGTCGCGGTCGGTGAGGCCCGTACGCTACTCGGCAGCGATGACCAAGCCACTCCGGCCGCCGAAGGCGAGCTTGACGACGACTGGGATCCGGACGCTGCTGACGCGGGCGCCAACGAGTCGGTCGACCGCGGGGAATGGCCGTGAATCTGATCACCCTCAGCGCCCGAAATCCGATGCGTTCGGTGCTGCTGGCGATCTTGATCTTCGAAGCGATCGTGTTCGGACTGGCGGTGCCGGTGATGATCTTCAACTCCGATGTCCCGCCCGGTCTCGCGGGCGGCCTCGG
This sequence comes from Propionibacteriaceae bacterium, assembly GCA_035641455.1. Classification (GTDB taxonomy): domain Bacteria; phylum Actinomycetota; class Actinomycetes; order Propionibacteriales; family Propionibacteriaceae; genus Microlunatus. The sequence continues at coordinate 6,445 of DASQUD010000356.1, read as the reverse complement.
GGGTGCTGCGGCGCTGCTCGCCCTGATCTCGGCTGGGACCCTCCGCAAGCCGACCGGCTACGTTCTGGGCTGGCTCACCCAGTTCGCCGGACTGGCTTTGGGCATCCTCACCGTCACGATGATCTTCGTCGGCGCGCTGTTCACCGGTCTTTGGGTGCTGTCCTTCGTGCTCGGCAAGCGATTGGACGCTGCGCAGCCTTCGCAGGGCTAGAGCCTCCTCTCGTCCGCTCGGTAGGGTTCCGGCCATGAGCTCACCTGCGACGGCCGCTCCGGCCCAGCGTTCCTTCGTCCTGATCAAGCCCGATGCGGTACGTCGCTGTCTGGCCGGAGCGGTGATCAGCCGCTTCGAAGCCAAGGGCCTGTCGATTGTGGCCCTGGAACTGCGTTACATCACGGGGGAGCTCGCGGACCAGCACTACGCCGAGCATGTCGACAAGGCGTTCTATCCACCGCTGCGCACGTTTGTCACCTCGGGGCCATCAATCGCCATGATCGTGGAGGGAGACGAAGCGATTGAGGTGGTCCGCGCCATCAACGGCGCCACCGATGGACGCAAGGCCGCTCCCGGCACGATCCGTGGCGACTTCTCTCTGTCCAACCGCGAGAACCTGGTCCACGGCTCAGATTCCGCCGAATCTGCCGAGCGAGAGATCGCGCTCTGGTTTCCTGAGCTCGGGTAGTGGTCAGTGCGGCGGGTTGCCGATCTCTATCGAGAGGGGAGGGCTGGCCGATCCGTCAGGTAGCTGACGCCAGAAGGTGCCCTTCAGCCCGCGGAACTGCAAGACGGCCTGGTCCAGCGCCTCGCCACTGTCCTCGACCGTTTGCGTGACCGTCTCGATCGATACCCTCGCCAGGTCGTAGCGCAGGAAGGTGAAGAGCTCGCTGTCGCCGCGGACGCCGGTGAGGCTCGCCGTGGCGGCTTGGCGGCCGAGCGCGCACGTTTCGATGAGTTGCAGGGAGGCCCTCCCTGAGGCTGCGGTGACGACAAGATCATGCAGCACCGCGTGACCTGACCCGGCGCCCGTCGCCATGCCCTGCTTGTTGCTGACCGACCAGCTCCAGGAGGCGACGCGAATCGACCCTTCATGACCAGTGACCGATGAGTCGCCGGTGATGCCCTCGATTCGCAAGAACCACAACGCCATGCGGCCACCCCTTGTGGAAGAGACGTCACCACGGTAGTGCGTCTAGGCTGAGCTCGTCATGACCCTTGCGAGCACCGAGGCGCCGGTCTCCGTCTTCCCCCTCCTGGAGCCGTTGCTGGCTCGGGTGAGCAAGCCGATCCAATACGTCGGCGGCGAACTGAACTCTAAGGTCAAGAACTGGGACACCGTGGACGTGCGGTGGTGCCTGAGCTATCCCGACGCGTACGAGGTCGGGTTGCCAAACCAGGGCATCGCGATCCTCTACGAGATCTTGAACGAGCAGGACTGGATTCTGGCCGAGCGGTCGTACGCGGTGTGGGGCGACCTGGAAGCGCTGATGCGGAGCCACGGGGTGCCGCAGTTCACCCTAGACTCCCACCGCCCGGTGGCTGCCTTCGATGTCTTCGGGCTGAGCTTCGCGACCGAGCTCGGCTACACCAACATGCTGAACGCTCTCGATCTGGCCGGCATCCCGCTGCACGCAAGCCAGCGGCGAGAGCATGATCCGCTGGTGCTCGCCGGCGGCCATGCCGCCTTCAATCCGGAACCGATCGCCGACTTTCTGGATGCTGCCGTGCTGGGCGACGGCGAAGAGATCGCCATCGCGATATCTGAGGTGATCCGCGAGTGGAAGGCCGACGGTCGCCCGGGAGGCCGGGATGGGCTGCTGCTCCGGTTGGCGGCCGGCGGAGCGGTGTACGTGCCGAAGTTCTACGACGTCGACTACCTGGCTGACGGCCGGATTTCTCGCGTGGGGCCGAACCGGAGCGGGGTACCGGACCGGGTGGTCAAGCACACCCTGATGGACCTCGACGCCTGGCCCTACCCCAAGAAGCCGTTGGTGCCGCTGGCCGAAACCGTCCATGAGCGCTACTCGGTCGAGATCTTCCGCGGCTGCACCCGGGGCTGCCGGTTCTGTCAGGCGGGCATGATCACGCGCCCGGTGCGGGAGCGCAGCATCGAGGTCATTGGGGCCATGGTTCAGGCCGGGATCGAGGCCACCGGGCTGGAGGAGGTGGGGCTGCTCAGCTTGTCCAGCGCCGATCACTCCGAGATCGGCGACATCACCCGCCAGCTGGCGGATCGGTACGAGGGCACGAACGTGTCACTCTCGCTGCCCAGTACCCGGGTCGATGCCTTCAACATCGACCTGGCCAACGAACTGTCCCGCAACGGCCGCCGATCGGGTCTGACCTTCGCGCCAGAAGGCGGTTCGGAGCGGCTGCGCAAAGTGATCAACAAGATGGTCACCGAAGAGGATCTGATTCGCACGGTGGCGGCGGCGTACTCCCACGGGTGGCGCCAGGTGAAGCTGTACTTCATGTGCGGCCTGCCCACCGAGACCGATGAGGACGTGCTGGCCATTGCAGACCTGGCCAAGAAGGTCATCGCCACCGGACGATCGGTGAGCGGGCGCCGAGATATCCGGTGCACGGTGAGCATCGGCGCCTTCGTACCGAAGCCGCACACCCCATTCCAGTGGACCGGCCAATGTGATCATGAAACAGTCGACGCCCGGCTGGCCAAGCTGCGGGAGGCGATCCGCAGCGACCGCCAGTACGGCCGAGCGATCGGCTTTCGCTATCACGACGGCAAGCCGAGTGCTGTCGAGGGCCTGCTGAGCCGCGGCGACCGCCGGGTCGGCAAGATCATCGAAGCGGTCTGGCGCGAGGGCGGCCGCTTCGACGGCTGGAGCGAGCACTTCTCGTACGAGCGCTGGGTCGGGTGCGCCGAGACTGGGCTGGCCGGCACCGGCGTCGACCTGGACTGGTACACCACCCGCGAGCGCGACTATGACGAGGTGCTGCCCTGGGACCACTTGGACTCGGGTCTTGACCGGGAATGGCTGTGGGAGGACTGGCAGAACGCCTTGGACGAGACCGAGGTGGACGACTGCCGCTGGACGCCGTGCTTCGATTGCGGCGTGTGCCCGCAATTGGACACCACGATTCAGATTGGTCCGACCGGCCGCTCCTTGTTGCCCATCGCAGCCGTCACCAACGGCCTCACGTGATAGGAGGGGCCTATGACGGCTTGGCGGGATCAGATCGCTCGTCGAGGATGTCGTCCAGTGCCTCCCGTACCGCCTGTCGAGTGGCCAGCCGTACGGACGCCGCCCGTTGCAGCTCTTCGTTGTCCGCGTCCGCGATGCGCTGCCGCTCAGTCTGTTCCGCTTCTAGTGCCCGGTCGCGTGCGTACCGGATCCGCTCCATGATGTCCGTGCTCACATTTGCTCCTTCTTGGACGGGCGAGGACTTCGATGCACCCAGGTCTGCCCGTACCTCAATCGCGCATCTGAATCGGGTAGCGGCAGGGTATGAAAGAAGTACCCACTCGACTTGGAAGGAAGCTCATGGCAGAGGAAACCGGTAGCGTCAGCAGGCTCGCTGAGCTGGCCAGGGATATCAAGATCGCAATGCTGACCACCGTGGACGAGGACGGGCACTTCATCAGCCGGCCGATGGCTCAGCAGGAGGTGGAGTTCGACGGCGATCTATGGTTCTTCGCTGAGCGGGATTCCCGCGTGGTGCGCAATCTCGCCTTCAATCCGCACGTCGGGGTCACCCTCTCCTCCAACGACACCTGGATCTCGATCGACGGCGAGGCACATGTCGTCGACGACTCGGCCAAGGTCCACGACCTGTGGAACGCCTGGGTGGAGGCCTGGCTACCCCAAGGTCCCGATGATCCCAACGTGGTGTTGATCAAGGTCAGCGGTCACGGCGCGGAGTACTGGGACACGCCCGGCGGTCGAGTTGCCTCGATCCTGAGTTTCGCCAAGGCCAAGGTGACCGGGAAGCCGTACGAAGGCGCCGAGAACGAGAGAGTCGACCTCTAGCGTTCGTTTGGCATCACGTCACCGCCGGGTAAGTTGCTCGGCGTGGCCGGTCGTACCCAGCCAGAACAGCACGCCCCACCGAGGCAGCGGCTACGGATCCGGTACGCAAAACGAGGTCGTGCCCGCTTCACCAGCTCGCGCGACTTCGGCCGCGCGTTCGAGCGGGCGCTCCGTCGCGCGGATGTGCCGATGGCCTACTCCTCCGGCTTCTCGCCGCATCCCCGCATCTCGTACGCCAATTCAGTCCCTACTGGGGCGGCGAGCGAGGCGGAGTATCTGGAGATTGGCCTGACCGAGCCGTGCGATCCGGAGAAGGTGCGGGCGGCACTGGACGCGGCATTGCCGCCGGGCCTGGACATCCTCGAGGTCGTCATGGCCTCCCGAACACCGCTGAGCGACCTGCTGACCGGTTCGCTGTGGCGGATCGATCTCGTGGGGGTGCCAGATGCCGTGCTCGAGGATGCCGTCGACCGCTTCCTTGCAGCGTCGTCCGTGCCGGTTCAGCGCATGACGAAGAACGGCCTCCGGGACTTCGATGCACGCAACGCTGTGCTGTCGCTGTCGATTGAGAGAACCTCGCTGCTGCTCCTGACCTCTCATTCAGCCCCCCTGGTCAGACCCGACGATGTTCTTGTCGCCCTCGGCCGGCTCGCGCCCGACTTCCGACCCAGCGAAGTGCCCCTGTGCACTCGGCTCCAGCAAGGGACGCTCAACTCGAGCACGGGGGAGATCGATGCGCCCGCCTCGAGCGCGCCGCTCCAGCGCTGATGCACGATGGCTGCTTGGACATGTGGGATACTGGCTGCGGTTCGAGTGCGGGGGCGCTCGACCTCGATGGATGCAACGACGTGACAGGTCGTTGCTCGAAGTGCGCCGATGCTCCACCGCGACGAGCGCCCACTGATACCGGGCGCCTGACCGCGGGAGCGCTTGCCGCTTCCCATCGCCTACGTAAGCTTCCGCAGCCCAGTTGACCTGGAGCCGCGAACGAACTTGGCGCGGTCATTCGCGCCGTTGAGGAGTCCGGATGCTCGATAACGAGCCCGACACGAATACCCAACCCACAACCAATGCAGCAGATCCGGTCGATTCGCCGCCGCCCGCTCGGCGGCGACGAGCAGCCGTACGAGCGGCTGGCCCGCCAGGAGGCACTGAGGGGGCTCCGGTCATCGAGACCGTGAGTTCGACACCCGAGCACACCACGGATGAGCCGACAGGCCCGGGGCTCGCTGGAGAAGGTGCTCCAGCGCAGCCGCCTGACCTGTCGACCGCGAGTGAGCCGCCGGCCCCCCGGACGGCCGCGAAGAGGACCCGCACGACCTCGCCAGCCAAGAAGGCCGCAGCTAAGAAGACGGCCACGAAGGTGGCGGAATCGGCTGATTCGTCTGGTGACTCGACAGCACCCCCGCCGCGCAAGCGGTCTTCGAAGAAAGCCGCTGCGACGGCTGCCGACGGGACGCCTCCGGCCGTCGCTGGGCCTGCTGACACGCCTCAGACCGACCAGCGCGTCGACGTACCGCCCCACACCGCGGTCAGCAGTGTGGATGAGCCCGCGACGGTGGACGTGCAGGCGTCGCCGGCGGCCGAGCTGAAGCCATCCGACGAATCCGTCGGCGTTGTCGACGCGGAGCAGGAGCAGCCCAGTACTGACCAAGAGGTGGTTCCTCCCGGCGACGAGCTCCCTCCCTTTGACGACTCGCTTGATGGCGCCGAGGAAGGTCTTGACGAGGCCACTGAGAAACAGGCTGCGGTCGCGGGCGAGGAGCCCGCCCGCCGCCGTCGGCGGCGGCGGGGTGGGAGGCGCCGGCGACGTGGCGATGACGAATCAGACACTGAAGAGGCCCGCGGACCCGACAACCTTGAGCTGCCGTCAGGCGACGACATCGAGCAGATAGCGGACCGGCTCACCGAGGCTGCGGCAGTGCCTGTAGCCGATGAAATTGCCGCCGGTGAGGACGCCTCTGAGCGGGATGACCAACGCAGGCGTCGGCGCCGGCGGCGCAGACGAGGAGAGGATGCCGGCGCTTCGCCAGATGATCCCAGCGACGTCGTTGTCCGGGTTCGGGAATCCCGCCGCGAACGATCCAGCCAGGCGGTCACCGGCATCGAGGGTTCCACCCGGATGGAGGCGAAACGGCAGCGCCGACGCGAGGGCCGCGAAGCTGGTCGCCGCCGAGTACCAATCCTCAGCGAGGCGGAGTTCCTGGCCCGGCGCGAGTCGGTTACCAGAAACATGATCATTCGGCAGCGGGAGGATCTGGCTCAGATCGCGGTGCTCGAGGACGACATCCTGGTCGAGCACTACGTCGACCGCGACTCGGCCATGTCCTTGATCGGCAATGTCTACCTCGGCCGGGTGCAGAATGTGCTGCCCTCCATGGAGGCGGCGTTCATCGACATCGGCCGCGGCCGCAACGCGGTGCTCTACGCCGGTGAAGTCGATTGGGACGCGTTCGGCGCC
>DASQUD010000355.1:0-3626 GCA_035641455.1 Propionibacteriaceae bacterium | reverse complement strand
AGCCGAGCCGCACGCCGACCACGGCCGCCTGACTGGCCCTGCTCAGCCGCGCACCCGCCGCCGATTGGTGCATCTTTCCGCTGCGTCTTTCCGCACAAGGTCACAGATGTGGCCCGGTCTGGGCCTGAGCAGTTGCGTCTTTCCGCACAAAGTCACAGATGTGGCCCCGGTCTGGGCCTGAGTGTTGCGTCGTTCCGCACAAGGCCACAGATGGCGCTCCGCCACGCCCCCACTTGCCCGCTCACGCGTAGCGAGCCGCAGTCTGCTCAGCCGCAGCCCCGTACGAGGCGGCATGGCTAACCGCGTGCACGAGCAGCGGATGCAATTGATGCAGCCCGATCAAGCTCTCCCAGTGTCTGTCGAGCCCGGCGGCCTCGACATACGCCGCGGTGAGCGCCGGCAGTTCCGGCGTACCGAAGAGATGCAGCATGGCAAGATCGGTCAGCCCATGGCCGCCGTGTGCGGCCGGATCGATCATGACCACCCCGTCGGCGGTGAAGATCACGTTGCCCGACCACAGATCGCCGTGGATACGCGCGGGGGATCTGCCGTCGTCGAACTGGCCGGCGACCAATCGCTCGCAGACTCGCTCAACCAGTGCACCGCCCTTCCGACTCAAGTTGCCGACCTGCTGGGCACGGCGCGCATACGGGAGTACCCGCTGCTCGGCGTAGAACTGACCCCAGGTCCCGGTCGGCCTCATGCTCAGCGGCTGCCGCCCGATGTAGCCGTCGCCAGCCCAGCCGTCCGGCGAGGCACCGAACGCATCAGCGCCCGCCGCGTGCGTGACAGCCAGTGCGCCACCGAATGCCTCGGCGGCCTTCCGCGTCGGCCGGGTCGGTGTCACGCGTTCCAGCACGATGTGCTCCGGCGACACGTCGATGACCCTCACGACTCTGGCGGAATCAGGGCCGGCATCGGCCAGCCACCGCAAGCCCGCAGCTTCGATGGCGAAGAACGCCGGATCGCTGGTACGAGAGTGCTTGGTGAAGGTGCCCGCAGTCACGAGGCCAGCTGGCCCCGAACGATCGAGTCGCCGGAGTGGGTGGGGTCCGCATCATTGGTAGGTTCGGCCGACACATCCACGATGGGGAACTGGTTGAGGTCCAGGTCGTCGGGGATGTTGAATCGTCCGACCCCGTTGTTGAGGTACCCCATCGAGGACATCGCTTTGACGTTGCGGTCGATCAACCAGACCTCGCGATAGCCCGGGTCTGCTCGCACCGAGTCGACCCTGACCTCGAGGAAACGGTCGCCGGTGCTGTCCCGCTCGACCCACGCCTCACCTGTCGCTCCGGGCCAGGCCGGGAGCGCCTGCAACTGCGCTCGTTCGACCACTGTCGCGGTGGGCTGGACAATACGGTCGAACAGGAAGCCCAAGCCGAAGCCCACCACCAAGACAACGGCCGCGGCGAGCGCCAACGACAACGCCCGTCGCCCCCTGGAGCTTCGACGACGACCTGAGTGGGGCGCGGCAGCGGCTGGACCTGTGCCCGTGCTGTCACGAGGTGACCTGTCTCTCGGCAGCTCCCGTACGGTCTCCGGCGGCACCTCCGCAACCTTGCCGTCGAAAGGACGGGGAGCGGTTGTGGCCTCGCCCAAGCCGAGTTCAGACCGTACGGCCTGCCAGACCTCAGGACGCGGCGCCTGTAGCTCATCGGTCGCCGTCGCGCTCCGACCGACTGCGGCGACCCGAACGAACTCCGCCACTTCTGCCAGGCACACGGGGCAGCTGTCGACGTGGCTGCGCTCCTCAGCGGTACCGGCCTTCTCACCGAGTGCCAGCAGCGCAAGGACGTCAGGACTCGGATGCATCGGTCCAGACCTCCAATCGGCGCTTCAGCTTGATCAAGCTGCGACGGATGTGGCTCTTCACCGTGCCCGGTGGCATCTGCAGCCGCTCGGCGATCTGAGCGTGAGTGAGGTCCTCGTAGAACGCCATCCGGAGTACCCGCTGCGGCACCTCGTCCAGCTTGGCGATCTCCTCGGCGAGAATCAGGCGTTCGGCGATGTCGATCGGGTCGGACGGCGGCTGAGCGTCCGCGGCCAGCTCAGTCTGAATCCGGCGCTGCTTGCCCCGCGCCTGATGCGCGTCCACCACCTTGTTCCGGGTGATGCCGAGCAGCCATGCTGGCAAACTCGCCCGGTCGGGTTGATAGTTCTGCCGACCGCTCCACGCTGCGACGAAGACCTTCTGGGTGACATCCTCGGCTTCAGTCACGTCACCCAGCGAGCGCAAGGCGACGGTGTAGACCAGGGCGGAGTAGCGGCGATAGATCGCCTCGAGGGCCGACTCGTCTCCGGCCACGAAACCTCGCACGAGGACGTCGGGCTCGTCGTCGGAGAAGACGGTCACGAACGTCGATTCCCTCCGTGGTGAAAGCCTGCTTTGCGCACCATGTGCAGTGAATGTCACCTTAGTGCTCTGGTGACGGTGGTTGGACGGGCGCGTCGGCTCTCGATCTGCCAGTGCCGGGCGAAGCATGGTCACCCTCCTCCTCCGGCAGTTGACAGGCCTTTAGTAGAAGGATTCCGGGCTAGCGTGCGCGATGGATGCGGTCAGCGGCGGCTGGAAATGCAGGCGGTGTGCGATGTCGGAAAGACTGTCGCAGCATCAGCTGTGGCCAGGGCCGGAATCGAACCGGCGACCTTTCACTTTTCAGGCGAACGCTACTACCGACTGAGCTACCTGGCCGTGCCCGCGCAACGTACCGCATGGGCGAGGAGCGACGACAGATTGGGCTCTCTCGCCGCTCTCGCGACCCCGACGGGACTCGAACCCGCGACCTCCGCCGTGACAGGGCGGCGCGCTAACCAACTGCGCTACGGGGCCTTGTCGACCCAACTGCGTACGCCCTTCGGCGCCCGGAAACTATAGCGCAGGTCGTGCAAAGCCACGAAGCTCGCGTATCGAGAGGGCGGCAACGGCCATTGCCCACTGGAGGGCGGAGACCGAACAAGGGGAGCGGCGGAACAGCGGCATTCAGTCTCGAGGCAGATGGACGTGTTGGAGGGATGGCCCTCGATGAGCTGGTCGGAAATTGAAGTGATCAGCAGCCCGCGCCCGCTCTAGCGTTGTCCACGTGGACATGTCGGCGGCTGATCCGACGTTCACGCCGTACGGCCTGACACACTGGGCCTTGCTGGCGCTGACGGTCATCGGCGCTGTGGTGCTCGTCAGGTTTGGTCGTCGCCACCGTGACACACCGCTGGCTGAGCGGTTCACACGTGTCTTCGGAGTCGTTCAGTTGGCGGTGACGCTCGGCTTCATGGCCGTCTGGCTGGTTCCGCCATTGTTCGTCCTGGAGCAGTCGCTCCCGCTGCATCTGTCAGACGTCCTACGACTGGTCACGGGCTATGCGCTGTGGAGCAGGCGGCCATGGGCGTTGGCCCTGACCTACTACTGGGGTCTCACCCTCAACCCGCAGGCATTGCTCACCCCCGACCTGGAGATGGACATTGCTCCAGTCCTGGAATTCGTCTCCTACTGGCTTCAGCATGTGTTGGTGATGTGGGCTGCCATCTATCTGACCTGGGGCCTCGGACTGCACCCGAGCTGGCGTTCGTACCGGCTGGCGCTGGCAGTCACGGTGGGATGGGCCGCGGTGGTCATGTCCATCAACCTC
>DASQUD010000354.1:0-20082 GCA_035641455.1 Propionibacteriaceae bacterium | reverse complement strand
GTCCTGCAGCTGGGTGTGCTTGTAGAGGTTGTTGAGCACCACCTTCGGTTGGGCGTCGCGCTTGAGCACGATGACCAGCCGCTGTCCGGTGCGGGCCGAGGTGTCGTCGCGGATGTCCGCAATACCGTTGAGCTTTCCGGCGTTGACCAGCTCGGCGATCTTGAGCGCCAGGTTGTCGGGATTCACCAGATGCGGGAGCTGCGTGACGACCAGAAGGGTCCGACCGGAGCGGTCCTCCTCGAGATCGACAACGGCGCGCATGATCACCGAGCCGCGGCCCGTACGGTAGGCGTCTTCGATGCCGCGCCGGCCGACGATCAGCGCGCCATTGGGGAAGTCGGGGCCTTTGATCCGCTCGATCGCGGCCTCGAGCAGCTCCTCGGCGGAGGCCTCGGGGTGCTCCAGCGACCATTGCACGGCCGAGGCGACCTCGCGGAGGTTGTGGGTCGGGATGTTGGTCGCCATGCCCACGGCGATGCCGGTGGATCCGTTGACCAGCAGGTTCGGGAACCGGCTGGGAAGGACGACGGGTTCTTGTTCCTTGCCGTCGTAATTGGGCTTGAAGTCCACCGTGTTCTCGGTGATGTCACGGACCATCTCCATGGCCAGTGGCGCCATCTTGCACTCGGTGTAGCGCATGGCCGCGGCCTTGTCGTTGCCCGCCGAGCCGAAGTTGCCCTGTCCCGAGACCAGCGGATAACGCATCACCCACGGCTGTGCCAGGCGCACCAAGGTGTCGTAGATGGCGCTGTCGCCATGCGGGTGGTACTGGCCCATCACCTCCCCGACGACGCGGGCGCACTTGTTCCACCCCCGGTCGGGCCGGTAGCCGCCGTCGTACATCCCGTACAGAATTCGGCGATGCACCGGCTTGAGCCCGTCTCGTACGTCCGGTAACGCCCGCCCGACGATGACGCTCATCGCGTAGTCGAGGTAGGACTTCTGGATCTCGTCCTGCAGGTCCACCGGCTCCCGCCGGTCAGCAATCTCCGGCGCGTCAGATGTCAAGGAAGCGCACATCCTTTGCGTTCCGTTGGATGAAGACGCGACGCTGCTCGACGTCCTCGCCCATCAAGATCGAGAACATCTCGTCGGCCTGCGCCGCATCGTCCAACGTCACCTGCAGCAGGATCCGGTTGTCCGGATCCATCGTGGTGTCCCACAGCTGGTCGGGATTCATCTCACCGAGGCCTTTGTAGCGCTGGATGGCGTTCTCCTTGGGCAACCGCTTGCCCTCCTCGCTGCCAACCCGCAGCAGCGCGTCCCGCTCGGCATCGGTGTAGGCCAGCTCGGCCGGAGCACCCACCCAGTTGATCTTGAACAACGGTGGCTGGGCCAGGAACACGTGCCCCGCCTCGATCAGCGGCCGCATGAAGCGGAACATCAAGGTCAGCAGCAGGGTCCGGATGTGGGCGCCGTCCACATCCGCGTCGGCCATCATGATGATCTTGTGATAGCGCAGCTTGTCGATGTCGAAGTCGTCGTGCACGCCCGTCCCCAGGGCGCTGATGATGGCCTGCACCTCCTGATTCTGCAGGATCCGGTCGATGCGCGCCTTTTCGACGTTGAGGATCTTCCCCCGGATCGGCAGGATCGCCTGGATCCGCGGATCGCGGCCGCCCTTGGCAGATCCGCCGGCTGAGTCGCCCTCGACCACGAAGACCTCGCACTCCTCCGGGTTGGTCGACTGGCAGTCCGACAGCTTGCCGGGCAGGCCACTTCGACCGAGCAACCCCTTGCGGTCCCGGGCGGCGTCGCGAGCTTTACGGGCCGCCAGCCGGGCGATGGCCGCGGCCTGACCCTTGCGGATGATCGCCTTGCCCTCGCCGGGATTCTGCTCGAACCAGTCCCCCAGCTTGGCGTTGACCACCTGCTGCACGAACGACCGCGCCTCTGTGTTGCCGAGCTTGGTCTTGGTCTGGCCCTCGAACTGAGGCTCGGCCAGCTTGACCGAAATGATCGCGGTCAGACCCTCGCGGATGTCGTCACCGGACAGCCGATCCTCGGGCTTCTTGATCATCCCCCAGTTCTCGCCCCATTTGTTGGCCGTGTTGGTCAACGCAGCCCGAAAACCCTCCTCGTGGGTCCCGCCCTCGTGGGTGTTGATCGTGTTGGCGAAGGTGTGGACCGACTCGTTGTAGGAGGTGTTCCACTGCATGGCCACCTCGACGCTGAGCCCGGAGGCCTTCTCCGCCTCGACGGCGATCACCGAAGAATGGACCGGTTCCTTGGACCCCGTCAGGTACTTCACGTAGTCGATCAGGCCGTCGTCGTAGCGGAAGGTGTCGGTGAAGGGGTTCTCCGCGTCGTCGGTGCGGTCCGGCCGCTCATCGGTGATGGTCAGGCTCAGCCCCTTGTTCAAGAAGGCCATTTCGCGGAATCGGGTGGCCAGCTTCTCGTACGAGTAGGCGGTGGTCTCGAAGATGTCAGGGCTGGCGTAGAAGGTGACCATGGTCCCTGTCTCATCGGTGCGCTCATGTCGCTGCAACGGCCCGTTCGGCTCACCGAGGGTGAAGTTCTGAGTCCAGCGGTAGCCGTCGCGTTTCACGTCGACGCTGAGCCGGCTGGATAGCGCGTTGACGACCGAGACTCCGACCCCGTGCAGTCCGCCAGACACCTTGTATCCACCGGAGCCGAACTTTCCGCCGGCGTGCAGCATGGTCAAGGCGACGGTGAGTGCGGACATTTTCTCTGTCGGGTGCTCCCGAACCGGGATTCCCCGGCCGTTGTCGGTCACCCGAACACCACCCTCGGGCAGGAGCTCGATGTGGATCGTGTCGCAATATCCGGCCAGCGCCTCGTCAACCGCGTTGTCGACCACCTCAGACACGAGATGGTGCAGTCCCCGCTCGCCAGTCGACCCGATGTACATACCAGGCCGCTTGCGGACCGCCTCCAAGCCTTCCAGAACGGTGATCGACTCGGAGTCGTACTCCCCGGGTCTGCTAGGCGCTTCCGAGCGTTCGACCAGAATGTGCTCGACCTCGTCGGGCTGAAGCAGCTCCGGATCTAACGGGACGGCGTCGAGTGGGGCGGTATCGAGGGGGGCGAAGCCATCCGGAGAGGCATTGTTAGCGAACGTGGAGTTGGGGTTGGCGGACTCGTCGGGGGTTTCCTCCGGCACCGGGTCGGGCTCCTGTCACACGTGCGCCGCCCAGACCTCATTTCGTCGCAACGATCAGATGCGACGATCGAAGGTAGGCGGCGCGATGATTTGCGCACCGGCTGGACGGCTGGGCTGAGGGCCCATCCTGCAGCCTGTGTTGAGACATGGCCATTCTAGCGCGGCGACGCCTCAAATCCGCTTCGCGGGGCTGGTCCGGACGCACAAATCTGCGATCAGACGGCACTTTGCAGCCCTTTGGACGCACCGCGGGTGCTCCCGGTACTCCCCGTACGCACCCCGCTCTGCTGAGACCCGCTGAATCGGCCCAGCGGGGCCCTCAGCCGTACGTGTCCCGAGGCCCCCGGCCGTCGCGGACCGAGCGCCGTCCCTTTTTCCACGACGGACCTTCGGGACCGAGGACCTTGACGCGGCTGACGGTGCCCTGCCCTAGCTGGTCATTGAGCCGCGCAACCAGCTGCGGAGCGATGGAACGCAGCGAGGTGGCCCAGACGGTGGATTCTGCTCGGACGGTCAGGATGGTGTCGGCGTAGGACTCGGGAACCGAATGTGCCGCGTTCACTCCGCCGACCAGGCTCGACCAGCGCGCCAGCAGTGTGTGCACGTTGATGTCGGTAGCCCAGCCCTTGGCTTCGATCAGCTGGTCCACTGCCTCGGAGAGCAGCTTCGGGTCCCGATCGTCCGGGTGAGCGCCGGAGGACTGGGGAACGGTTGGCTCGCGACGGTTGTCCCGGCGCCGCCGACGCCGGGATTGGGCACCGACCGACTGGGCGATCGTGCGAGCGAGGTCGAGACCGGTGTCATCGTGAGTTTTAGCGTCATTGTGGGCGGGAGGTGGCGGAAGTTCACTCATCGGGGGTCACCTGACCAGCCGATACCAAGTAGCGCCGACCCCGCAACACCTCGGGCACATCCGCGCTGACTGCGGCAGTGACCAGGACCTGCTCGGCGACGCTGACCGCGGCGGCGAGCCGCTCGCGCCGCGCCGAGTCGAGTTCGGCGAAGACATCGTCGAGCACCAACACCGGCTCAATGCCGTCGGCTCGGAGCAGGGAGAAACTGCCCAGCTTGAGGGCCAGCGCAAAGGACCAGGATTCGCCGTGGCTGGCATAGCCCCTGGCAGGAAGCACGCCGAGGGTCAGGGTGATGTCGTCGCGATGTGGGCCCACCAACGACAGTCCACGGGCGATTTCTTCCGACCGCAGGTCGGCCATCGCGTGCCGCATCGCCTCCGCCAAGGCGGCTCGGTCCGGGCTGTGGCCCGAGGTGAGCCCACTGACGTCGATCGAAGCCTTGTATTCGGCGGTCGCGTCGTTGTTGGTCGGGGCGATCTCGGCGTACGCCTTGTGCACATGCGGCGCGAGATCGGCCAGCGTGGTGAGCCGCGCCTGCAGCAGATCGCCTCCCGCGTCGGCGAGGTGGGTGTCCCAGACGTGCAGAGTCGACTCCACCTCGTGGGAAGCGTTTGGACCACGGACCCGTCCGCCGAGCGACTTGAGCAAGGTGTTGCGCTGGCGCAGAGCGCGTTCGTAGTCGGCACGTACGCCTGCCAGCCGGGGCCAGCGGCTGACCACAAGATCATCGAGAAAGCGGCGCCGCTCGCTCGGATCGCCCTTCACGATGGCCAGGTCGTCCGGGGCGAACACGACCGTACGCAACACGCCGACCAGCTCCCGAGCACGCCGCAGTGGCGATCGGTTCAGCCGCGCACGGTTGGCCTTGCCGGGTGTGATCTCCAGCTCAAGCTGCAGCTGCCGCGGGTCACCGAGACCTGCCTGCACCCGGGCGCGTATGACTGCTCGTTCCGCCCCAACCCGAACCAAGGGCTGGTCCGAGGAGACCCGGTGTGACGACAGCGTGGAGAGATATTCGATCGCTTCGACCAGATTGGTCTTGCCCTGCCCGTTGGGCCCGAGGAAGATGCGCACGCCAGCGCCGACGGCAACGTCGACTGCCTCGTACGACCGAAAGTCGGCCAACTGCAAGTAGTCAACGAACATGGGAGGGAAGGAGGTTGATCGGGTGCCGGTGTTCCTGCCGTGTGACGTCTGAGGTAGCTCAGCGTTCGACGCTGGTGGACTCGACCCGATCGGCCTTCTCGCCGCCGGCCTCCAGCTCTTGGCCCGCCGGCAGCTCGGCGTGGCCGCCGAACTGTTGTCGCATGGCCGAGAGAACCTGGTTGGCGAAGTGGTCCTGATCCCGGGACGCAAACCGCTCGAAAAGCGATGCGGACAGGACTGGTGCCGGTACGCCGATGTCCACTGCTGCCTTGACCGTCCAGCGACCCTCACCCGAGTCGGACACCCGGCCGGCCAGCCCTTCCAGCGTCGGGTTGGCGTACAGGGCCGCGGCCGTGAGGTCCAGCAGCCACGAGGAGATCACCGAGCCCCGGCGCCACAGTTCGGAGACCTTGCCGGCGTCAATATCGAACTGGTAATACTGCGGCTCTTCCAGCGGCGCCACCTCGGCCGAGTGCTCGGTGGCCGTGATGCCGGCGTCGGCGTTGTGCAAGATGTTGAGGCCCTCCGCGAAGGCGGCCATGATGCCGTACTCGATGCCGTTATGGACCATCTTCACGAAGTGGCCGGCACCCGAAGGGCCGCAGTGGAGATAGCCCTGCTCCTCCGGCGCAAGATCACCCTCACGACCGGGCGTTCGGGCGACCTCGCCGGTCCCAGGCGCGATCGTCTTGAGGATCGGGTCGATGGTCTGGATCGCGCTGTCATCGCCACCGACCATGAGGCAGTAGCCGCGTTCGAGCCCGAAGACCCCACCGCTGGTGCCGATATCGACATAGTGAATGCCTTGTTCCCGCAGCTTCGCGGCCCGGCGGACGTCGTCGCGATAGTTGGAGTTGCCACCGTCGATGATGATGTCGCCGTCGTCGAGGATGTCGGACAGCTGCTCGACGATCTTGCCGGTGATGCCGGCCGGGATCATCACCCAGCAGACGCGGGGCTTGGTGAGCTGGTTGACGAACTCCTCCATGGTGATCGCGCCCGTCGCACCCTCAGCCTCCAGCGCGGCCACGAAGTCCCGGTTGACATCGAAGACGACGCATTCATGCCCGTTGCGCATCAGCCGGCGAACGATGTTCGCGCCCATTCGGCCCAGCCCGATCATTCCCAGCTGCATGGCACATCCCTTCGTCGCGAGAGCGTCAAAAACATAACAGAGCGCGACCGGAGGCGGATAGGCATTGGCCCTTCGACGAGCTCAGGGTTGGGTTACGACGGCAACCTCATGAGCATGATCACGTGCCGGTAATCGGTACGCGGTTCGCCGTCCAATTCGGCCACGCCGGTCAGCTGGCAGGGTTTGCTCGGGGCGGTGAAAGCGAAATTCACGTATGGAGTGTCAAAGGCACTGAGGGCGTCGAGCAGGTATGTCGGGTTGAAGCCGGCCGCGACCACCGGTGGATCAGCTGCGGAGACCTGGGCGATTGCCGCCTCGATGGCCTCCGACGCCTGCGCCTGGTCACCGGTCGCGGCCTCCAAGGTGATCATGCCGTCGCCGACCAGCATCCGCAGGGACGTGTTGCGCTCCGCTACCAGCGCCACCCGTTTCGCGGCCGCGATCACCTCGGCGGTGTTGACCCGGACGTTCATCGAGGCGGCGGTGTTCATGATGTGCCGGACCTTGGGGAATTCGCCGTCCAGCAACCGGGTGGTCGTCTCCCGCTCACCAGCGGCTCCATGACCGGCGAAGCCAATGATTCCCTCGCCGGCGCCGCTGCTGCCGAGGCTCAATGTGATTTCCTCGCCCGTGGTCATCGATTTCGCGGTCTCCGACAGCACTCGAGCCGGCACCAGAGCGGTCGCCGACACCTGAGTTGACCCCGGATTCCAGGACAGCTCTTTCAGCGCCATCCGGTAGCGGTCGGTGGCTAACAGCGAGATCAGATCGCCCTCAATCTCCACCCTTACTCCGGTAAAGACCGGCAGCAATTCGTCGCGGCCAGCCGCGACCACGACCTGGGCGACTGCCGCGGCGAACGCATCGCTGCGTACGGTGCCGGTCTCCTCCGGCAGCGACGGCAGCTTGGGATAGTCACTGACCGGCAGGGTTTGCAAGGTGAAGCGGGCACTTCCGCAGATCAGTTCCATCCGGCTGTCGTCGGCGCTGATGTCGACCGGCTTGCCCGGCAGGCTGCGCGAGATGTCGGCGAGCAGTCGGCCAGAGATCAACGCTTCTCCCTCGTCGGCCACCATGGCTGGCACCGAGATCCGAGCGGAGGTCTCGTAATCGAAGCTGGAGAAAGTGACATTCTCGGCATCGGCCCGAACCAGAAGTCCGGCGAGGATCGGCACGCTGGGACGCACCGGCAGGCTGCGAGCGGCCCATTGCACGGCCTCGGCGAGCACATCGCGCTCGAGCCGGATCTTCACACTGCCTCCTTCGGCGGCTGGACGCGACGTATCACCACTGGGTCATCGCTGCGCCCGACGATCATATCGACCAGCCTCGGACTGTGGAGGCCGGCGTGACCGCGTTCTATCCCCGTTCTCCAGGCAGCAGCTCGCGCAGCTCGTTGGCGGCGGCCATGACCTCATCTTGGAGCGGTCCCAGCCCCGCCATCCCGTCAGGAATCGGTCCGGTGAAAACCGGGCGTACTTCGAAGACCAAGTCCAGCACGCCCTCGCGGGTCGGCGTGCCTTTACGTAGCGCCATGGCGTCCCCGGCGAGCCGGCCGTACTCGTTGACTCGGCTGCGCCAGCCCGGGTCGTCGGTGGTGTGACAGGCGCGCATCTCACGGGCGAGCGCGTCCAGCGCGCGTTCCAGCCGCTCCAGTTGCGCAAGACGCATGTCGAGGTTCAGGGTGATGGGCGCGTCCTCGCCGGAATCGTCGGACTCGTCGGATCGACCGAACAGTTTCCGCAGGAAGCCCACCTTTGCATTATGGCGGGTCGGGAGGCTGTGCACAGTGGATCAGGGGGAGAGACTTAGACATCAAGAAAGCTAGAGATCTTCTCGTCGTAGTCGTAGCTGCTGTGGAAGCTGTGGATGAGGTCCGTACGCCCTAGCCGCCGGCCGATCGGTCGGGGTGAAGGGCTGTGAGTAGCACGAAAACTACACGGGGAGGATCTGCGGACGACCTGCGAGGCGCTGCAGCGTATGCAGAGCAGGTCCCCAATCACCGAGCGAACCATCCACCGTTGTACACAGTCTTGTCCCCAGTTGTGGGCATGCCGTAACGGCGGCGAAATAGATAGCTTGGCTTTGCTTCTCTGATTACCGCTGTGAAGCTTGCTGCTTGATCCGGTTGGTCAACTCGGTGACCTGGTTGAAGACGCTACGCCGCTCGGCCATCAGCGTCCGTATCTTGCGATCGGCGTGCATGACCGTGGTGTGATCACGGCCACCGAAATGTTGGCCGATCTTCGGCAAGGACATGTCGGTCATCTCGCGACAGAGATACATGGCGATCTGACGCGCGGTGACTAGCTGGTGGGTGCGGCTCTGGCCGCACAGATCGTCGATAGTGAGCGAGAAGTAGTCCGCGGTCTGGGCCATGATCATGCCGATGGTGATCTGTGTGTCGCCACCCTCAGGAATCAGGTCACGGAGCACGATCTCGGCCAGCGACAGGTCAACCTGCTGCCGGTTGAGGCTGGCGAAGGCGGTCACTCGGATTAGGGCGCCCTCGAGCTCGCGAATGTTGGTCTGGATCCGGCTCGCGATGAACTCCAGCACCTCCGGCCCGGCTGTCAGCCGTTCCTGCGCCTCCTTCTTGCGCAGGATCGCAATCCGGGTCTCCAGATCTGGCGGCTGGACGTCGGTGATCAGACCCCAGCCGAACCGGCTGCGCAACCGCGGTTCCAAGTTCTCCAGCAATTTCGGTGGGCGGTCGGACGTCATCACGATTTGCTTCTGGGCGTTGTGCAGTGTGTTGAACGTGTGGAAGAACTCTTCCTGGGTCTGCTCCTTGCCCTCCAGGAACTGGATGTCATCGATGAGCAACACGTCGACGTCGCGATAGCGCCGGCGGAAGTCGGCCCCGCGGTTCTGGCTGATCGCGTTGATGAAATCGTTGGTGAGTTCTTCGGTGGAGACGTAGCGAATCCGGACACGATCGAAGTAGCTGCGGACGTAATGTCCGAGCGCGTGCAGCAGATGCGTCTTGCCCAGGCCGGATTCGCCGTAGATCGTCAGCGGGTTGTACGACTTGCCCGGGTTCTCCGCGACGGCGATAGCGGCGGCGTGCGCGAACCGGTTGGACGCTCCGATAACAAAGGTTTCGAAGGTGTACTTGGGGTTGAGCCTGGTGTCAGGCTCGCGGCGGGCTGGACGCTCGTCGCGCGGCGGATCGGTCAGCGGTCGAGGGTGATCGAGCTCATATCGGACGAAGTCCTGGCTGATGTCGGAGGTCGGGCGAGAGTGGTTGTTGCCATCAGGCTCCGAATAGGGCGCGGCTTCCGAAAGATTCGGATCATTCAGCGACTCGTAGTCTTCTGAGTCGTCATGGCCGTACGTCGGCGGTGGCAAAGTGTCGTCGACCTTCACCAGCAGCTGGACCGGCCGGTCGAAGTATTCGCTCAAGTGGCCCTCCACCGGCTGCCGGAATCGCCCCTCGAGCAGATTGCGGGTGAAGGCATTGGGAGCCGCGATAACTACCGAGTCGGAGTCCAGGCTGAGCGGCCGGGTGCTGACCAACCAGCGCCGAAGTTCCGGTCCGGCGGCGTGACGAACGCGCTCCCAGGCCAGGACCAGCGGATCGGTATCGCTTAGCGAGGGCTCTATCACTGATCTGCTCTAACTTCCTTGCTCATCGACCGGACGGTCGCTCTCGCTGACCCCACTCCACACAGTTGTCCACAGTGTGTGGATGAGCCGTGGAAACCTCCGAAACCGGGGCCCGCAGCACTGGGGCAAGGAACCAGGGAACTCGGAATCGGCCTGCATGAGAAGTAGTCGGCGACCCGTGACGCTAGCAATGTCTCCCCGGCTGTGCAAGGGATGCCAGAGTTTCTTAACTAGTCTCGGCGTGTCGTCTGGACAAAGAGAAGAAACTTTTGGATTCACCGGGGGGCCGTCCGGTTTGACCGGTTTGGCGGGGCCCCGTACCGTTAGAAGGTCGCTGGCCCCAGCGTCCAGGGCCGACTCCTGCAGTCGCCAACCGAGCCCGTCACCAGCCAATTGTGGGAGCTTTCCCGTGAGCAAGCGCACGTTCCAGCCGAGCAACCGGCGTCGTAGCCGCACGCATGGTTTTCGTCTTCGGATGCGGACACGAGCAGGCCGCGCCATTGTGGCCGCCCGCCGGCGCAAGGGCCGCGAAAAGCTTTCCGCCTGAACCGGTCAACGACCCCGGTGCTGCCCAAGAAGGCGCGGATGACCCGCTCGGCGGACTTTCAGCGAACCATCCGATCAGGTGTCCGGGTTACCCGACCCACCTTGATCCTGCACGCCGACTGCGTGCCGCACAATCGGGTTCTCGTGGGAGTCGTGGTCTCCAAGGCCATCGGCAACGCAGTGGTGAGGAATCGGGTCAAGCGCCGGCTGCGGCATCTGGCGGCCGATCGAATTCGGACGACGCCCGCAGGTACCGATGTCGTCGTGCGCGCACTCCCCCGTTCGGCAACGTCGCTGGCCGGGTTGCGCTCAGATCTCCCCGCGGCTTGGGCGAGCGCCGTGGGTCGCCTGGCAGAGCGGGGCGCGACATGAAGTGGCTGCTCATTGGTTTCTTGAAGGCGTACCGGTTGGTGATCAGCCCTCTGTACGGGAATGTCTGCCGCTACTACCCCAGCTGTTCGGCGTACGCGTTGCGCGCCATTTCGGTGCATGGCGCGGCCAAGGGAAGCTGGCTGGCCGCGCGGAGGCTGCTGCGCTGTCATCCGTGGGCGCCCGGTGGGTACGACCCGGTACCTGGCACCCCAGAATTTGCCGAAGAGATGCGTGATCAAGCGCGACGGGCCGCCATCCCGTCGCTTCAACGAGGTGTTGCGTGATATTTGACCTGATCCCGATGCTGGTGCCGATGGGCTTATGGGACTCGATCAAGGACCTCGGTAGCGCCATCATGCAGCCGCTCTACTGGGTGGTCTCGGGCATTCTGGTGCTCTTCCACGAGCTGTTCAGCCCGCTACTCGGTCCGGATTCCGGATGGAACTGGGCATTGTCGATCGTCATGTTGACGGTCGTCATCCGGATCGCGCTGATCCCGCTCTTCGTGAAGCAGATCAAGTCCTCCCGGCAGATGCAGCTGCTGCAGCCCAAGGTCCGTGAACTGCAGAAGAAGTATGGCCATGACCGGGAGAAGCTCGGTCAAGAGACGATGAAGCTGTACCGGGAGAACAACGCCAACCCGCTGGCCTCCTGCCTTCCGCTGCTGCTTCAGGCGCCGATCTTTTTCGCACTGTTCCGAGTGCTCGACGGGGCCGCCCACAACATTCCCCGCGGCCACTGGCTGAAGGTCAATCCTGAACTGCTGGAGTCGCTGAACAGCGCGACCATCTTCGGCGCCCGCCTGTCCGACACCTTCCTCAAGGTTGGCTTCGACAACGGCATCACCAGCGTCCACATCGTCACTCTGGTGCTCATCGTCGCCATGACGGCGACCTTGTTCGTCACCCAGCTGCAGCTGATGCGCAAGAACATGCCGCCGGAAGCGTTGACCGGGCCGTTCGCTCAGCAGCAGAAGATCATGCTCTACGTGTTCCCGCTGATCTTCGCCGTGGGCGGCATCAACTTCCCGGTGGGCGTGCTGATCTACTGGTTCACCTCGAACCTGTGGACGATGGGCCAGCAGTTCTACGTCATTCGGCGCAATCCGGCTCCCGGGACGCCGGCGTACGACGCCTGGGAGGCCCGGCGGCGAGCGCACGGTAAGGGCAAGCCGGAAGGACAGGAGCCTGACGGGCCTGAGCCTGACAGCAGCGGCAACGGGGCGCGGCCGCTAGCGCCCGTACCTGACGGGGGTGGCGCGGCGGCTCCGGCGGCGCCGCGGGTGGTAAGGCAACAGCCGCGCAAGCAGAGCCGATCCCAACGCAAGAGTTGAGTTCTGGCCGCAATATCAGGAGGGGTTGTGAGCAACCTGCCGGAGAACGAGGACGTCACGTCCGAGCTTTCCACCGACGAACCCGGCCCCGAGGCCGGCGCTGGTCTGGTGCCCGAGGCGGGCGCCGGTCTTGTGCCCGACGACGAACCGGACACTGATCCTGACGAAGGTCAGGAAACGGCTGACGACGCCAACCCTTTGGAAACTGAGGCGGAGATTGCCGCCGACTACCTCGAGGAACTGCTCGACATCGCCGATCTCGACGGGGACATCGACACCTACATCGAAGGAGACCGCGCTCACGTCTCCATCGTCAGCGACTCCGAAGTGCTCGTCGGTACGAACGGTGAGGTCCTCGACGCGCTGCAAGAGCTGGCCCGGCTGGCCGTGATGAGCGAGACCGGCGGCCGTAGTCGGCTGATGTTGGACGTCGCCGGTTACCGCGAGCGGCGCCGCCAGCAGCTCGTCCGGCTGGCAGCCGAGGCCGTATCGGAAGCCCAGAACACCAAAGAACGAGTACCGCTGGCGCCGATGAACCCGTTCGAGCGCAAGATCGTGCACGACGCCGTCGTGGCCGCTGGCCTGACCAGTGCGTCCGAGGGCGAGGAGCCCCGGCGACACGTGGTCGTCCATCCCGCCTGATGGGCCGGTGACGAGCGCGCCCGCGGCAGCTGCTGAGCAGGTTGCCCTCGAGCTTTACGGGCACGAGGCCCTCCGCGTAAGTCAATATGTCGACATATTGGCCACCAAGGGAGTCGCGTACGGGCTGCTTGGTCCAAAGGAAGCCAGCCGGTTGTGGGAGCGGCACATTCTCAACAGCGCTGCACTGGGCGGCCTGATCGAACCTGAGCGCACGGTGATCGACGTCGGAAGTGGCGCTGGTCTGCCGGGAATTCCGCTGACCCTCTTGCGACCGGACCTCCGGGTTACGCTCCTCGAGCCGTTGCTGCGGCGATTCACGTTTCTCGTGGAGGCGGTGAACGACCTGCACCTCAGCGCAAAGGTCGCTGTCGTGCGGGCTCGGGCGGAGGATCATCCCGGACGCTACGACATCGTGGTCGCGAGAGCCGTCGCTCCGCTCGACCGGCTCATCGGATGGTGCAATCCGCTCCGGCGTTCAGGCGGGGTGATCCTTGCCCTGAAAGGTCGGAACGCCACGGCCGAGATCGACCAGGCTGCAGAAGTGCTTAGCCAGCATCGGTTGGCCGCCGAGCTGGTGACTCCACGCGCCGACCCGCGTGCCGAGGCGGCTTCCGTCGTCCGGATCACAGATTCATGATCCTGCCGCGCGCCTGACCGAACGACGAAGTGGACCCCGATAGCGTATCGACGGAACCGCCATGAGCACGGGAATGTGATGAACAGCGATCCCTCGACCGAGGTCGGCGCCGGTCTCGTGACCGACGTCGAAGTCGCGCCGACTCTCGGCTGGCCGCACGCCGTTCATGTCGACGAGCGGATCGGCTGGCCCAATGTTTCACGTGAAACGATCGACTGGCCTCAGCGCGTTACCACTCCGTCCATGCCGAGCGCTCCACAGGCGGCACAGCCAGATCCACGCCTTCGTCCGCCGGGGCCCAGGCGTGCCCATTTCGATGACGACGAGTTCGCTCCTCCCCCAGCCCTCGAGCCGGGAACCGATGTTTCACGTGAAACAGGCGAGTTCCGCTTCCCCTCGCCGGCCGAACCACGGATCCTCGTCGTGGCGAACCAGAAAGGTGGCGTCGGAAAAACCACCACGGTGGTCAACCTTGCGGCAGCATTGGCTCTCGGTGGCTTGTCGGTTCTGGTGGTCGACCTCGATCCTCAAGGAAACGCCGGCACTGCACTTGGCATTGACCACGCTGCCGGAACACCCGGAACGTATGAGGTCCTGCTCAGCAATGCCGCGATGGCCGATCACGTCGTGGAATCCCCCGAGGCTTCCAACCTCAAGGTCTTACCGGCCACCATCGACCTCGCCGGTGCGGAGATCGCGCTGGTCTCCGTCGTGGCCCGCGAAAACCGCTTATCCCGGGCGCTCACGGCTTATCTCAGCGACCACCCGACCGACTATGTGTTCCTGGATTGCCCGCCTTCGCTCGGACTGCTCACGCTGAACGCCCTGGTAGCCGCATCGGAGATCCTCATCCCCATCCAGTGCGAGTACTACGCCCTGGAGGGCGTCTCCCAGCTGATGCGCACGATCAACCTGGTCAAGGGTGAGCTGAACGATCGACTGCGACTGACCACCGTGCTGCTCACGATGTACGACGCGCGCACCCGGCTCGCGGCTCAGGTGGCCGACGAGGTGCGTGCTCATTTCCCAGCGGAAACGCTGCCCACGGTCATCCCACGCTCCGTGCGCATCTCGGAGGCACCGAGTTACGGGCAAACCGTCCTCACCTACCACCCCGATTCGGCCGGCTCGGTTTCCTACCTGGCGGCCGCCAGCGAGATTGCCGCCCGCGGCGCAGAGGAGAAGCCATGACGACCACCACCGAACGGCGCGGTCTGGGTCGAGGACTTGGCGAGCTGTTCTTGCGAACAGACGTCACGCCCCCGGCTGAGTCGACTGCCGAGCCTGAACTCCGGCCGGCGGAGGGGTCGATGTTCGCCGAGCTGCCGGTCGATTCGATCAGCCCGAATCCTCGGCAGCCAAGGACGGTGTTCGACGAGGACGCCATGGCCGAGCTGGTCGAGTCCATCACCGAGGTGGGCCTCCTGCAGCCGGTCGTCGTCCGGCCGCTCGATGACGAGAAATACGAGCTGGTGATGGGGGAGCGGCGCTGGCGGGCAGCCCGGCTGGCCGGCCGGGAGACCGTGCCGGCGATCGTTCGGCAGACCGCCGACGACAACCTGCTGCGTGATGCGCTGCTGGAAAATCTGCACCGCGCACAGCTCAACCCGTTGGAGGAGGCGGCTGCCTACTCCCAGATGCTCGAGGACTTCGGCTGCACGCAGGAGGAACTCTCCGCGAAGATCAAGCGTTCACGCTCCCAGATCTCCAACACCATTCGCCTCCTCAAGCTGCCGCCCACCGTCCAGCGGCGGGTGGCGGCTGGTGTGCTGAGCGCCGGTCACGCCCGGGCCATCCTGATCCTGGAGGAGCCCGCTGCTCAGGAGCGGCTGGCCCAACGCGTGGTGGCCGAAGGACTCTCCGTCCGGGCGGTGGAGGAGATCGCCGCGCTCGGCGAGGCGCCTTCCGAGGAGCGGCCGGCCCGGTCACGACAGCGCCAGCCCGTTGCCCCCGACATCGCCGACCTGGCCGCGCGACTCTCCGACCACCTCGAAACCCGGGTCCGCATTGATGCCGGCCGCTACAAAGGCAAGATCACCGTCGAGTTCTCCGGCACCGACGATCTCGGCCGGATCTCTGCCGCGATGGGCCTGCCTGACTAGCTCATCCTCGGCCGTCGGACGTCAGGGCTGCCGCCGACTCCTCGGCTTGCTGGGGCGCAAGCTTCCTGCGGACATCCTTTGTCGCGGAGCGCTCAGCCACGAACGACAGGAACGGGATGGTCCCCGCCAGCGCTATCAGGATCAGCCGCTTCCAGGACCACCGAGCCCGCCGGCCGAGGTCAAATGCGGTGATCAGTAGCAGCATGTAGAGCCAGCCGTGCGGAATCGCCGTCCATGTGACAACGGTGTCATTGTCACCGAAATACTTGAGTGGCACGCCTACGCACATCAGAATGACCAGCAGGACTCCGACCGTGTAAGCCATGATCCGGTAGCGGATCAACGCGTTGCGCACGAGCCCGAGCCTATGTCCCCTCCGTCCGCGATGCCGCCTCGATCTCGTCCGGGTCCTTATCCGGGTCCTTATCCGCATCGTCCGCGCTGCCGACGTGACGACCCTGATCCCGGGCCATCCGAATCGCCATCACCACGGCGAACGCGGCAAACACCCACCATTGGAGCGCATAAGCCCCATTACGAAGTCGACCAGAGCCTTCCGGCAGGGGCGCAACAGCAGGCTCAAGGCCTTGCTCGGTCGCATCAGGTGCAGACAATACGACAAACCCATCAACCAGAGGTCCCGGCCAGCGTTGAGCCAGCACCGGCACCTGCACCGCCGTCAACTCGATCGCCGGCTGGCCGGAGGACTGCTCTGAGGGCAGGAGTACGCCGACGTGGTCGACGGGACCAGCCGGCGGATCTCCTGCATCGACGCTGCTCAGGCCACGAACGACCGGGACAATGCTGCCGTCAGGCTGGCGTAGGGGCGTAAGCACCCGATAGACGTTCGGGCGGCCGTCAACCGGTAGCAACATCTGGTGCTGCCGAAGGTAGGACCCCTCGAACCGCACTGAGCGGCCATACCCATCCCGGACCGCAGCTCCGGCCGCGGCCACCGACGTCAAGGCCACGGGTGGCTCAGCCGCTCGACGGGCCGCAACGGCCGCTCCCTGCGCGCGGTAAACGTCCAGTTGCCACATCCCAAGCCAGACCATCCCGGCGGCGACCAGCAGCCCGAGGGCGACGATCAGCACTTGGCGGAGTCGAGTCACGGAACCGAGGCCGTCTCCGTTCGGCTGGCGGCGACGCGTACCAGATCGGCGCACATCTTGCCCAGACTCCATCCGGCTGCCTCGATCGCCAGCGGTACCGACGAGGTCTCGGTCATCCCGGGGGACACATTGACTTCCAGATAGACCGGCTCACCGGCGTCAGTCACGATCATGTCGGTGCGCGAGAGATCACGCAGACCCAAGACGTCGTGCACCCGAAGCGCCAGCGCGGAGCAACGCTGGGCGATATCGTCCTCGAGCTCGGCTGGGCAGAGGAAGCGGGTGGCTCCGGCGGTGTAGCGGGCCGTGTAGTCATACACCCCGGAATCCGGCCGAATCTCGACGATTGGCAGCGCGGTGGGCCCGTCGCCGCGGTCGATCACGGCGACCGCAACCTCCCGGCCCTCGACGAAGTGTTCGACGACCGCCACCGGCCCGTACGCGTACGCCCCAACCATCGCGGACGGCAGCTGCTCCGGCTGGCTGACCTTACTGCAGCCCAGCGCAGAGCCGCTGCGCGAGGGTTTCACCATCATGGGGAACCCGACCTGGTCGCCCAGTGCCCGAACCAGCGCCTGAGCTCCGAGCTCACGGAAGATCTCGTGCGGCAAGGCGACTTGGTGGGGCGTCGCAAGACCCGCATCCGCGATCACCGTGGTGGCAATCGACTTGTCGAACGCCACTCGGCATGCTGACCCGATCGAGCCGACGAACGGAACCTCGAGCAGGGTGAACACCTCCCGCAGAGCGCCGTCCTCGCCTGTCTCCCCGTGCAAGACGGGGAAGACCACCGCGTTCGGCAGGTCGGCCAGCCGGGGGAGCAGCAAGGAGTCGACGTCGGACTCGACGACCTCCACACCGCGCGACCTCAGCGCCTGGCTGACCCGTCGACCGGAACGCAGGGAGACGTCGCGCTCGTGGGAGAGGCCGCCGGCCAGCACGACGACGGTCGGAAGAGGTGCGGTCATTCTTGATTTGCTCCTGGAGCCTCGTACGGTCGCAGCGCTGTCCGCATGTCCTCGGCCGAGCCGGGCCCAAAGGTCTCCAGCACACCCGTCTCGTACGCCAGTACCTCGCCGAGCCGCCGGGTGCCCTCACGGATTCGTTCCGGCGTGGGGTAACAGTAGGACAGCCGCATGTGCCGGCTGCCGAAACCGTCGGCGTAGAAGGCGGTGCCCGGCACGTACGCCACCCGTGCGGTGACCGCTCGGGGGAGCATGGCGTGGGAATCCAGCCCCGGCGGCAGCGTGACCCAGACGAAGAAACCGCCGGCCGGCACCGTCCAGCTCGTTCCACCGGGCATGTCGTCGACCAGCCCCGCCAGCATGGCGTCCCGCCGCTCCCGATACATCTCCCGGAAGATCTTGATCTGGCCACGCCAGTCGTGGTTGGCCAGATACGCCGAGATCGCGTACTGGGAGAACGCCGGCGGACAGAGCGTCGCCGACTCCTGGGCCAGCACCAGCTTCTCCCGTACCGCGTGCGGAGCAAGCACCCAGCCGACTCGAAAACCCGGCGCAAACGTTTTGGAGAACGACCCGAGATAGATCACTCGGTCCTCCTCCAGCGAGCGCATCGCGGGGGTCGGCTCGCCGTCGAAACCGAGCAGCCCGTACGGATTGTCCTCGACCACCAGCAGATCCGCACGGCGGGCGATCTCGAGGATGTCAGTGCGCCGCTCGAGGGTTTCCGAAACCCCGGCCGGGTTGTGAAAGTTCGGGATGCAGTACAAGAACTTCACCCTCTTGCCCGCCGCACGAAGGCCATCCAGCGCCTCAGCCAGGGCATCGGGACGCAGCCCCTGATCGTCCATCGCCACGTGCACGACCTCGCACTGAGAGGCCCGAAAG
Source organism: Propionibacteriaceae bacterium (assembly GCA_035641455.1). Lineage (GTDB taxonomy): Bacteria > Actinomycetota > Actinomycetes > Propionibacteriales > Propionibacteriaceae > Microlunatus. The sequence continues at coordinate 1,620 of DASQUD010000354.1, read as the reverse complement.
ACGCCCAACGCCCCGACATAGCTTGGCGCCTCGCACAGCACAACGTCTCCCGGGTCGCAGAAGATCCGGGTCACCAGGTCCAGACCCTGCTGTGAACCCACGGTCACCGTCACGTCGTCGGGATGAGCCGAGATTCCCTCGAGCCTCATCACCTCGCAGATGGCCTCGCGCATGGCTGGCTCGCCCTGGCCGGCGCTGTACTGCATGGCCTGCCGGCCGTTGTTGATCACCAGCTCGTGCAGAATCGAACCCACGACGTCCAGCGGCAGGTCGGTGATGTTGGGCATCCCGCCGGCCAGCGACACGACTTCGGGCCGGTTGGCCACGGCGAACAGGGCGCGGATCGCGGACGCGGTCATCTTGTGCGTACGGGCGGCGTAACGGTCGACGTAGTCGTCGAGCCGGGTGTCCCGCCGGTGCACGCGATCGATGGCCACGACGACAAGCCTAAGGCGCGCTTCTTGGGACTTGCCGCCTACGATGTTCGCATGGTGAGGTCGAGCAGCGAGGTGCCGCCTTCCGGCCTGCGCCTAATGCGCTCCACGCTGCTGGTCGCGGTCGGCATCGCGGTTGGCATCGGAATAGGTTTCGCGTACGGGCTGATCAAGCCCCGGCCTCGGGCCTGACGCGTGGGAGCCCGCCGGCTTCGTCCGCTGACCGCGGCCAACCTCGCCGCGCTTCCGGAGTCGTGCGCCCGCTGCATGTTCTGGCAGTCCAGCCTGACCGACCTCTCGTCACCAGCTGATCACGGGGACCGCGGTCAGATCAAGCTTGACTGGGCCGAATCAGTTACGGCGTATTGGGGCTACTGCGGGGTCCTTGCGGTCAACGACGGCGAGACGGTGGGCTCACTGACGATGGCGCCCGCCTCGCACGCTCCCCGGCTCGGAGCCTTCGCCAGCGCGCCGGTCAGCCACGATGCCGCGGTCCTGATGGGCGTTTGGGTCCCGGAAAGGCTGCGCGGAAAGGGCATCGGGCGTTCGTTGGTTCAGTCAGCGGCCGGCCTGCTGGTCCGCCGCGACATCCGTGCGCTCGAGGCAGTCGGCACCTACCATGACGGTCCGTCGTGCATGGCCCCGGCCGGCTGGCTGGAGAGTGTTGGGTTCGCGCTGGTCCGGCCACATCCGGTCACCCCTCGGTTCCGGATGAACCTGCAGACCACCGTACGGTGGCGCCCCGATCTCGGCGCTGCCTGGCACCGGCTCACTGACCTGGTTGCCCAACCAACCCCGCCGGAACCGGCCACGCGAGTCTCACGAAGCCTGAGCTGACACCGGCCCGCGCCTGAGCAGTGCGGTTGACTGGGGTCCGTGCCGTCCAGACCACTGCCACCCCATCTCGCTGAACCGACGCTGACCTACCTCGACGAGGCGGACACCGAGGCCTTCACGGCCGCGATACTCCGTGGCTTTCACGATGACTACAAACCTGGCCTGTGGGAGCCGTTCGAGAAGGTCCTGGAGCGGGACCGCGCGTTCGGCTTCACCGTCGGTGGCCGGTGGATTGCAACGTGCGGCGCGTATACCCGGTCGATGACCGTGCCAGGTGGCAGCGTGCCGACCGCTGCGGTCACCGTGGTCACGGTCAGCCCGACTTATCGGCGCCGCGGGCTGCTGACGG
>DASQUD010000353.1:0-2078 GCA_035641455.1 Propionibacteriaceae bacterium | reverse complement strand
CGCGACCGAGGACTACGCCGAGCGGACCGAGCAGACGGTCACCGCGTGGAAGGCCATGAACGGGCAGCAGGGCGGTGATCCGGCGAAGCTCGCTGGCGCGCTGGTCCACCTAGCGGGTCTGATGGAGCCGCCGCTGCGCTTCGCGGCCGGCGCCGACGCGGTTGACGCGTTCGAGAGAAGGGCCAACAGCCTCTTCGCCCAGGCCGATGCCTACCGTGACCTGTCCAGCAGCCTCGCCCTCGATTCGGACTAACCGCGATCGCTGCCAGCTGCTCCTGCTTAAGCCACTCCCGTGGTCTGGGCAACACTGCACACCTGTGTGCACCCACACGGACAGTCTTGGACGTTCGTACGCGGGCGTTCGCGTCCGGCCCGGTGACCGGGCATGCCTGATAAGGCAGAGGTCAGTGGGTTCAAGCCCAATTGGGCCCACCTACACGAAGCCGACCCCCACTAGGCCAGACCCTTTCCTGTCCGCCAACGGGCCTGACGTCGGGAACCGTCTGAGGGTGCGTGCGGGACTGGTAATCCGGTCGAGGGACCTGACCACCTCGCCAACGGAAGCTACGGGTGCCGCCCAGGATTCCAGCGGACCTGGGCTCAGAACGAGCTGTGTGCGATCCAGTGCACGACCAAGGATTCGTCGCCTACGACATCGACGACATGAATCGGTGCACGTCGGTAGAGCGCGAGCAGCAGATCAAAGGCGTTGCCTCGGACGATCGCATCCGCCTCGCCCCGTCCGGGTGTCCAGCGCACGCCTTCGGGCATTCGAGTAACGAACCACTCATCGGCGGTGTCCGTGGCCTGCAGCTGCAGGGTTTCCCCAAGTCCTCGCAGCCCCTCGAAGATCGGGTCTGGATGGCCAACGGTCGAGAGAGTGGTGATCGCGGCCAACAGGTCTGCAACGCCGTCGGCTGCCATCTGCGGGGAGAGTGATGGACGAAGACCTATCGTGAGCTCAGCGTCAATTCGGTGGATGATCGTGTCGTGGGTGATCTTGCGTAGCCAGAAGCCGACGCTGTGGTCGTCGGACCAGCTCCACACCGGTGTCTTGGTGCCCGCGATCTGGACGGCAGCGGAGAAGGCGGTGGCGCCGGAGCAAAGCCATGCGCCGTAGCGGGTCGTGGTCGCCGGGAGTGCCAGGTCGACGGCCGACATGTCGATGGGCTTCTGGGCCCTTGTCTCGATGATGCATTGGACCCAGCGGTGCGCGCGTCCCACGTGAAGCGCCAAGTCGCTGAGAGTCCAGTCGGGGCAGGTCCGCACCCGCAGAGCCGGTTCGGCGCTTGTCAGGATCTCCGCGATCCGCTCAGTGGATTCCAGTAGGCCGGCGTGATACGTCGCTTCATCAAGAGCTGCCGAGGCCACTGAGCCCCCTAAGTTCGTTCGGCCTTGGCGCCGGACCATGGCCTCACCATCAATACGAGCACACGGCTGGGTGGGAAAGGGTGTGGCCACTGCAGTCTCTTCTGTGCTACCTGGTGACACACCGTGCCGCCTACATCGCATGCTGTCATGCGGGCGCCTGGTCACGGCCCAGGCCCCCGAGCAATATCTCGGCGAGGACGGCCAGGACCGGCTCTTCACACCGCGCATCCAGGTCGACATCGAGGTCGCGGTGGGGACGGGTCTGGCGGCCGGCGAGGGCGTCAACTCCCCAGCCCCCTCAAGCCAGAAGCGGCAACCCAGCGCGGAGAGCGCCGCGAGCACGTCGAGGACCTCGGAGAGTGTTGTCTCCGTCTCCCCAATGTCGTCGGTCATGGAACCACACTGGATCGCCGTCGTGAATCGAACGCCTTCAGGCGAGGCAGCTACACCCGTTGTACAGCCACAAGTACAGCCAAGGCATCAGACAATGGCACGTCTCCGCGTACCTCAGCCGACAAAGCTTGAGCGTGAAGGCCTACGGCGCCGCGCACCCGGGCACGACTCCTAATCCGCGGGTATACCGAGAATTCGGCCGATCGCGCCTATCCCTCGGCAGGCTCACCGGCTACCCGAAACCCCTCCAGTCCAGAGGGCCCTCACCAGCACAGACGTTCCGAAGCTGCGGCAAATGCCGCAAGGTCCCGCCC
>DASQUD010000352.1:0-14648 GCA_035641455.1 Propionibacteriaceae bacterium | reverse complement strand
GAGCCGAAACTGAAGATCACCGTGGTGCCCGGCTTCGTGGCCTCGAACTCCTTGCCGATCTTCGTGAAGGCCTCGGTCAACGATGCCGCGGCCGCCACGGTGATGGTGCTTGACGGGGTCGACGAACTGACTGACTCCGGCGGACCACCGCCGCAGCTCGCCAGCATGAGAATGGCCACGCCGAGGATGGACGGCACCACGCGTCGTCTGTGCCCTTGTGCGGAGAGACGGCGCGACAATCGGTCAAGTTGCGCGACATTTGTGGCCTTGTGCGGAAAGAAGCCGGGACTGGAGGACCGTACGGACTTCACCGGGCCTCCGGCACTTCGATGACCACATGGGTGGACTTGACCGAGGCGACGGCCAGGACGCCGGGTTCCAGCTGCAGCTCCGTCGCGGCCTCCGCCGACATCAGTGACACCACTCGGAAAGGCCCACACTGGAGATCGACCTGGGCCATCACCGTGTCCTTGAGCACCCGGGTGACCAGGCCGGTGAACCGGTTCCGGGCGCTCTCGGCGACTGGACTGCCAAGCGTTGGGGCGGTCGCAATCTCCTGGGCGTGGGCGGCCAGCTCAGCGCCGTCGATGACCGCCCGTCCAGTGGAGTTAGTGGTGCGCAAGCGGCCCGATTCGACCCAGCGCCGAACGGTGTCGTCGGAGACCCCGAGCAGACTGGCGGCCTGGGAGATCCGATACTGCGGCATTCGTTGAGCCTATCAACCGCGGATGCGGAGTTCCAGAACAACGAGCGTGTCACCCTCGGTTGCCTGCGGCGGGATCTCGCTCCAGCTCCTTGCAGGCCACAGTCCGCGACATCGCCGGCGGCCGCTAGAACCCGGATCTACGCGGGATTGCCGGTACCGAAGTAGGCGAAACCGCCAAACAATCGCACACCTACGAAGTAGATGACAGCAACAGTGTTGCAAGTCAAGCGGCCAAGAAGGTCAGTCGGATACGCCGCAGCGCAAGCGATCGTCAGATTGCGCAAAAGGATCAGATCACATTGCAACCGATCGACATTACTTGCCCTGCTGTAGCAGAGGTCGTGCAACGCACATGCCGGTCCAAAATTGGCCAGCCCAACGATGTCAGGAACGAGCGTGCACGCATCGGTCGGATCCTCACTGGCTTGCTGCACCGAAGCATGCGCCACGCGGGCCTTCGCTTGCTGAATGCTCCGGTCACTGGCTGCAGCGGGAAAACTCTCGGCGCGTCCCGGCGTCTTGATGACCCGGAAGTCCGAAGGGTCGGAGCCACTCCAGCTGACCGTATAGCCCCGGTAGGTGACCACCGTCTCTGCTCTGTCAGGCTTCACCGCCTGGGCCGGACCAACCGCCAAGTAACCGGCGGCCAGCCCCAGCAGGAGAATGGCCAGGACAGGTCGCGTCCATCGCTTCATCGTTTCCCCTAGAGCCGAAGCAAGCAGTGCGTGTGGAAGCTAGCAGCTATGGGCGAACGGCGGCAAGACTCGTCGCTTGGGGAAGAGCAGGGGGGCGGGCCCTTGCGGACCCGCCCCCTGTCCCTGCTGGGTGATTCAGCGATAGTCGCCGAGGTCGAATTCCTCCAGCGGTACGGCCGCGCCCGACCCCGAACCGAAGTCGTAGTCGAACGAGTCGTACCCCACCATCGAGTACGCCTGCGCCTTCGCTTCTTCGGTCGGCTCGACCCGGATGTTGCGGTAGCGATCCAGGCCGGTCCCGGCCGGGATCAGCTTGCCCAAGATCACGTTCTCCTTGAGCCCGACGAGCGAATCCGACTTGCCCTGGATCGCGGCGTCGGTCAACACCTTAGTGGTCTCCTGGAAGGAGGCCGCCGACAGCCACGACTCGGTGGCCAGCGACGCCTTGGTGATTCCCATCAGCACGGCTCGACCCGAGGCCGGTGTACCGCCTTCGGCAACCACCTTGCGGTTCTGCCCCTCGTACATCAACCGGTCGACCAGATCGCCCGCGAGCAGCTCGGAGTCGCCCGATTCGATCACGGTGACCCGGCGCAGCATCTGCCGGATGATGATCTCGATGTGCTTGTCGTGGATCGGCGCACCTTGGGTCCGGTAAACCGACTGCACCTCGTCCACCAGGTGCTCCTGCACCCGGCGAACACCGAGGACTCGCAGCACGTCGTGCGGATCCGGTGTACCCGCGGTCAGCTGCTGGCCCACGTCCACGTGATCCCCGTCCTCCACCAGCAGGCGGGCGCGGCGGCTGACCACGAAGTCCGTCGCCTCCGACCCGTCGTCAGGGGTGATCACGAGCTTGCGCAAGCGGTCGGAATCCTCGATCTGCACCCGGCCGGCAGCCTCTGAGATCGGCGCCTTGCCCTTCGGCTGGCGAGCCTCGAAGAGCTCCTGCACGCGCGGCAGACCCTGGGTGATGTCGTCACCGATCACACCACCGGTGTGGAAGGTACGCATCGTCAGCTGAGTACCGGGCTCACCGATGGACTGGGCGGCCACGATGCCGACCGCCTCGCCGACATCCACCAGCTTGCCGCTGGCCAGGGATCGGCCGTAGCACATGGCACAGGTGCCCGACGTCGACTCACAGGTGAGAACACTGCGCACCTTGACGGTCGTCACGCCCGCATCGACCAGCTTGGCGATGTTGATGTCGCCAAGATCGACACCGGCGGCGAGCAGCACCTCACCGTCCGGGCCGAGCACGTCGGTGGCCAGGCTTCGGGCGTAGACGGCAGTCTCGACATGCTCGTCGAGGCTGAGCCGACCGGACTCGTCGCGGGCAATGGTCTTGGTCAGGCCACGCTCGGTGCCGCAGTCCTCCTCACGGATGATCACGTCCTGGGCGACGTCGACGAGCCGACGCGTCAGGTAGCCGGAGTCGGCGGTACGTAGCGCCGTGTCAGCCTGACCCTTGCGGCCGCCGTGGGTGGAGATGAAGTACTCCAGCACGCTCAAGCCCTCACGGAAGTTCGACTTGATCGGCCGCGCGATGATCTCGCCCTTCGGGTTGACCACCAGACCTCGCATGGCGGCGATCTGGCGCATCTGCACCATGTTCCCGCGAGCACCGGAGTGCACCATCATGTAGATCGGGTTGTTCTTGTCGAAGTTCTGCTCCATCGCCGTCCCGAGCCGCGACGTGGCGTCGGTCCAAATCTCGATCAGCTCCTGGCGCCGCTCGTCCTCGGTGATCAGACCGCGCTCGTACTGCCGGTCGATCTTGCTGGCCCGGTCCTCGTAGCCGGACAAGATCTCCGCCTTGTTGGCGGGCGTCGAGACGTCGCCGATGGAGACGGTCACCCCGGACCGAGTAGCCCAGTGGAAGCCGATGTCCTTGAGCTGATCCAAGCAGCTGGCGACGTCGACCTTGGCATAGCGCTCGGCGAGATCGTTGACGATCTGGCCCAGCTGCTTCTTGCCGACCTCGTAGTCCGCGTACGGATAGTCGGCCGGCAGGGCATCGTTGAACAGTGCACGGCCCAGCGTCGTCTCCAGCAGGATCGTGCCGTTGGCGTTGAGCTCGCGGCCCGGCGGCGGAACGATGTCCCGGAGCCGCAACTTGATCTTGGCCTGGACGCTCAGCTCACCGCGGTCGAACGCCATCAGCGCCTCGGCCACCGAACCGAACGCCCGACCCTCACCAAGCTCGCCGTCATTCTGCATGGTCAGGTAGTAGATGCCGATGATCATGTCTTGAGTCGGCATGGTCACCGGACGACCGTCGGCCGGCTTGAGGATGTTGTTTGTCGACAGCATCAAGATCCGAGCCTCGGCCTGCGCTTCGGCCGAGAGCGGCAGGTGTACGGCCATCTGATCGCCGTCGAAGTCGGCGTTGAAGGCCGTACAGACGAGCGGGTGGATCTGGATGGCCTTGCCCTCGATCAGTTGCGGTTCGAAGGCCTGAATGCCCAGCCGGTGCAGCGTCGGCGCCCGGTTCAGCAGCACCGGATGCTCGGTGATGACCTCCTCGAGCACGTCCCACACCACGGGCCGCTGCCGCTCCACCATCCGCTTCGCCGACTTGATGTTCTGCGCGTGGTTGAGATCATCCAGCCGCTTCATCACAAACGGCTTGAAGAGTTCGAGCGCCATGGCCTTGGGCAGGCCGCACTGATGGAGCTTGAGTTGGGGGCCCACCACGATCACCGAGCGACCGGAGTAGTCGACGCGCTTGCCGAGCAGGTTCTGGCGGAACCGGCCCTGCTTGCCCTTGAGCATGTCCGAGATGGACTTGAGCGGCCGGTTGCCGGGACCGGTGACGGGACGCCCGCGCCGGCCGTTGTCGAACAGCGAGTCGACGGCTTCCTGCAGCATCCGCTTCTCGTTGTTCACGATGATCTCGGGTGCGCCCAGGTCGAGAAGCCGCTTCAGGCGGTTGTTCCGGTTGATGACCCGGCGGTACAGGTCGTTGAGATCAGACGTGGCGAACCGGCCGCCGTCCAGCTGCACCATCGGACGCAGGTCCGGCGGGATCACCGGCACGCAGTCCAGCACCATGCCGGTCGGGGAATTCTTGGTGGTGAGGAACGCTGAAACAACCTTGAGCCGCTTGAGGGCCCGCGTCTTGCGCTGCCCCTTGCCGGTCTGGATGGTCTCCTTCAGCGCGGCCGCCTCTCCCTCGAGGTCAAAGGTCTCCAGCCGCTTCTGGATGGCGTCGGCGCCCATCGAGCCCTCGAAGTACTTGCCGAACCGGGTCTTCATCTCCCGGTAGAGCACCTCGTCGCCCTCGAGATCTTGCACCCGGAGGTTCTTGAAGCGGCTCCAGACGGCTTCGAGCCGATCGAGCTCCCGCTGCGCGCGGTCGCGCAGCTGCTTGACCTCACGCTCGGCACCTTCGCGAACTTTGCGCTTGGCGTCGGCCTTCGCGCCTTCGTTCTCGAGGCCGGCGAGGTCCTCCTCCAGCTTCTTCATCCGCGCCTCGATGTCGGCGTCACGCCGGTTCTCCAGCTGTTTGCGCTCGACGTCGATCTTCGCCTCCAGCGAGGACAGGTCCCGGTGCCGGGCCTCCTCGTCCACGCCGGTGATCATGTACGCGGCGAAGTAGATGACCTTCTCCAGGTCCTTCGGTGCCACGTCCAGCAGATAGCCGAGACGGCTGGGCACGCCCTTGAAGTACCAGATGTGGGTCACCGGAGCGGCGAGCTCGATGTGACCCATCCGCTCCCGGCGCACCTTGGAGCGGGTGACCTCGACGCCACATCGCTCGCAGATGATGCCCTTGAAGCGGACCCGCTTGTACTTGCCGCAGTAGCACTCCCAGTCCCTGGTGGGACCAAAGATCTTCTCGCAGAACAGGCCGTCACGCTCGGGCTTGAGCGTGCGGTAGTTGATGGTCTCCGGCTTCTTCACCTCACCGTGCGACCACTGCCGGATCTCGTCGGCGGTGGCCAGGCCGATGCGGATCTCGTCGAAGAAGTTCACATCAAGCACGTTGCTTGTCTTCTTTCTCTATGCCTTGCTCGGTTGTGTTACTTGTCCGTGTCCTGAGCCGGTCGAGGGATTCGTGGCTTTGACAGGCTCAGGCCGCGTGATTGGCTCGTCAAACCTCGTCCACGACGCCGAGGGACTCACCTGGGCGTCGCGACAGGTCGATGCCGAAGTCCTCACTGCTGCGGTAGTCCTCGTCGGAGTCCCGCAGCTCCACCTCGGTGCCGTCACTCGAGAGCACCTCGACGTTCAAGCAGAGCGATTTCATCTCCTTGACCAGCACCTTGAACGACTCCGGGATGCCGGGCTCGGGAATGTTCTCGCCCTTGACGATCGCCTCGTAAACCTTGACCCGGCCAGGGACGTCGTCGGACTTGATGGTGAGCAGCTCCTGCAGAGCCCAGGCCGCGCCGTACGCCTCCAGGGCCCACACCTCCATCTCGCCGAACCGCTGGCCGCCGAACTGGGCCTTACCGCCCAGCGGCTGTTGCGTGATCATCGAGTACGGGCCGGTGGAGCGCGCGTGAATCTTGTCGTCCACCAGGTGGTGCAGCTTCAGCATGTAGATGTAGCCCACGCCGACCGGCGCGGGGAAAGGCTCGCCGCTGCGACCGTCGAAGAGCCGGGCCTTGCCTTCGGCGTCGACGAGTCGGGTGCCGTCCCGGTTCGGGTGGGTGTTGCCGAGCAAGCCGGTGATCTCTTCCTCGGTGGCGCCGTCGAACACCGGCGTGGCCAGCTTGGTGTTGCCGCCCACGTCGGTCAACCCGACGTCCCGCAACCGGTCTGCCCACAGGCCCTTGGCACCGTCGAGCTGCCAGCCCTGCTTGGCCACCCATCCCAGATGGGTCTCCAGCACCTGGCCGACATTCATCCGGCTGGGCACACCAAGCGGGTTGAGCACGATGTCGACCGGGGTGCCGTCCTCAAGGAACGGCATGTCCTCGATCGGGAGGATCTTGGAGATCACACCCTTGTTACCGTGCCGGCCGGCAAGCTTGTCACCGTCGGAGATCTTGCGCTTCTGGGCCACGTACACCCTGACCAACTGGTTGACGCCGGGCGAGAGCTCGTCCTCGGAATCCCGATCAAAGACCCGGACCCCGATGACCGTGCCGGACTCGCCGTGCGGCACCTTTAGCGAGGTGTCGCGCACCTCGCGGGCCTTCTCACCGAAGATCGCGCGCAGCAGCCGCTCTTCCGGCGTCAGCTCGGTCTCACCCTTCGGCGTGACCTTGCCGACCAGGATGTCGCCGGTGCTGACTTCGGCCCCGATCCGGATAATGCCTCGCTCGTCGAGATCGGCGAGCATCTCCTCACCGATGTTCGGGATGTCGCGAGTGATCTCCTCGGCACCCAGCTTGGTGTCGCGGGCGTCGACCTCGTGCTCCTCGATGTGGATCGAGGTGAGCACGTCGTCCTGCACCAGACGCTGGCTGAGGATGATCGCGTCCTCGTAGTTGTGGCCTTCCCACGGCATAAATGCCACGAGCAGGTTGCGCCCCAACGCCATCTCACCGTGGTCGGTGCAGGGACCGTCGGCCAGCGGCGTGCCGACCTCGACCCGCTGCCCGACGGTGACCAGCGGGCGCTGGTTGATGCAGGTGCCCTGATTGGACCGACGGAACTTGGAAAGTCGGTAGGTCTTGTACGTGCCGTCGTCGTGGGCGACGTCGATCAAATCGGCGCTGACGGAGGTGACGGCACCGGCCTGGGTAGCCACCGTCACGTCACCGGCATCGACGGCGCCGCGGTACTCCATACCGGTCCCGACAAACGGAGCCTCCGAGCGGATCAGTGGCACCGCCTGGCGCTGCATGTTGGCCCCCATCAAAGCCCGGGAGGCGTCGTCGTGCTCAAGGAACGGGATCATGGCCGTCGCGACGGAAACCATCTGCCGCGGCGAGACGTCCATGTAGTGCACCTCGGAGGCAGCAACCTCATCGGCCTCGCCGTGGCGCTTGCGGACCAGCACCCGCTCTTCGGTGAACTTGCCGGCCTTGTCCAACTTGGCGTTGGCCTGCGCGATGATGAAGCGGTCTTCCTCATCAGCCGTCAGGTAGTCGATCTGGTCGGTGACCCGGCCCTTCTCGACCTTGCGGTAGGGCGTCTCCACGAAGCCGAAGGCGTTGACGCGACCGAAGCTGGCCAGCGAGCCGATCAGGCCGATGTTCGGGCCTTCCGGCGTTTCGATCGGACACATCCGGCCGTAGTGCGAGGTGTGCACGTCGCGCACCTCCATGCCCGCCCGATCCCGGGACAGACCGCCGGGACCGAGGGCCGAGAGGCGGCGCTTGTGGGTCAAGCCGGCCACCGGGTTGGTCTGGTCCATGAACTGGCTGAGCTGTGAGGTGCCGAAGAACTCCTTCAGCGCCGCCACCACCGGCCGGATGTTGATCAACGTCTGCGGGGTGATGGCCTCGACGTCCTGGGTGGTCATCCGGTCCCGGACAACACGCTCCATGCGGCCCAGACCGGTACGCAGCTGGTTCTGGATCAACTCGCCGACCGTACGCAGCCGCCGGTTGCCGAAGTGGTCGATGTCGTCCTCTTCGACCAGCAATTCACCGCGCGGGGACTCCAGCGTCTCGCGACCCTCGTGCAGCGCGACGACGAAGCGGATGGCAGCGACGATGTCCTCGATCGTCAAGACCTGCTTGTCGAAGGGCAGCTCGAGGCCGAGCTTCTTGTTGATCTTGTAGCGACCCACCTTGGCCAGGTCGTAGCGCTTGGGGTTGAAGTAGTAGTTCTCCAGCAGCGCCTGCGCCGCCTCGCGGGTCGGCGGCTCGCCGGGCCGAAGCTTGCGGTAGATGTCGAGCAGCGCCTCGTCCTGGGTGGAGGTGTGATCTTTCTCCAGGGTGAGCCGCACGGACTCGTATTCGCCGAACTCCTCCAGGATCTGCGCGTCGGACCAGCCGAGGGCCTTGAGCAGAACCGTGACGTTCTGCTTGCGCTTGCGGTCGAGCCGGACGCCGACCATGTCACGCTTGTCGATCTCGAACTCCAGCCACGCACCGCGAGACGGGATGATCTTGCAGGTGTAGATGTCTTTGTCCGAGGTCTTGTCGGTGGTCTGCTCGAAGTAGACGCCCGGTGAGCGGACCAGCTGGGACACCACGACACGCTCAGTGCCGTTGATGACGAACGTGCCCTTGTCGGTCATCAGGGGGAAGTCACCCATGAAAACCGTCTGGCTCTTGATCTCGCCGGTCTCGTTGTTCATGAACTCGGCGGTGACGAACAATGGCGCGGCGTAGGTAACGTCGCGGTCCTTGCACTCGTCCACCGTGTTCTTCGGCGGCTCGAAGCGGTGGTCGCGAAATGACAGGGACATGGTCCCGGAGAAGTCCTCGATCGGCGAGATCTCCTCGAAGATCTCCTCCAGGCCGGACTTGGTGTTGATGTCCGTGCGGCCTTCGCCCAGCGCGGTGTCGACGCGGTTGCGCCAGGCCTCGTTGCCGACAAGCCAGTCAAATGAGTCGATCTGCAGGTCGAGCAGATCCGGAACTTCCATCGGTTCGGCGATCTTCGCGAAGGAGATCCTGCCGGTAGGTGATACAACAGTGTTCTTGGAGGCGGTGCGCGAGGCGGCCAACAGTGGGTCCTCTCCGAGGGCTCGCGGGCGGGCGAAACGAGCTCCGCGCATGGTGAACGACCCGAGTCAAATCGAACGATCAGACGCGGGGTCGACAAAGTGCGAGGGGCAAACCCCAAATATAGACGTGCGCGCAGCATTGGTCAAGGGCCAGAGCGCAGCAACAACTAGAGCAGTCAAATCTCCCGACTGCCTTGGCGGAGATCATACTCCCCATCGGGGCATTGGCAAGGCCGGTGGATAGAGACTTTCCTCCCCTTGCGCCCGGCACGGCTAGGACGGGATGATCATGAACATGGCCCGCCGAGACGACGATGACGACGACACACCGCAGAGCTTCAGTGTGATCAGTCCCACCCGCTGCCGCGAGCTGCTATCTACCCAGAGCGTCGGCCGCGCCGCTTGGCAGGGCTCGGAAGGGTTGCAGATCCTCCCAGTCACGTATGTCTACTTCGACGGCAGCATTCTGTTCCGTACGTCACCGAACAGTTCGTTATCGGAGTTGAGCGGCTTGACCGACGTTGTCTTCGAGATTGACGAGATCGACCAGCGCTACCACCGAGGGTGGAGCGTGGTGGCAAGCGGGCGCGCGGAACCGGTCGACGAGCCACAAGAGGTCAATCGCCTGCTGACCGTTGCTGGTGTGGTGCCCTGGGCGCCGGGCGACCGCAACATGCTCATCCAGATCACTCCCCAGAAGGTCACCGGACGGGCGGTCGCCGATCGCTAAATCTGGGACTCCACGTGCCTCGTCACGTCCCCTGCGCTGACTGCGTCGTGCTCGCGACCGGACGATGGGAAAAAGAGATTTGGAACGATGATTCCGCTACGCGGAAAGCGGCTGGCCGACTGCCGGCACTTTTAGCTAGCCCGGGGTGCGAACCGCACGGTCCGCACCCCGTTCAGCTCACTTGACGGAGACCGACGCGCCAGCGGCCTCGAGGGCCTCGCGGGCCTTGCCGGCGGCTTCCTTGTTGACCTTCTCCAGGACAGCCTTCGGAGCCGCTTCGACCAGATCCTTGGCCTCTTTCAGGCCGAGGCTGGTGAGGCTGCGGACCTCCTTGATGACCTGAATCTTCTTGTCCCCGGCGGCCTCGAGGATGACGTCGACCTCGTCGCTCTCTTCTTCCTCTGGGGCAGCGCCGTCGCCGCCAGCAGCGGCAGGTGCGGCGGCCGCAGCCACGGCAACGGGTGCCGCCGCGGTCACGCCGAAGGTGGTCTCGAACTCCTTCACGAACTCGCTGAGCTCGATCAGGGTCAGCTCCTTGAACGCATCCAGGAGCTCTGTGGTGCTGAGCTTCGCCATGATGGCGGGTCCCTTCTTACTTGTCGCCCGCGGCGTCTGCCGCAGACGTATCGGGCGCGGCGGGTGCCGCGTCGGTGGTCGGTACTTCGTCAGCGGCGGGTGCCGCGTCGGTGATCGGTACTTCGTCAGCGGCGGGTGCCGCGTCGGTGATCGGTACTTCGTCAGCGGCGGGTGCCGCGTCGGCCGTCGGTACTTCGTCAGCGGCGGGTGCCGCGTCGGCCGTCGGTACTTCGTCAACGGCGGGTGCCGCATCGGCGGAGATGGCCGGAGCCGCCGGAGCGAGATCGGTCGGCGTTGCTACGTCGGCCTGAGCAGCGAGTTCGGTGTTGCTCGGCTCTGCGATGTCCTCCGCTGGCGTGCCCCGGCCGGCGATCAGCGAGGGGTCTTCCTCGGCGGCCGACTGCAAAGCGCTGAACAGCCGCGCAGCCTGGGACAGCGGCGCAGAGATCAGTGAGATGGCTTGGGCCAGCACTCCCTGCATGCCGCCGGCGACCCTGGCCAGCAACACCTCACGCGATTCGAGATCGGCAAGCTTCCGGACGTCATCAGGTCCCAGGAGCTTGCCCTCGACCACGCCGCCCTTGATCACCAGCTGAGGATTGGTCCGGGCGAAATCCCGCAGGCCTTTCGCCACGACGACGGGATCTCCGTCGATGAAAGCGATAGCCGTTGGACCGACGAGCTGCTCCTCGAGGCCGTCGATCCCTGCTTCGCGAGCAGCGATCGTGGTCAGCGTGTTCTTGGACACGGCATAGCTCGCGCTCTGGCCAAGCGAGGTGCGCAGTTCTTTGAGCGCCTTCACCGATAGGCCGCGGTACTCGGTCAGTACCGCTCCCGCTGAGCTGGTGAACTTGTCTTTCAACTCGGCGACGGCAGCCACTTTGTCTGGCTTCGCCATGGTCCCTCCAGTTCGTCACGCGCTACTGCTGTAGCGCTACCGAAGGGCAGGCTGCCGAACAACAAGAAAGCCCCAGCGCGCAGGCACGGGGCATGGTCGAGAACGTGGGTTCCCAAGCTCGAGCACCTGCGCGGGCATCCTTGCGGAACTTCGGATCGGCTCAAGATGAGCATGATCAACCAGCGGTCTTCGGTGCCTCGTACCTTACCGGCCGGTCCCTGGTCGGACAAATATCGCCGGCCGACGGAGTCGAATCCGCGCCCCTACGCTGAGAGAGTGCCCCTCGTCCGACAGGCCCTCGAAACCGACGTCGACCGCATCCACTCCCTCATCCTGGAATTGGCGACCTACGAGCGATCAGCGGATCAGGTCAAGGCCACACCCAATCAATTGCGCGCCGCGCTCTTCGGGGCCCAGCCGGCGGCGTACGCATTGGTGGCCGAGACCGGCGACGAGGTCGTCGGGTTCGCGCTCTACTTCCGCAACTTCTCCACCTGGGAAGGGGTACACGGCATCTATCTCGAGGACCTGTACGTCAAGCCGGAGCATCGCGGTGCGGGGCACGGCAAGGCCTTGCTGCGGTCACTGGCTGCCTTGGCCGTGGAACGCGGATACGCCCGACTGGAGTGGGCAGTCCTGAACTGGAACCAGCCGTCTATCGACTTCTACCGCAGACTTGGCGCCGTGCCGCTGGATGAGTGGATCGTCTACCGACTCAGCGGTGACCCACTGCTCCAGGTAGCGCGACAGGACCGGGACAGCCCTGCCTGAGCTGTCCAGGGCGAACGATGGCCTACTCGGCGTCCGGCCGGGTCTTATTGGGATCGATTGATACGCCAGGGCCCATGGTCGTGGAGACCGTGACCTTGCGAAGGTACCGGCCCTTGGAGGCGCTCGGCTTGAGGCGCAACACCTCGTCGAGGGCCGCGAAGTAGTTCTCGCTGAGCTGCTTGGTGCTGAATGACGACTTGCCGATCAGGAAGTGCAGGTTCGCGTGCCGGTCGACCCGGAACTCGATCTTGCCGCCCTTGATGTCCGAGACGGCCTTGGCCACGTCGACGGTGACGGTGCCGGTCTTCGGGTTGGGCATCAGCCCACGCGGCCCGAGCACCCGGCCCAATCGGCCAACCTTGCCCATCATGTCCGGTGTGGCGACCACGGCATCGAAGTCCAGATAGCCGCCCATGATCTTCTCGATCAGCTCGTCGGCACCGACCTCGTCGGCTCCGGCCGCCTTCGCCTGCTCCGCCCGCTCGCCGGTGGCGAAAACGAGGACCCGTGCGGTCTTGCCGGTCCCGTTCGGGAGGTTCACGGTACCGCGCACCATCTGGTCAGCCTTGCGCGGATCGACGCCCAGTCGCATCGCGACATCGACCGTCTCGTCGAACTTGGCCGTCGTGTTGGCCTTGGCGAACTCCAGTGCCTCCGCCGGTGCGTAGAGCTTGGCCTTGTCGACCTTTTCCGCGACCGCGGTGTAGCCCTTGCTGCGCTTCATGGTTGGCTGGTCCTTTCTTCTTGGCCAGTTCTGGTACGGACCGCGCCGGCCCTTCCAGGGTGATGGTGTCCGGAAAGTGCTGGCGAGTTGCCGCTCTCCGGCTCCGGAATGCGCTTTTGCTCAGCACTTTCCGGCCGAATTGGGTCAGTCGGCGACGGTCACGCCCATCGAGCGGGCAGTCCCCTCGACGATCTTCATTGCCGACTCGACGTCGTTGGCGTTCAGATCGGGGAGCTTGGTGTTGGCGATTTCCCGCACCTGATCCCGGGTGATCTTGCCGACCTTGTCCCGCTGGGGGACGGCCGAGCCCTTGGGCACGCCGGCCGCCTTCTTGATCAACTCCGCGGCCGGCGGCGTCTTGGTGATGAAGGTGAACGAGCGGTCCTCGTAGATAGTGATTTCAACCGGGATCACCGTGCCGCGCATCGATTCCGTCGCGGCGTTGTACGCCTTGACGAACTCCATGATGTTGACGCCATGCGGGCCGAGCGCGGTACCGACCGGGGGCGCCGGCGTGGCGGACGCGGCGTTCAAAGCGACCTTGACGAGGGCCGCGACCTTCTTCTTGGGAGGCATTCTGGTTGGATCCTTCTTCTGGGCTGCTGCCGGCGGCTGCCCGCAGCTGGTCAGGATCGGGTCGATATATGACCCGGTCGGCGGGAGGTTGCGGTGTGTCGATCACACCTTCTGGACTTGCGGGAACGTGAGATCGACGGGAGTCTCACGACCGAGGATCTCCACCAGGGCCTTGAGTCGCTGGCTGTTGACGTTGATCTCGGTGATCGTCGCATGGACGCCGGCGAACGGGCCGTCGACCACCATGACCGAATCGCCCACGGTGAAGTCGGCAACCTCCACCTTCTTGCGTCGCCGGGTGGGACCCCCGCTGGTGGCCGTCGCTGCAGCCAGCACGGCGGGAGCCAGCATCTTCTCGACCTCGTCGTAGCTCAGCGGCACTGGCTGATTCGAGTGGCCGACGAAACCGGTCACCGAGGGCGTGTGCCTTACGGTCGACCACGACTCGTCGGTGAGATCCATCCGGACCAGCACGTAGCCCGGCAGCACCGTCCGCTTGACCTGCTTGCGCTGGCCGTTGCGAATCTCGGTCACTTCCTCGGTCGGCACGATAATCTCGTAGATGTAGTCCTCCATGTTGAGCGAGGACACTCGGTTCTCGAGGTTCTGCAGGACGCGATTCTCCATGCCGGAATAGGTGTGGACGACATACCACTCGCCCGGCTTCCGCCGAAGCTCGGAGCGGAACGTCTCAAGCGCCTCTGCGCCGGCGTCGTGCTCGTCGACATCAATCGCTTCGTCGGGCTCCGGCTCAGCTGCGGTGCCGAAGTCCAGGTCGATCTCCGATTCCTCCGCCTCGGGTGCCTCGGAGCTCGCGCCGCCGAAATCCAGGTTGATCGATACCTCATCCTCGGAGCTCGAGCGATAGCTCTCTCCGCCGAGGTCGATGTCGAAGTCGTCTTCGCCTGGTGACCTAGTGCTTTCGGAGTTGTCGGTCACGTCCGCAGGGACATCGATGGACTCCGGAGAGCGCGACGGTCCCTCCACCGATTCCGCCTGGTCTCGCGGATCGACGGTTGGGTAGGTGTCAGACACGTCGGTAACTCCGTAACTTGGCTGAGAATGGGTCATTAGCTGAAGATCTTGAATATTGCCGTGCCGAAGCCAAGGTCCAACAGGCTGACGTAGGCAATGACGAACAGCACGAAGACCAGGACGACGACGAAGTACTGGAGCACTTGCTGGCCGGTGGGATAGACGACCTTGCGCAGTTCTCCGATGGACTCCCGGACGAATTGCACGGGTCCGGTCCGTTCTTTCTTCGCGGGCCCTCGTCGCTGGCTTGGGGTAGGCCGACCTTTCGACTCCCGGCCGGCCTTTACTGGCGCGGTTGATCCTGTGGCGGCGGAAGGGCTACGGCGTCGGGGCGCGCCAACACTGACCAGCGGGCCAG
>DASQUD010000351.1:0-8142 GCA_035641455.1 Propionibacteriaceae bacterium | reverse complement strand
GACGGCCGAGGTTGCTGCGGAGATCTGCCGCAGCCACCGCCAGGGCTCTCCGTCAGTTCGATGGCGGTCTGGAGCTGGTGGCTTGCGGCAGCTCCCACCGACAGATGCCCACCTTCGGGTCCTGGGAGGCGACCGTTCTCGAGCAGGCCTACGACGAGCTCGATCTCATCTCCGCGCACGCCTACTACGAGGACCGGGGGACACCCCCAGCTTCTTGCCTCCTCGGTCAGCATGCACACGTTCATCACCGACGTCGTCGCCATCGCTGACCACGTCCGCGCACGACTCAACAAGACCAAGCGGATCAACGTCTCGTTCGACGAGTGGAACATCTGGTACCTGAGCCGTGTCCCGAGCCGCGACTCACCCTGGCAACCCACTCCCCGGATCGGGGAGGAGGCCTACACCCTCGCCGATGCCGTTGTCGTCGGATCCATGCTCATCACCCTGCTGCGGCACAGCGACCGAGTCAGCTCGGCGTGCCTTGCTCAGCTAGTGAACACCATCTCGCCGATCCGGCAGGGGCGGCCTGGCGGCAGACCACCTTCTTTCCCTTCGCCCTCACGGCCCGGCACGCGAGAGGCGAGGTGCTGCGAGTCCAGCCCGAGGGTCCGACCTACCCCACCACGCTGTACGGGAACATGCCAGCGATTGACGCAACCGCTACGCACGACCCCGACAGCGGTGAGATCACAGTCCTTCTGGTCAACCGTCACCCGGACCAGCCGGTATGGGTTGAGGTGGGCATCGGCGCCGTGGGTGGAGTGAGGGTGCTGGAGGCCTCGGCGCTCAGCGGCACGGACCCATCGGCGGTCAACACCGAACAGAACCCCTACCGGGTCGTTCCGTCACCGATCCAGATGACGGTGAATCGGGCGACGCTCGGGATCGAGCTGCCGCCCGTCGCGTGGGCCTGCATCCTGCTTGCCCCTGACCGAACCGGAGGACGCCGGCGTAGGCTCGGCTGAGTGGCGATCCATCGCCCAACCAGATGGGGCGAGTGCTCGCCGTTTGCTCACAGCAGCGCGATCCCGAAACCTCTCGAGCTGAACGCCCGGTTGGCGTTCCCCGGGTCCAACGGCGGTGAGGATCGGAGCGTTTCCCCGACAGATGACGGCGTCCGACCATAGCTCGCAGCCGAGTGCACGCGACGGACATCGCTACATGCGGGCCAACCCGTAGACGACAACACTCGTGATCATCGGATTTGTCTTCGCGAGCTCGACTGCTGCCTCCATGCTCTCGGCGTTGACGATCGAGTAGCCGGTGAACGACTCGGTTCCGAGCTCGATCTCGTTCACCCCGTGGGGCGTCACCTCGACGCCACCGGTCATGGGATTTCCGCTGTCGGCCATGCTTCCGCCGACCTGGCTGAACCACTCCATCCAGGATCGCCCGATCTCTGGTGTGGGCGGAACGAAGCCCTTGTACAAGAACATGAACTTGTTCATCGATGTCACTCTTTCTCTTCTGGATCGGTGGTGGGACGCTCGGCCCGTTCAATCGCCTCGACGTAGTTCTCCAAGGTCTCCTCATCGGAACCCCAGTAGGCGTGATACTGCTGAGCCCACTCCTGGACCCGCAGCATGGTCGCCCGGTTGATGGCGAGGAAGTTGACCCGGCCGACCTTCTTTCGCCGAATGAGAGCGGCATCCTCGAGCACGTTGATGTGTCGATGGATCGCCGTCAACGAGATGCCCAGCCTCCGAGCAAGCTGCTGGATGGAGGCTGGCTGCAGGGCGAGCAGGTGCACGATCTGGCGTCGGTGCCGACTGGCCAGCGCCGTGAAAACCGGATCAAGGTCATCGGCTCCGTCCGCCTTATAGTTCACAATAATGTGAACTATAGACGTCGGCGTCACGATGGTCAATGCTGATACCCAGCCGACGAATCACCGCGTCGCCGATGGCACTCTTGATCATCGAGAACCGGCTGTCCAACGGAGGACCCAATGCCGCACGGCGATGCTGATCAAGGCGTCTACACGCCACGTTCCACGTTCTACGACCAGGGTCGGTTTGGCCGGCTCTTCCCGACGCTGCCGCCGTTCGCCTCGGATACCCCGCTGGTGCGCGCTGCCCTGACCGAGCTAGGCCGGGTGGGTGGGCCGATGGACGCGGGCGATGACCTGAGCGATCCGGTAGCGCTCATCACCCAGGCCGGGCTCAGCGTGAACAACCCCGACAATCCCCGACTGGCGGCCGGCATGACCTTTCTGGGTCAGTTCCTGGACCATGACATGACCTTCGATCCGACCTCGAGCCTGGCCCGGGTGCAGGACCCGGAGTCGATCCGCAACTTTCGGATACCGGCGCTGGACCTGGACAGTGTGTACGGTGGCGGACCGGGAGTCTCGCCTCATCTGTACAACAGAGAGGTCGACGCGGGCCGGACCACCTTGCTGGTCGAGGCGATCCCCGGCTCGGAGACCGCGTGCATCGACGGCCAGATGCGCTTCGACGTTCCCCGAAACGCGCAGCTAGTCGCGTTGATGGGCGATCCCCGCAACGACGAGAACTTGATCGTCAATCAGCTGCATCTGGCGCTGGTGAGGTTCCACAACCGTGTCGTCGAGGACGTCCGCGGTGACCTCGGTCCGCTCGCGACGACCGGGGAGCTGTTCGGCGAGGCGCAGCGGGTCGTCCGCTGGCATTACCAGTGGCTGATCTTGCACGAGTTCTTGCCGCTGACCTGTGGCGACGCTGTCGTACAGTCGATCTTGACGGACGGCCGGCGGGTCTACAGCTGGCGCAATGCTCCTTACATCCCGGTCGAGTTCTCGGTAGCCGCGTATCGGTTCGGCCACTCCCAGGTCCGGCCAAGCTACCGGGCGAACTTCGGCACCTCC
This sequence comes from Propionibacteriaceae bacterium, assembly GCA_035641455.1. GTDB lineage: Bacteria > Actinomycetota > Actinomycetes > Propionibacteriales > Propionibacteriaceae > Microlunatus. The sequence goes on along the minus strand of DASQUD010000351.1, from coordinate 5,294 downwards.
GCCAGCGACCTCAACCAGCAGTTCTTCGGGCTGATATTCAACCCCGCCCTGGGTGGTAGCGACCCAGACGACCTGCGCGGCGGCTGCCGAGCGTCGCGGCGGTTCATCGACTGGCAGACTTTCTTCGACTTCGGCGACGGCCGAGTCCGCCGGAACAAGAAGATCGACACGAGCCTGTCCTCGGTGCTGTTCCACCTGCTCGGCCAGTCGGCAGCGGAGCCGGTTTCCCTGGCTACCCGTAACCTGGTGCGGAGCCTGACCATGAAGGTGCCATCCGGTCAGCGAGTCGCCGCCGCCATGAACGAGACGCCACTGGCGTTGGCGGATCTTTCCGACCTGGCCGACCTCGGCTTGGACCGACGGACTCCGCTGTGGTTCTACGTGCTCCGCGAAGCTGAGGTGAGCGCCGGCGGACTGCACCTCGGCCCGGTTGGTGGGCGCATCGTTGCCGAAGTGATCCACGGCCTGATCGACGGCGACCCGTCGTCCTACCTCTCGCAGGAACCGGATTGGACTCCAACGTACGGATCCGATGGCACCTTCGTGATCACCGACTTGCTTGCCGCAGCCGGAGTTGTCGGCTCCCTCAGCTGACGCTCGAAAGACCGCTGCTATCCGCGCGACATTCCACAGCGGGACGAGGGCAGAGACGCAGGGTCGAGCTCATATCCAGACCGCCCCTGGGACTTCTCAGCGCGATCGCCTTCTGCATCGCAGTCACCGGCACGATGGCCCTGGCCAGCGACATGTGGTTCGAGGGTTTCGCCGTACCGTGGATCGTGCCCAAGGCTCCGGAGCTCCTCGCCGCAGAGCGGATGGCAAACTTTGGGCGGCCTGGTTGGTCGGCGTGGTGCTGTTCTCGGTCGGCTGGCTCCTGTTCGGTCTCGTAGGACCGAATGGTTCGATCGCGTCACCGCCCAGACGGCCAAGCCGACGACGGCCAGGATCGCGACGAGCTCGCCCACTGGTGCGCCTTGCAGCCGACCAAGCAAACCGTCGGCGGCCAGACGTGCGTTCGCTTCGACGGCACCGGCGACTATCTGTCGCTCGACGGCGACGCGCTGCAAAGATCCCGGAACGCGCCCGCAATGACGACTTCCTCAAGATCGACTGGCGGTGGATGCAGCCGCCGCCGAGGTCCATCGAGGAAAGGTGCCGTGCGGGGCGCCGGTGCTGCAAAGTTCTGCCCGGCGTAACGACTGCAGGATCTGGGACCGTACCTCCGCGGCGCCGACCTCGCCGGGCTAGCAGATGGGGTGGCCGTCGGAGTCGCCGGCACGTCGCTGAAACGGGCGGGACGTAGAGCTCGACCTCGACCAACTGTCCGAAGGCCGACGGGTAACCGACCTCGCCGAGGTCGTCCTCGTCGAGGAACGCGGAACTGCCGGCGAGCTCTACATCAAGGACGTTGCTGCACAGGCGTCCGGCGCCGATGTCCTCACCGTCCCCGAGCTCCAGACCGGCCGGCAGTGCGTCATCAAGCCAACCGACCAGCCGCGGACCAGTACGACGACTCTGCCGGATGACGCGGAGCTCAAGATTTATCTGCCCGTCGGCTTTTGGCGGATCGAGCTATTCCTCGGCGTCGACGGGACGCTCGGCGGCGACATTAAGGTCGACTGGGTATGGACCGGCACCAACGCCGGAGTTTCGGCGCGGATGGTTCTCGGCCCACAAGTGCCGAGCACCGACAACACGGCGGCCCGGATGCGGTCGACCGGACCTCATACGCTCTCGTCCGCGGTTGGTTACGGCCTGGACCCGGCCGTCCCGACCCTCATCCGCGAGGACCTGATTTTGGATGTGACAGGCGAGGGAACGCTAACGATGCGATGGGCGCAGAACACCAGTAACGCGACCGCGACGAGCGTCCTTGCCGGCTCGCGGCTCTATGCAACCCGCATGACAGGAGGATGGGACACATGACGGCTGGCTTACGGGTCCGCACCTTGACGGCCAATTTCCGCTCCGCGGGCGTTTCCGGCGACCTTGAGGCGGGCCACGACTGGGAGACGGTCCGAAAGCCGCTCGCGCTCAACCTCGTTAGGGGGATCGACCCGTCGATCATTTTCGCTCAGGAATGCTCCGCCGCGATCCGTGAGGACCTCGCCGCAGCGCTCGGCTCGAATTGGTCGCATGAGCCCGAAACCAACGTCTCGGTTTGGTGGAACAACCAAGCTCACACCCTGACCGACTGGGACCGATACCAACTGCCGTCCCCCGACACGGTGCCCGGCACCGACAACGACATCCGCCGGTTAGTGCTCGCCAAGTTTGATACCGGCGGGACCGAATGGTGGGGCGCCTCGTCGCATTTCACGCCCAGGGATGCATATTGGCAGGGTAAGCAGATGATGGCCGCCTGCGACTACATCCGCGCCGCCGGCGCCCAGCGGAGAGTGATCTTCGGCGGCGACTTCAACGCCGGATCCACGACCAGCGGAAGCCCTCGCTCGATCGCCCGCGCCGCCGGCCTCTATGACCTCCGCGGCAAAGGGCCAGCGCTCGGGCGGATCCAAAATGTCAAGATGAACAGCTACAACGGATGGAAGCCGCCCGTCTACGACGGTTGGTGGATTGACGACGTCCTGACCGGTGAGGATTGGGTGCCGTACTTCGGGCGGATGCATCACACCGACGGCGCCTCCGACCATAACTGGATCGTCATGTCCGCCATCACTCTCAGCTAGAGGAGCCTCATGTCGGAGACGTTCACCCCGAAAGACTGGCAGACCGGGCCAGGCGGCGGCACCCCGATCAGCGAGTCCGAGCTCGATCGGATCGAGACCGGAATCGAGTCCATGGACGACACAAGGCGAATGCGGTTGGGCAGCAGGACGCTGGAACGTGGTTGCGGTAACCCGAGTTGCGGAAATGTGGGCCAGCGGAACCGCTGATCCCGACGTATGGATCGCACTGGCCCTCTCGCTAGCCGCACTCAGCTGCGCAGGTAGAGCAGGACGGCAAGCACTCGACGGGACTCGGTGCCGGTCGAGGGCAGACCCAGCTTGTCGAAGACGCTGGACACATACTTCTCCACCGCGCGCAAGCTGATGACCAAGCGCTCGGCGATGCCCGCGTTGGAGTTGCCAGCGGCCATCAGCTCGAGCACCTGCAGCTCACGTGGGGTGAGCCGATCCAACGGGCCGTCGCCTCGGCGGCGCTGCAACAGCGTGGTGACGATCTGCGGATCGATCGCGGACCCTCCCGCCGCGACACGACGCACGGCGTCGAGGAACTCAGCCACATCGCTGATGCGATCCTTCAACAGGTAACCGACCCCGTCCGCGGACTGCGCGATCAGCTGCATGGCCAGGCCGAGCTCGACGTACTGCGACAGCACCAGTACCGCGACCTGCGGATACCGCTGGCGAATCTGCAGGGCAGCCTGCATGCCCTCGTCGCTGTGGGTCGGTGGCAGCCGGATGTCCACGAGGGCGATGCCCGGGGTCTCGACTCGGATCCGCTTGAGGAGGTCATCGGCGTTGTCGTAGGCGGCGATCACCTCCAGCCCGGCGCCGGTCAGGATGCGGGTCAGTCCCTCCCGGAGCAGCACGCTGTCCTCCGCGATAGCGACCGTCAACGGGGCTACCGGCACGGGATCTCCGCATGGACACGAGTACCGCCGTTGGTCGCGGGCCCGATGTCGAGGTGGCCGCCGAGCGCCTCCACCCGATCGGCCAGTCCCCGTAGGCCGGACCCACCTCCCGGTTCGGCACCGCCGATGCCGTCGTCACTGACGTCGACCACCAACATGGGACCGGTCCGCCATACCCTCACCTCCGCCGCGTTCGCGGACGAGTGCTTGCCGATGTTCGCCAGGGTTTCGCTGACCACGTAGTAAGCGGCGACCTCAACCGCCTCGGCTGGCCGTTGGTCCAGCTCCACCACCAGGTGCACGGGCACGGCGGCGCGGACCGTCAGCGACTCCAGCGCCACGGCTAGTCCGTGGCCGCTCAAGACGGCGGGGTAGATGCCTCGAGCCACGTCCCTGAGCTCCGCCAGCGACGCCGTCACGGCGGCCCTGGCGTCCTGCAGGCGCGCCTTGAGGTCCGGAGCGGCCGCCGGATCCTCCCCGAGCAGCGCCAGCTCGAGCGACAGGGCCACCAGGCGCACCTGCGCCCCGTCGTGCAGATCGCGTTCGAGTCGCTGCCGTTCCTGCCGGCTCGCTTCCAGAACCCGGACCCGCGAGCCCTGCAGCTCCTGCATCCGAGCACGAAGCTCGGCCCGTAGCCGACCGTTCTCCAAAGCGATGCCAGCCGTGGCCAGCACGGCGTCGAGCAGCTCGTACTCGTCCTCCAGCGCGCGGTCGAAGCTCAGGGCGGCCATCGGCTGGTCCTCGCGATAGAGGACACGCACCGCCCGTTGATCGTCGGACCGGGGGCCAGGTGTGGGCTTGCCCTCCTGATCGGCCCAGCTGTTGAACTCCGGCAACCAGTACGTCAGCCGCAGCGACGGGTCGCGGAGAGCCCGCGCAAGCGGCGCCTGGAGGTCGGCGGTCGGGTCGGACCGAAGCCCCACCAGCAATCCGGCCACGTCTCCGCGGGCCAACCGGATGTCGAGCAGGGCGAACAGGAAGGCGATCGGCGCCAGACCGAGGGCCGCGAAGGTGATCAGCCGAATGATTTCCACCGACGGCCAGGCGAAAAGGCCGGCGATATACAGCAGTGCCAGCATGATCAGGGCCAAGCCGAAGACGTCGACCACCAGCGCCGCCGGTCGGCGGTACGAATGCAGTGCCCCCGGATGGCGGCGATAGAGCAGTACCGCCCCCGCCAGCAAGCAGCCGACGACCAGGCTGAGCTGGATCCCCTCCACCACGTTGCCGGCCCCTGTTTGGTCGAACACCGCGAAGACGCTGGCCGGATTGACTCCCAACACGATCTTGACCACCTGCAGGCCGAGAGTGGTGGCATAACCGGCCACCACCAGCAACCGCTCCGGTCGCGATGTCAGTCGACCGGTGGGAAAGGCCAGGAAGACGTGCAAGAACATTGCCGCCGGCACCATGTCGAACAGGTGGCCGATGCTGTGCAGCAGCGGTTGGGTGGACCACTGCAGCGGGGTCAGCGCCATGGTGAAACCGAGCAACAACATCAACGGGCCGAGCCGACTGGACGGTCGCCGCCACCAGGCCAAAAGGCCACTGACGACGTACGGCACCACGATCCAGCCGATCAAGAAGACGCGCAATGCCGGTTGGTCCAGCTGGGCACTGGCCAGGGTGAGGATCAGCACGCCGGTGAGAACTCCGATGACGGCGACGGCGATCGCCCACAGCTTCCAGGACCGGG
>DASQUD010000350.1:0-14259 GCA_035641455.1 Propionibacteriaceae bacterium | reverse complement strand
TTGTGCGAACGACTGCTCCAGCAGCACACGTGCGCGTTCCCGGCCAACGCTGGCGACGAGGTTGACCGCCATGTTGTAGGTCGGCGCGAACGACGACGTGAGCGGATAGGTACGGCGAGAGGCAAGGCCAGCCACCGCGCGCGGGTCGAGACCGGGCTGCCACAGCACGACGGCGTGGCCTTCCACGTCGATGCCCCTACGCCCCGCCCGGCCCGTCAGCTGGGTGTACTCCCCCGGCGTAATGTCCGCGTGCGTCTCGCCGTTGTACTTGACCAACTTTTCCAGCACCACACTGCGGGCGGGCATGTTGATCCCGAGCGCGAGCGTCTCGGTGGCGAAGACCACCTTGACCAGCCCCCGGACAAACGCCTCTTCCACGCACTCTTTGAAGGCCGGCAGCATGCCGGCATGGTGAGCTGAAATGCCACGGATCAGCGCCTCGCTGAACCGCTGGTAATCGAGCGCCCGTAAGTCCGCGTCGCCGAGCCCGCTGACGTGCCGGGTGAGCAGCGAGGAGATCTCCCGTTGCTCGTCAGAGTCGGTGAGCTCGATCCCGGAGGAGAGGAGCTGCCGTACGGCGGCATCGCAGCCGAGCCGCGAAAAGATGAAGACGATAGCCGGCAACAGTGCTTCGGAGTCCAGAAGTTCGACGATCTCAGGCCGGCTTGGCGTGGACAGCGAGCTGGGTCTCCTTGGGGATTCGTAGCGTGATCGATGTGCTGCTCCACCGTAGGCGCCGCTGCCGTAGCTGACCGTCCGCCGCCCTCTGCCCCCTCGACCCCGCGGCTGGCGGGAGTCATCACGGACGAATCTGGACTCCTCTCGAGAAATCTTGATCAGGGCGGCATTCACGTCGCTACGCCCGCCGGGGTCTTGTCGCGCCGTCGGTGCGACGTCGGCGAACAGGTCGTACAACCTGTGGCCGACCAGCACGTGCTGAAAGAGCGGCACCGGTCGGCGTTCGGACACGACCACGGCCATCTCGCCGCGCACCTGCGACAGCCAGTCCCCGAACTCCTCGGCGTTGCTTACCGTGGCCGACAGTGCGACAACCTGGATGGAGTCCGCAAGGCCGATGATCACTTCTTCCCAGACCGCGCCCCGGAACCGGTCCGCCAGGTAGTGCACCTCGTCCATCACCACGAACCCGAGGTTGGCGAGTGTGCGGGACCCCGCGTAGATCATGTTGCGCAGCACCTCGGTGGTCATGACCACGACTGGCGCCTCCGAGTTGATCGACGTATCGCCGGTCAGCAAGCCGACCTGAGCCGCACCGTGCCGGCGCACCAGATCGGCGTACTTCTGATTCGAGAGCGCCTTGATGGGCGTCGTATAGAAGCACTTGCGGCCCGAAGCCAGCGCTAGGAAGACGGCGAACTCCCCCACGATCGTCTTGCCCGCTCCGGTTGGCGCCGCCACCAACACGCCGGAGCCGGCTTCCACCTGGCGGCAGGCGTCGACTTGGTAATCGTCGAAGGCGAAACCATAGCCGTCCGCGAAGGTCCGAAGGAACGGGCTCTGTTGGCCAGTCCGGAACCGTGCGTACGCCTCGGCCGGCGAGTCGGAGGCAGTCATTGCAGCCCCTAAGTTACTTCCCGCTGCGCGCCGACCCGACTCCTGTGCGCGCGCTCACGGCGCGCAGAGCGGCACGGCGCGCGCTCACGGCGCGCAGAGCGGCACGGCGCGCGCTCACGGCACGCAGAGCGGCACGGCGCGAACTACGGTGTTCACCCGCAGCGGCGCGGCGCTGATCAGCTCCCCATCGCCATAGCCCACCAAACCGGGGCCTTCGACGATGATCTCTCGGGCCCGCAGCTGCTCGACACAACGATCTTTGGCGAACTTGCCCGAGTACATGAGCGGCATAAGCCGGAGCAGCTTGAGCCGGCTGACCGGATGAATGATGGTGATGTCCAGCAGCCCATCGGTGGGATCGGCCCGGGGGCACACCCGCATTCCACCGCCGTAGGAGCACGTGTTGCCGACCGCGACGAACATCGCTTCCAGCTCCCTGCTCTGACCGTCGATGGTCAGCCGGTAGCTCAGCGGTGAGAACACGCGAAGCTCCGCCAAGGTAGCCAGCGGATAGCGCATGGATCCCTTCGGCCAGGGCAGCGCGTTGGCGCGACCGTTGACCAGAGCATCGAAGCCGGTCGCCAAGACCGCGCCGACGAAGTGGGCATTGACCCGCATCACGTCGATCGGTTCCGTCCGGCCGGCGGCGATCACTCCGGCAGCGGCCACTGGATCCGTCGGATCCAGGCCAACGCCGCGGCACAGGTCGTTGCCCGTACCGGCCGGGATGAGACCGAGCGCGGTGGGATGGCCACCGAGCAGGTGCTCGGGCGCGCAGGTGTTGACCCCGAGGTGCATCATGCCGTCGCCGCCCATCACGGCGAGCACGTCGACACCGTCCGCGACCGCGTCACGAGTCATCTGCCGGGCTTCGGCGAAGTCCCGGCTGAGCTGGATCTGCACCTCCAGTCCCGCGTCGCGGAAGCGGCCGGCGACGTGTGGCAGCATTTCTTGCGCCCGGCCCTTGCCCGACGACGGATTCACAACCAGGGTGACACTGCGGCTCACGTACGAGCGTCCGGCTCGTCGGACTCGGACAGCTCACGCAGGGCTTGATCGCCTTGGATGCTGTGCGGAACCGCTCCCGGACCGGCCAAAGCCAGCCGCCGAGCCGCGCGCCGGTCGTGGATATGAGTGACCACTTCAGCGGCCAAGAACAGCAGGGTCATCGGTACGGCCAGAGCCAGCATCGAGAACGGGTCGGTCGACGGGGTGGCCACCGCTCCGAAGACGAAGGTGCCGAAGATCACGTAGGTGCGGTACTTGCGAAGCTGGGCCGCCTTGACCACGCCGAGGAAGTTCAACATCACCACCAGGAGGGGGATCAAAAAGGCAATGCCGAAGACCACCATCAAACGGAGCAGAAACGAGAGATAGAGATTGATGTCCTGCAGGTTGGTCACGCCGCTCTGCGTGAAGTTCAGCAGCACCGCAATGGCCTTGGGCAGCACGACATAGGCCACCAGCACTCCTCCGGCGAACAAGGGGGCGGCGAGAGCGATGAAGATCAGCGCCCACTTCTTCTCCTTGGCCAGCAATCCCGGCACCACGAACGCCCACAGCTGATACAGCCAGATTGGCGAGGTCAGCACCATGCCGGCCACCATGCAGATCTTGAGAGCGACAGTGAACGGCGACGACAGACCGTTGCTGACCAGCGCGGTGATGGCCTCGGGCCTGTTTGCCTTCAGATCGGTGATGCCCGCGTAGTACGGCTTCGTGAGCAGATCGAATAGCCAAGGGTAGAAGAACCCGCACACGATCATGCCAAGGATGATCGCCAGCGACGCGATGACCAGCCGGTAGCGCAGCTCCCGCAGATGCTCGAAGAGCGTCATCGAGCCGTCCGGCGGCGAGGGCGGCGGCTTGAGCCACTTCAGGCTGAAGCGGATCGGCCGGCCCTTGATCGAGAAAGAGACAGCCACGTTAGAGGGGTCGGATCAGGTGTCTCTCCGCGGCTCGCCCGCGGAAGGGTCCTGTGGACCCGAGTTCGGCAGGTTTGCCTGAGGGGGCTGTGAGTAGGTGCTGCCAGCGCTCGGGCGTGACTCCGGACCGACGACCGGGGCCGACGCAGGATCCGACGCCTGTGCCTCCTTGTTGTCGCTCAGACCCTTCGTCTCTTCCTTGAACTCCCGCAGCGCCCGTCCCGTGCTCTTGCCCAAACCGGCGAGCCGGGTGCCACCGAAGATCAGCAAGATCACGGCCAGGATGATGAGCAGCTCCCACACGCCGAGCCCGAAAACCAGCGGCGTCATGTCGACCTCATTTTCCGCTGACGATCGTCAGCTCGTCGATATCCTACTTCGCAAGACCTGTGACGTAGTTCCCGCGAACTGGGTGTTCGCTGTTGACGTCATCGGCGAACTCGGCGAACTGCGGTATCTGGATCTGGCCGATGAGGTCGGTCAGCTGACCACCCCGGTCGAGCAGCACGCGCACTTCACCCATGACGTCTGCGGCCCTGTGGATCAGCCATACCGCGTAGCTGACCACCATCACGAGCCCGGCAAGCGCAATGCCGGCGAAGACGAAGACCCACATCACGCCAGTTACCTTACCGACGCAGGCGAGCTGTGGTCAGCCACCGAATAGGGCGGCGTATTGATCGAGGGCTTCCTGGGCCGCCTCGGCGGCCGAATCTCCGGCGCCAATGGGTGAGATCACTCGGGCGCCGCCCGCCAGACGCAGCAGAAGCCCCCGCAACCATGCCGGATCGGTGACCCGAACCGCCACCGTGACGTGGCCCCTCTCGTCGCGGTCCACGGTTTCGGTCGGGTAATACTCGGCCACCCAGGCCGCCTCCGGAGCCAGCTCCAGAACCACGAGTGGCGCATCTTTCAGGGTCTCGAACCAGCCCGTCGACAAATCCTTGAGCACCACGTCGTCGTGCCGAACGACGTCGATGTCGGTGACTTCGACCGCGGCGATCCGGTCCAGCCGAAACGTCCGCAGGGCGGAAGCGGAGTAGCACCACGCCTCGAGATACCCGTATCCCTCCAAGACGAAGACCCGCAGCGGATCCACCATCCGGCGAGTGGTCTCTGCTCGGGAAGCAACGTCGTAGGTCAGATCGAGCCGCTTCCCGCGCGCCAGACCGTCGGTGAGCCGGGCCTGTATCTCGCCCCGGGCCGCAGTCACGCTGACCGACGCCTGGTCAGGGACGACGACACCGCCGGACGCCTCCTCCAATTTCTTCAGGGCCCGTTCGATCGCGTCCTGTTCGCCTGGTCCGGCGATCTCGTGCAGAGCCTGCAGGCCCAGGACGAGCGCCATGGCTTCTTCTGCGGACAGCCGCAGGGGCCGGGTCAGGTAGTCGGCGTTGCTGAGGTGGATCACGCCCTCGCCGTCGACCGCGTCCATGTCGATGTCGATCAGATCGCCTGGGGTCAGTCCCGGCATGCCACACATCCACAAGACGTTGAGGTCGTCTCGCAAGGTAGCTTCTGAAATGCCAAACGCTTCGGCCACCTCGGCCATCCGGGCTCCGTCGTGGTCGCGAAGGTAGGGCACCAGGCTGAGCAGCCGGCGAACCTGGGCCTGCGATGTCATGCCGCACCTGCCTGGTTCGATCGTGTCGAGGCCACGCGTTGCAGGCCTTGTCGAACCTCGTTCCGCAGCTCGACCGGCTCGAGGACGATGACGTCGGCGGCGTACCGGACGACCTCGTTCGCGAGAAAGTGCAGCTCGCTGTAGCCGACCGAGTAGATCTCGAAGCCACCGGGCAACGACGAGTCGGCAACTGTCGGTGTTCCTCGCCGCCGAAGCGCCGGCGCTTTGCCGGCGCGGATGCCCAGCTTGGCTGTAGCGGTCGGCTCTCGTGGACTGAGTGACCGGGCCAGCGAGCGCACGTCGAGGTGCTCGGGCACGGTATAGGCGCCGGGGCGGGAAACGTTCTTCGGCCGGTCCTGGATGCGCGACAGCTTGAACATTCGCGGGGCATCCCGCCCCACATCGCGACCGATGACATACCAACGGCCCCTCGCTGACGTCATCCCCCACGGCTCGAGAGTGCGGCGGGCACCGTCGCGATAGGTGAACGACACTCGAATCCGGTGCAGCACCGCGTGCCACAGCGGTTCGAAGGCCGATTCGGTGGCTTGCACTGACGGCTCCAGGGCTCCTAGCTGAGACGCGTCCGGCTCGACGCCCGCCGCCCGCAGCTTGGCGATCGCACTCGTCGTGGACTCCGCCATGCTGGCGTGCTGCCATACTCGCGAGCCGACCCCGACCACGGCCGCCTCCTCGGCGTCCAGGTCGATCGGCGGTAGCTCGAACTCACTCGGCAGGATCCGGTAGCCCGGCTCGTCATCGAAGAGCGGATCGAAGCTGCCGACTTCGATCGGCACGCCAAGCGAGCGCAGCTCGTCCTTGTCCCGCTCGAAGGTGCGCTCGAACGCCGCGTCGCTCAGGTCGTGATAGCCCTCGACCGCTTCACGGATCCGGCTCTTGGGCAGGTAGCGGCCAGAAACCAGCAAACAGATGGTGAGGTTGAGAATTCGCTCGGTTTTGCGGGTTGTCATGCGGGCCGCTGCCTTCGTCGTACTTCTGAGCTGCCTGAGGAACGCTACCAGCCCGGACCAGGTGTTCCCGGCAATGCGAAGGTAGTTCTGTGCACGGCGCCGGGCGGTACGCACCGAGCCCGACGGGCGAGCTCCATGTTGGCAACCTCCGCACCGCCGTTCTCGCCTGGTTGTTCGCGCGGTCGACGGGACGCCGTTTCCTGTTGCGGATCGAGGATCTGGATAGCTCCCGGGTACGTCCGGGCCTCGCCGAGCAGCAGTGTGCCGACCTGGCGGCGCTTGGACTGACTTTCGATCAGGCGCCCGTCGTCCAGTCGACCCGATTGGCGGCGCATCAGCAGGCGCTCGACGCGCTGGCCGACCGATCGTATGAATGCTTCTGCAGCCGCCGCGAGATCGCTGAGGCCGCGTCGGCGCCACACGGTGCGATCGGTCACTACCCCGGAACCTGCCGAGATCTGAGTCCCACAGAACGGGCCGTCCGGCGCGCTAGGCGCGACCCTGCCTGGCGGCTGCGAGCCGACAGTGCCTCAATGACTGTGTTCGACCTCCTCCACGGAGAAGTAACGGGAACCGTCGACGACTTCGTGCTTCGGCGCAATGACGGTGTCCCGGCGTACAACCTCGCCGTCGTCGTCGACGACGCCGAATCTGGCATCGACCAGATCGTCCGAGGGGATGACCTGCTGCCAGCTGCGATCAACCAGGCGTTCCTGGCAGCGCTGCTGGGACACGACTCGGCTACCTATGCCCATGTGCCGCTAGCGGTGAATAGAGCAGGCCGCCGGCTCGCGAAACGCGATGGGGCGGTGACACTGTCCGACCTGGCTCGCCGTGGTTGGGAGCCGGCCGACGTTCTCAACCTCCTGGCACGATCGCTCGGCCTCATCGGGTCTGCCGAGTCGGCTGACTTGGGCCAGCTGCTGGACCGCTTTGATCCGGTGCGGCTGCCTTCTCAGCCGTGGGTGGTCGGTCCGGAGCTACCGCAGTCCCGCTAGGGTCACACGGGTGATCATCTGGGCCGACGGCGAGGTGACCGCCGTGCGAGCCTCGTGGCCTGGTGCTGTCGAGCTCTCGGTGCGGCGGAACGATCAAGCCGCCGAGGCACCAGCCGAGACCCGAGCCCTCGCGTATACGGCTCTGATGGCCACGCCGGAAGTAGGCGATCGGGTGTTGTTGAATGTGGCCGCCCTCGATCGCGGTCTGGGAACCGGTGGTTATGCCCTGGTCATTGCCGTCCTGGACCCGAACGGACGGGTCACCGCCCAGCCGCCGCAGCCGGCCGGACATCTCGTCAAGGCCCGATATCTGCCGTTGCAAGCCATGGTTGCCGGTGCCGACGAGCAGGGTTCGGAGCACCATGACCTGCTGCGCGAAGCGGACTCGATCGACGGAATGCCCGTGGTCGTCGCCGACCTGCATTCGGCCCTTCCCCCGATTCTGCTCGCGATTCACCACGACCGCCCCGCCACCCGAGTCGTCTACGTGATGACCGATCAGGGAGCGCTGCCGCTCGCCTTCTCGCGTTCGGTCGCCGAACTTCGGTCAGCAGGGCTGCTCACCGGGACCGTCACCGTCGGGCAGGCCTTCGGTGGCGACCTCGAGGCGGTCAGCGTGCATTCGGGACTGTTGGCGGCCCGGTTGGCGCTGGGCGCCGACATCGCCGTCGTCACCCAAGGGCCGGGCAATCTCGGTACCGGAACGCGCTGGGGGTTTTCCGGAGTCGAAGCTGGCGAGGTGGTGAACGCGGCTGGAACGCTCGGCGGGAGGCCGGTAGGTGCACTGCGCATCTCCGGGGCGGACGAGCGCGCACGCCACCGCGGGCTTTCTCATCACAGTGTGACGGCGTACGGACGTGTCGCGTTGCTGCCAGCCGATCTGGCCGTGCCCGATCTCGCCCAGGCCGCTCGGCTGGAGATCTCACAATCTGCGGACGTCGCCGAGCTCGCGGAGTCGGTGGTGAGCGGCGCCGCGTCGCTCACCTTGCACCGACAGATCCTGGTGGATCTCAACGGACTGGACCAGGCGCTACGGCGCTCACCGGTGCCGCTGTCTACCATGGGCCGGAACTTCGACGGCGATCCCGCCTACTTCCTCGCTTCCGCCGCCGCCGGCCGCCATGCGGCCTCACTTCTCGAGGCTCACCACTAGAGCCCTGGAAGTGAGCCGCCGCCAACTCTCGCGGCGGGCCTGGCTGCGTCGTGGCTCGACCTGGCCGAGGACGGAGAGCCGCGTCAGCCGGACTGAGTGAACAAGAGATCGACCACCATCACCAAGGTCTCGCCCTTGTCGATCTTGGGCTTCTCGTTGCCCTCGGGATAGCCCTCCGAGGGCGGGATGACCAGCAGCACCCTGCTGCCCACGGTCTGATCCGTCAACCCCTTCACCATGCCGGGCAACAGCTCCGACAGCGGGACCTCGGCCGGCTTGGAGTCGTAGGTCTGTTCGACGATCTTGCCGTCGCTCCACCGCTGCCAGACGTAGTCGAAGGTGATCGTGTCCTCGGCGCTCACCTTCTTGCCGTTCCCCTTGATCAGAGGCTGAACCTGCAACGCATCCGGCGGATCCGACTTCGGGATGCTCACCACCGGGGTACCGTCCTTGTCCGCGACGGTGGGGAGCCCGGCTTTGGGGTCGACCTGGCTGCCTTCAGGGCCGCCCAGCGGCACGGCGACGACGTCGACCACGAAGATCAACGTGTCGCCGATCTGCACGTCGATCTGCGGGTTCCCGCCGGAGGCGTCGTAGCCGTCGGAGCCCGGCATGGCGATCAGCACCCGGCTGCCCTGATGCTGCCCCACCAGGCCCTTCTGAAATCCTGGTACCACTTGGCCCAAGTTGAAGGCGATGGAAGAACCGCGGCTGAACGAGTCGTCGAATTTCTTTCCCGTCCGCGCGTTGAACCCGGCGTAGTTGACCTCGACCGTGGAGCCTTTGGCGATGATTGAGCCACTGTTGTTCGCCTTCAAGACCTTGGTTCGGGTCTTGTCAATGGCCCAGGGAGCATCCAGCTCGAGCTTCGGCTCTTTGCCGTAGTCCCCTGTCGCCGTCACCTTGTCCAAGTTGGTCGACGCCTTGACCTTGGCTGGCGATGCGCTCGGGCTCGGCGTACCCGATCCGCTGGCCGACGCGCTGGCCGACGGGGTCGCGCTGGTCGACGCGGCGGGAGCTGGATCGTCGGCACCGCAGGCCCCGACAAACAGCAGTGACAGGCCCAGTCCAGAACCGATCAACGCGCGGGCCGGAGAAAGATGCACCGGAGAACCTTACCCGCAGCGGCTGAGCGGGGCAGTGAACCGCTCAGACCCTTCTCATAGACGCGATCAGCCGGTCCACTCGCTCATCGACGGCCAGGAAGGGGTCCTTGCACAAGACCGTACGCTGCGCCTGATCGTTCAGCTTGAGATGCACCCAGTCGACCGTGTAATCGTGTCGACCCTCCTGGGCGGCGCGGATGAAGTCACCGCGCAGCTTGGCGCGCGTGGTTTGCGGGGGTACGGATTTCGCTCGGAAGATCGCCGGGTCGCTGGTCACCCGGCTGGCCAGCCCCCTCGACTCCAGCAGCGAGAAGAGCCCGCGGGACCGGCGAATATCGTGGTAGGCCAAGTCCAGCTGCGCGACTCGGGGATCGGCGAAACTGAGCCGATGCTTGGTGGCGTAGCGGTCCAGCAGCCGTAGCTTGATCGCCCAATCGATCTCGCTCTCGATCAGCGCGAGCTTGTCTTCGGCGACGGCCCGCAGCGTCCGCTCCCACAGGTCGAGCACCCGTTCGGTCATCACGTTCGCCGAGCCGTCGCGCCGGACGAATTCGGACACCTTCTCGTAGTACTCCGTCTGCAGCTCGAGCGCGGAGATGCGGCGTCCGTTGGAGAGGGCGACCCGGGTCTGGCCAGTACGGTCCCGGCTCATGTCACGGATGGCTCGAATCGGGTTCTCGAGCGTGAAGTCCCGCATCGGGACGCCGGCCTCGATCAGCCGCAGCACGAGCTCAGCAGTCCCAACCTTGAGCAACGTGGTCGTCTCGCTCATGTTGGAGTCGCCCACGATGACGTGCAGCCGCCGGTAACGCTCGGGATCGGCGTGCGGCTCGTCGCGGGTGTTGATGATAGGCCGGCTGCGGGTCGTCGCGGAGGACACGGATTCCCAGATGTGCTCAGCTCGTTGGCTGACGCTGAATTCGGCGCCGCGCGCGGTATGGAGCACCTTGCCGGCGCCACAGATCAGCTGTCTGGACACGAGGAACGGCACCAGGACGTCAGTGATCTTGGAGAAGTCCCCGACCCGGGAGATCAGGTAATTCTCGTGGCAGCCGTAGGAGTTGCCGTGACTGTCGGTGTTGTTCTTGAACAGGTAGATGTCGCCGCTGATCCCCTCGCTGAGCAGCCGCTGTTCGGCGTCGACGATCAGGTCTTCGAGGATCCGCTCGCCTGCTCGATCATGATTGATCAGCTGGACCAGGCTGTCGCACTCGGCCGTCGCGTATTCGGGATGCGACCCCACGTCGAGGTAGATCCGTGAGCCGTTGCGCAGAAAGACGTTGCTGCTTCGCCCCCAGGTGACGACCCTCCGGAACAGATAGCGGGCAACCTCGTCCGGAGTAAGTCGCCGCGTCCCGCCTGACGTGCAGGCGACGCCGTACTCGGTCTCTAGCCCGTAGATCCGGCGGTCCACCACTCTCCTCACTCCCCCGAGCTGCCCGTCAGGTCGGTTCACTGGTCAAGTCCAGTAGCCCTCCCAACTCCTCCCGCGTGAGATCCCGCACTTCGCCCACCTTCAAGCGTCCGAGCCGGACCGGCCCGATGCCAATCCGCGAAAGGCGCCGCACTGGGTGGCCGACCGCCTCCATCGTACGGCGGACAATGTGCTGGCGACCCTCGTGCAATGTGATCTTGATCAGAGTTCGGTCGGTCCCGGCGGACACGAGCTTGACGGTCGTCGGCTTAACCGGTCCGTCGTCGAGGACGAGACCCGCGCGAAGTTGCTGGATCGTCGCCGAGCTCACCCCACCGGCCACCTCGGCCAAGTAGGTCTTCGGAACCTCGTACGACGGATGTGCCAAGCGGTGGGCGAAATCTCCGTCGTTGGTCAGAATCAGCAAACCTTCGGTGTCGGTATCGAGCCGGCCGACGTGGAAGAGCCGCTCGCGGCGATCGGCGACGAAGTCCGCCAGGGTCGCCCGACCCTCCGGATCAGCGAGCGTCGACACGACGCCGCGCGGCTTGTTCAGCACCAGATACAGGTGGCGGCGTGGCGGCGGGATCCGAGATCCGTCGACACGGATCACGTCGCGGTACGGGTTGACCCGCAAACCCTGCTCGGTGACCAGGCTGCCGTTGACCTCCACCCGCCCCTCGCTGATCATGACTTCGCACGCCCGGCGTGAAGCCACCCCAGCCGCAGCCAGCACCTTCTGCAGCCGTACGCCTTCCTCAGACATCGCTGGATTGCCCGGATGAGCTTGTCGAATCCCGCTCGGTCAGCCCATCGACCGGCTCAAGGCTGGTGTCCAGAGGCTCAGGTCCAGGAGTCGCAAATTGCCGAAGCTCGTCCTCCAGCTCACTGACCTCGGGCAGATGCGGCGCGAGGTCGGGCAGTTCGTCGAGACTGCGTAATCCCATCCGCTCCAGGAAGTACGGGGTCGTCGCGAAGACTACGGCGCCGGACTCGGCGTCGTGTCCCGCCTCGGTGATCAAGCCGCGAGCCAGCAACGTGCGGATCACCCCGTCGACGTTGACCCCTCGAACGGCCGATATCCGACCCCGGGAGATGGGCTGGGAGTAAGCGACGACGGCCAGCGTTTCCAACGCAGCTTGTGAAAGTTTCGACTGCTGAGGCGCCAACACATAGCGAGCGATCAGATCCGCGTGCTCCTCGCGGGTGTAGTAGCGCCAGCCGCCACCGACCTCGCGCAGTTCGAAGCCACGACCGGTCTCCTGGTAGAAGGCGACCAGCTCGGCCAGGCACTCCTCGATCACTGACCGAGGCACGTCGATCGCCTCAGCAAGGGCATCTTCGCTGATCGGGTCTTCGGCCAGGAGCAACAGGGCCTCGACCTCGCCCGAGACGTCCTGGGCCGTGCGGACGGCCACGATCTCGGCCTTCCCGTCTTCGGTGGAGGCGCCTGGATTGATCATCGCAGACTTCCAGCGCCGGTGTTCTGCTCGCTCGAGGCAGCCTCGTCGAATTCGTCGGAGATGGCCAGCTCTCCATCATCAGTGCCGATCCAACGCACGGTGAGCTCGCCGAGCGGGGTCAGCTGCTCGAATCCGACCGCGCCTTCGCGGAAGAGTTCGAGCAGCGCCAGGAATCGGGCCACGGTCGTGTGCATGTTCGGCGAGTCGCCGGTGAGCGCTCGAAACGTCGACGCCCGCGCCCGGCGCAGCCGAGCCACCAGCAAGCCGGCCTGCTCCCGGACGCTGACCGCCGGCGCGTGCAAGTGGGCCAGCGAGATCGCGTTGGCTTGTTTCGGGGCCAATGCCTTCGCCGCGAGCGCCGCGAACCCCGCCGGGGAAATCGACAGCGTGACCTCGGGCAGCAAGCGGGCGAACCGCGGCTCCAACCCGACCTGGCGAGGATACTGTCGACCTTGCCGGTCCAAGGTGCTGGCCAGAAAGGCCGCCACCTGCTTGAACGCGCGATACTGCAGCAGACGGGCGAAAAGCAGATCACGGGCCTCGAGCAGCGCGAGATCCTCTGGGTCGTCCACCTCACCGGAAGGGATCAACCGGGCCGCCTTGAGATCGAGCAGTGTGGCCGCCACCACGATGAATTGGCTGGTCTGGTCAAGGTCCCAGTCCTTGCCGTGAACCTTGAGATGATCGAGAAACTCATCGGTGACCCGGGACAGGGCCACCTCGGTGACGTCCATCTTGTGCCTGGAGATGAGTTGCAGCAGGAGGTCGAACGGACCCTCGAAGTTTTCCAGGCGAACTCGAAAGGCGCGGTCCGGCGGGTCGGTACCGGACTGGATCTCCGCCTCCAGCTTTGGCCGGCTCACGGCTGGGGGCGATCCTGAGTGCCCGACAGCCGTCGGACCAGCTCTGAATCGCGGCCATGCTCGGAGAAGTCGGCCAAGATCGCCGACATCGCCTCGCGGACGATCCGGCCGCGATCCACCGCCGTTGCATGTCGTGCTCGCAGAGTGAGCCGAGCTTGCTCGAGAGCGAGTAGCTCATCGCTGCTCACGTAGACGGTGATCTTCTCCTCGTGCCGGATCCGTCCGCTGCCACGCGGCGGTCGCTCGGGGTTCGACTCCAGGCCGCCGCTTCGATCGGTCGAGCGGAACAGTCCCGGCGCCCCGGGCAGGCCTACTCGACGCGGCACCGGGCCAGCACCTCACGAGACAGGCTTCGATAGGCCGCCGCCCCGGGTGACGTGGAGGCGTACGTGGTGATGGGCTCGCCGGCAACGTTGGTTTCGGGGAACTTCACCGTACGACGGATCACCGAGTGGAACACCGTGTCGCCGAACGCCTGGACCACTCGTTCCAGCACCTCACGGCAGTGCAGAGTCCTTGGGTCGTACATAGTGCCGAGGATGCCGAGAATCTCGAGCTTCGCATTGAGACGATCCTGGACTTTGGCGATGGTGTCGGTGAGCAAGGCGATGCCCCGCAAGGCAAAGAACTCACACTCCAAGGGCATGATCACCTTGTCGGCGGCGGTCAACGCGTTGATGGTGAGCAGGCCGAGCGACGGCGCGCAGTCGATCAAGATCACGTCGTACCGGTCGCGAATCTTCTCCAGTACTCGCAGCAGCGTCTGTTCCCGCGCTACCTCGGAGACCAGCTGCACTTCGGCCGCGGAAAGATCGATGTTGCTGGGCAGGATATCGAGGTTCTCGACGTTAGTCGGGTTGATCACCTCGTCGACGTCTGCCTCCCGGCCGAGCAGGAGGTCGTAGATGCTGTGGTCAAGGATGTGCGGGTTAACTCCGAGACCCACCGAGAGCGAACCTTGAGGATCGAAGTCGACAAGAAGGACCTTCCGGCCCAGTTCGGCAAGGCTGGCTCCCAGATTGATCGCGGTCGTGGTCTTGCCGACACCACCCTTCTGGTTACACAAGGCGATGATCATCGCCGGACCGTGAGAGTACAACGGCGGCGGTTCGGGCAAGTCTGGCCACGGCCGCCCGGTGAGACCGATCTTCTGTCCCTTCGGCGACG
>DASQUD010000349.1:0-2973 GCA_035641455.1 Propionibacteriaceae bacterium | reverse complement strand
CGTGCACCACGCAATCAACTATGTCGAGATCACCGTCACCGATATGGATGCGGCCCAGCACTTCTACGCAGCGGCCTTCGGCTGGCGGTTCACCGACTATGCGCCGGCCTACGCTGGCATCCAGGCACCCGAGGGTGACGGCGAGGTCGGCGGTCTCAGTCTCGGCCAGAACGTCGAGCCCGGTGGACCGCTCGTCCTGCTCTACTCCGACGACCTCGACGCCACCGTCGCCGCCGTCAAGGATGCCGGCGGCACCATCGCCGACGAGCCGTACGCATTCCCGGGCGGACGGCGCTTCACCTTCTTCGACCCGAGCGGGAACAGGCTCGGCGTATGGAGCACAACCTAGGCAACATGCGGTTCAGGAGGAGCGATCAGGGAGAATGCTGATCCGTCGGCCCGCCGTTGCGATCACTGCAAGAACCCGGGGAACGCTCATCGGGACAGTACGAAATAGGTCCCGCGGTTGCTGCTGGGCGCTGATTCAGCGGTGTCGCGGTGACAGGCCAGGATGTATGCGTGGTCACGGTCGACGACGTCCGAGCGGTGCTCGCCCGGTTGCCGCGCAGCAGCGAGGTGCTGGTGCGCGATCGTGTGAAGTTCCGTGTCGGTCAGATCGTGTACGTCGCGTTCAGCCAGGACGAGACCGAGATCGGGTTCGCCTTCCCGAAGGAGGAACGCGCCGCACTGGTGGCGGCGCGGCCCGACGTGTTCTTCCTCCCGCGCGAGTCGGAGCTGCGCTTCCACTGGATTGAGGCGTGGCTCGATGCGCTCGACGCGGACGAGATGCGCGAGTTGGTGCTAGACGCGTGGCGGATGGTCGTGCCGCAGCGGGTCGCCCGAGAGGTATTCGGCCCGCCTGCCGCGGGTCACGAGCCGGGTCGGACCGGGTAGCAATCACCCACTAGGTCCGTCGGACTGGCCCGATAGCCGAACGCGCAGCGGGATAAGTCAGGTGAGGCTCCCGTCGGCGGAGTCGGACCGTCGGCGGCTCCCGGCGGATGCCAGCCGTCTGGAACCTCCACGTGCAGCACCTGCTGGTCGACGACGGTGAATCCGCGTTTCACGTAGTTCGGCAACGCGCTCGGGTGGTCGAAGTTGTTGGTGTGCAGCCAAACTCGAGTCGCTCCGCCTGCGCAGGCGGTTGCGAGGTCGACCGCCAGCGTCAACGCCGCCCCGCCGAGCCCTTGTCCCTGACGGTCGGGCACGAGACCGAAGGTGACCACCTCGACATCACCGGTTCGGTTCGTGAGCAGCGTCAGCAGGCCGGCGGGCTCGGAATCGACGTCAATCAACCACTGCCGCTTGGCCGGCGGCGAGCCCCAGCTGGCCCAGCTCTTCGCCGACCAGAGATGCCGGTCGCCGACCTCGTGAAAGATGCGTACGAGCACCGCGTCGTCGGCCGGGACTGCGCGAAGAGTGATCTGCGGGATGAGGCGCGCTCGGACCAGTTGATCGGGCGAACGCATTTCCAGCGTCAGCCGTGTCTTGACAGCGCTGGCCACCTCATCAGTCTGGCAATCCTTTGGGCTGCCGTTGCGAAAGATGCGTGCGGTTTCCTCATCAGTGGGCCGATAACACGGAGTCGATCGGTCTCTCCGCTAGCGGACCGGCTACCGACGATCCCTCGGACCCGGCGTAGATCCGATCCTGGTTCGAGCTGGTGGGCTCGCTGGCCGTCACAACCTCGGTCATGGGTCATCGGATGAGGCACAGCGAAGGTTCTGGCGATCACCGGTCCGATGGCGAGTTTCGGCCGATCGCTGGCGTGCGGCGACCGTCCGCCCTGCTCGACCCGTCGCAGCTCACCAGAGAGAGCAACCTTTCTGGTGAGCGGTCAATAGTCAGCGAGTCCAGAAGTCTTCTGGCCGGTGGCCCGGTCGGAAGCCGAAGTGTTCGGCCATGGCCATGGCTTCGTAGAAGTTGCCGGCGAGCCAGTCGGTGGTGTGTGCGTCGCTGCCGAAGGAAATCGCGCGGCCGCCTTCTTCTGCCCACCACTGGGGGATCCAGGGCCGGAGCGGGCCGCCGACGTTGAGCTCGAGCGCCCTCTCGGTGCCGGCTATGGCCCGCATGGCTTGGCGGAACTCGTCTTCGAACCGTTTCGGGTCGAACGGCCCTTGGTCTTTCGGCCAGTACCTGACGGGGTAGTCGATGTGGCACAACACGGTGAAGGTCGACGAGCCCGCCAGCATGCGGGGGATCTCGCTGAGGTTCTGCCGGATCACCTTGTCGGCGGGCCATCGGCGGTACAGGGTGTACGGCTCGGATCTGGCCGAGCCTGGCTCGTCGGTGAGAGGAATCGTGTGGAGCGAGCCGTTCACCCGATCCAGGGCGTCCAAATCGATGACCTCGCGTGCGCCTGCCTCATCGAGGTGCGGCTGCCCGAATTCGACGCCGGTGAGTATCCGCAGCTCTGGGAACTTGTGTCGGCAACGCTCGATGCTGTCGAGGTAGCCCTCGGCGTCCAGCGGCGGCGGGGTCAGTATCCCGTCCTCACTGATCAGCGGACGCAGCTGGTCCAGCATGTCCTCTGGCTTGATGGGCCAGCTGGTGACGTCGAGGTGTTCGGTGAAGGCGAGTGCCGGCAGGCCTATCTGCACCGCTCGTTGGCACATCGCGTCCATCAGGCCCGCCGCTGAATGTGGGCCGCCTGGACCGCCAACGTCCCAAGACCACTCACTGTGTACCTGTCCATCACCTGTCAGACCCATGCTCTCGATCCTGGCAGCTTCGCCTCAGGCAACATGGATTCCCGATATCGGGCCACTGGGGGTCGTGATTGTCGACATCTCCGCGCCCGCGTCGCCCGACCGCCGTGGCAAGCGAACGGGACCTCGAATGCGACACCCGGGCGTTGGCACAAAAGGATCCGCAGGTGGTGCACCGCAAGACGACGACCGTCAACCGAGAACCAGGCCGGTGTAGGGAGGGGATTGCCCGCGGATCGGTCCTGCAATCCCGCCCGTCAGCGAT
>DASQUD010000348.1:0-4276 GCA_035641455.1 Propionibacteriaceae bacterium | reverse complement strand
AACTGCTCGATGGGGTGACGACCTGAGGGCGATGCCAGGCTGTTGCGTCTTTAGATGCCGTGCAGTTGCCTCAGCCAGTTGTTCCAGCCGGGGGTGATCATGGAAGCTTTATCTGTCAAGCCCGCGATGATCCGCTCGGCGGTCTCCTGCGCCGTCATGTGAGCCGTGTTCAGCCACCAGCCGACATCACTGAACTCGCGGATCATGTCTGCCTCTAGCCGCTCGTAGCCGTCGAAGTCGAACTGCTCGTGCGGGGCTCGGTTGGCGTTGCGGTACTTGCAGACCTCGATGCCCGGTGCAAGCACCACTAGCCGTACTGGGCGTGGCGACATTAACGCGATGAAGAAGTCCAGTTCCGAGCGATCGGCAAGGACGGTGTCCATCAGTACCGTGAACCCGAAGTCGACGAAGTTGTTCGCCAGAGAGCACATGTTCCTGTTACACAGCTCGTCCTGACGAAGCGCCTCCTCCGTTGGCTTGCCCATGAACCCGACAAAGCCGCTACGGATCATCAAGTTGACAGCATCCCCGCCCACCTGCGCGCCACGAGGTAACAGCCGTCCGACCAGGTCGGTAATCGTCGTCTTCCCCGCACCGGGCATGCCGGTGATGATCACGCAACCCGAGAACCCATCGCTACTCACATCGCGGGAGCATTACACGCTCACCTGCACCATGCAATCCAAATTCGGATAGATACGCCGCATGATCCGGCCTTCGTTGAGGTCGTACAAGGTGGGTGCCTTGCGCCCAACTTCCTGGCACAGTTCGATCATGAGACCGGTTGCGACGCCGCGACGGCAGCTGTTCTGGTCGGGGTGCTCAGCGTGGCATGTCTGGGTGGGTGCCCCAAGGCCTTGAGGACCTCGAAGCGGGCGTGCTCGCTGTCGAAGGCGACGGCGTTGGGCAGCAGGTCGACGAGCTCAACGGCATCGGGTTCGTCCTGTTCCCGCACAACATGCCGGCGGGAGCCTGTCAGTGCGCCTGGCATCACAGTTCGGCAGCAGATGGTCCGTCGGACGTTGACCGGCTAGGGGAAGGCCGTCGGACGCAGCGGAAGCCGATGTGGCTCATGCCGGTGTCGATCATCTGCGGCCGGCGCGCCGCGGGCCGGTAGCGCTGACTGTAGCTGTCCGCGCAGAGGAAGGACCCGCCCTTGACGACCTTCCGGGGTACCCGGAACTGTGGCTGCCGCCGGTCATAGCTGGCCTCGACGTCGCCGCCCGTGGGGTTGCGCGGGACACAGCAGGCGCTCGCCACCTCCTCCGGGTGCGTCGCGGTGTACCAGTCGACGGTCCAGTCCCACACGTTCCCGGCCATGTCATTCAACCCGTAGGGGTTCGCAGGAACAGCCCACCGGCGTGGGTGGTGCCGTATCCGGCTCGCGCCCGACACGGGAATTCGCCGTGCCAGAAGTTGGTCAATTCCTGGTCGTCGGGCTCCGGTTCAGCCCGCAGGCTCGACGACGGCGCGTAGACGGCCTAGACGGCGCGAGTAGCAGACGTGGTGGACTGTCGATGGCGCTGGCGGCCAAAGCCGGTGGCACCTCGCGGCTTGAAGACGTTCAAGACAGCGACCACAACAAGCACCACAAGCCCCAACGCCGGGTGAAGAACGTCACCACCCAACGCCATCACTGCCGAGTCGTCCCCAGTGCGGGCCAGGTCGGCGCCGGCCACCACGGCTGGCATGTGAAGGATCAAGACGATCAGAGCGAGGACCGTCAGCACAAACGCGAACAGCACCCAGTAGTGCCGCACCAAGCCCCATGAAGTGCCTAGTGACATCACCAGTCCGCTGAGCAAGGCCAGGCCGCCAAGCGGAATAACGGCGTACCAAGCGATCACCTCCATGCCGATCCACGCCGCACGTATGGTCAGCGGCTCTTCGCTCGTGGCGGCTGAGACTCCCAGCGCCAGATAGCCAGCGGCCGCGCCGATCCATCCCACCGAAGTGATGACGTGCAGAGCTAGCGCCGCTCGGCGGGGCGATGGCGACATCGTCATCAGCCAAGGTCCCAACCGGCCATCGTCTCCACAACCTGCTTCGAGGCTGGAGGGGCGGACTGGTGCCGGCCGGGCCCGTGGTCACCCCCGACGAGCAGCATCATCACCACTCCCAACACGACTATTGCCACGGCCACAAGGAGGAAGACCTTCACCCAACGCGGCACCCCCGTGGCCGGACCCTGGGCTGGGTCGTAGCCGGCGTTGTCGCGATCTGATGGCTGACTGGTCGTGATGCGTACCTTCACTTTTCGAGGCTGAGGACGAGTCGACCGATCGGGTTGAGTCGCCAGGTCCCGGTGATCGGGTTCTCGACGCCAACCTTCGCGTCCAATCCGGACGTCATGCGCCCCGCGCGTCGCGTCATCGTCCTGAAGTCGTAGATCCAGGCGCGGCCTCCGAGACGCAGCACCCGAACGATCTCGCGCAGGCCGGCGGCCGGGTCGGCCCAGTGGTGCATGCTGATGGTGGAAACCACCAGGTCGACCGACCGGTCGTCGAACGGCAGGTCGGCG
The DNA here is from genome assembly GCA_035641455.1 of Propionibacteriaceae bacterium. GTDB lineage: Bacteria > Actinomycetota > Actinomycetes > Propionibacteriales > Propionibacteriaceae > Microlunatus. Next base: position 1,755 of record DASQUD010000348.1, on the reverse strand, counting down.
ACGTCGGCGATCTGGAAGCTGATCGGGCTGGCCCCCGGAGTGGCTCGGATCTCGGCAGCGGCCGTGGCTCGGTCGATCATCTCCACGGAGAGGTCGACGCCGGACACGGACAAGTGGGGGGACTGGGCCGCGATCAGCAGCGGCAGCGTGCCGGGACCGGTCCCGACGTCGAGCACCTTCCCGCCGGCGGGCAACCCGGCGTCGACCACGTCGGCGGCGACCCGGCGGTACAGGGGCCGGGCGAAGATTCCGGCCCAACGCTCGTAGTGACGGGCATGACGAGCCAGCCCGTACATGTTCGCCCGGTTGTGCGTGTGGTGTAGAGCAGTCACGGCATCTCCTACAGTTGTGCGAAGCAACCCTAGCCCCAGAGTAGGCGGAACAGTTGTATGGAGCAACCGTGACCAGCGGCCCGTTCCCTGACGACGACCTACGCCGAGCGTTGCGGCGCCTGGTGCGACTCGGCAGTCTCCTGGAACCGCACCCGCACCACCACGCCGACCTGCACCTGTCGTTGTCGGAGACGATGGCGCTGGGTGAGTTGGCCGATGTCGAGTCGATGTCGCAGCAGGAGCTGGCCCGACTGCTCGGGTTGGAGAAGAGCACCGTCAGCCGGCTGGTCGCGGGGCTGCAACAGCGCGGATGGGTCGAACGCCAGCGGGACCCTTCCAATCGCCGCTTCTACCTGCTTCAGCTCACCCCGGAAGGCCGGGAAGTCGCCAACCGCATCGGCCAGGACCTACGGGCCCACCATGAGCAGCTACTGGGGGCGCTGACTCCCCATGAGCGGGAGGCGCTGGCGGTTGGCCTCGCGGGACTCGCCCGAGCGCTGGCCGATCATTCGCCACATCCCCATATATCGAGCTCCGAGCTCGCCGAGGGCCACGCTCAGCCGCGATCACCGGCCAGAAGAAGTCCAGGCCGGCCCTAGTCCACCGGCTCCACCGCGATCCGGGTCACGACCGACTCAGCCGCGTAGGTGCCGAACACCGTGCCGCCCTCGCCCGGCAACACCAGCTCATACGTGAGCGTGAGTGGCTGGATCCGCCGTCGGCCGGTCGGCGTGGGCCACACCACCGCCGGTCACCAGCAGGATCCCCGTCAGCGACAGCAACGCCGCCAGACCGTTTCGGGTCGCTCGCGACATCTTCGTGCCCCCTCACTAGACGAAGCCAGAAGCGATCGCTCCCCTTTGCGCGGCATGTGAGAGGCGGGAGGGGGAACTCAAGCGGGCCTACTGACGCCGGGGTCTTGGGTGAACTCGTAGACGTTGCCGTCGGGCGCCCGGAAGTGCACCCAGGCGTTACCGCTGCCGTCCCGCTCAGGCTCCAGCAGGATTTCGACTCCTGCGGCACGTAGCTCCTCTGTCGCGCCGAAGACGTCGTCGACCAGGAACCCCGCGACGGGCCCGGTTGTGAAGTGACGGTTGGTTGGGTTGTCAGGACCGAAGACCTCGACCTTGCTGCCGTCGGGCAGCTTCAGCACCCAGAAGTCCTTCCGCTCCAGCGCTGGGCGCAGACCCAGCAGGTCTCGGAAGAATGCCGCGGTCTGTTCGGCCTGTTCTGTTCGGGTGCCGACCCAGGCCAGCTTGATGATCTCCATCTAGCAGCAACCTCAACTTCCCTGGTGTGATCCGAGTAGCCGGGCGAGCAGTTCGGGGTGGTCGTCGAGCGCCTGGTGGGCGAATCCCTCGACGCGAGGTTTGAAGCTGTCCCGGTCGACGTGGGGCCAGTCGATGCCGCCGTGCGGCGGCTG
>DASQUD010000347.1:0-6961 GCA_035641455.1 Propionibacteriaceae bacterium | reverse complement strand
GAGGTTGTTGCGGGCCTCGGCTGCGAGGGCGGGACCTGGCTCGATCGCGGTGATGCACAATCCACGACGGGCTAAAGGCAGCGTCGCCTTGCCTGGTCCCGCGCCGACTTCGAGTACGTGGTCGCCAGATCGCAGCCCGGTCACCTCCATCAGTCGGTTGAACAGATTTTCCGGGTACTCCGGGCGAGCACCTTGATAAAGCTGAGCGGCTTGTTCAAACGTGCTCTGGAGTCTCTCGCGATCATCCATAACCGAAGGGTCTCATCACCGGGCTACCGACTTTGAGACATATGTGCTCCGCCCGCGTAGCGGCCCCGCCGCGACAACGCTGGTGAGTCCGACGATGGAAACGATGCCGAGCGGCACCTCAACGACCTCGGCGGCCGTCGCACCGGCACCCACCGCGGCATCGGCCGCCGCACCGTGGGACGGAGCCGCGCCACCGACCGCCACCAGCGCGCTGAGGCGGCCCAATGCCAGCGTCTTCGGATCAAGCTTCGCTGACTTGACCCCGCTCACATAGTCTTCGGCCAAGTGTTCGTCGTTGATGGCCAGTAGGCGCAGCACTTCCCTTCAATCCAAAAGCGGACCCACCCTCTCCGAAGCTCCACGCCCGAGAATCATCATGTCGCTGGGCCCTCCACACCCGGACACTGTCGAAGGAGCCAGGTCTGCTAGGTCGGAACGCCTTAGTGTGCTGACGCAGAGCGCAAGCCGAACTGGGAGCATGCCCGGAAGGACACGGTGCCGGCAAGATGGTTGGCGCCCCCAACGACCTGCGGAGGTAGTTGATAGATCATGGGGTCGGCGATCGGAGAGATGCTTCCCCTCGCGATAGGCATCGCGATCAGCCCGACCACCATCACCGCGACGGTCCTGATGTTGTTGTCGAACGCGACGAGTAGGACCCTGGGCTTGCTGGTGGGCTGCGTCGTCGGGGTTGGGGGCGCGGTTGCTCTTTTCAGCCTGCTGTCTACGCTGTTGCCCGCGCAAGATTCCGACGGGCCGAGTCCGCTGGCCGAGGTCATCATCATTGCCGCCGGTGCGTTCTTCTTGGTGTTGGCGGGGAGTCAGTGGCGAGGGCGGCCCGCGACAGGCGAGCCGGCCGAGCTACCGAAATGGTTGACTGCAGCTGACTCGCTGACGCCGGTCAAGGCGCTCTTGCTCGGCCTGCTTTTGTCGGCGGTGGTGCCGAAGAACCTGTTGCTTGCTCTCTCGGCCGGTGTCATCGTCGGAGAGGCTGCACTAAGCGGACGCCAGGCGACAATCGTGATTCTCATCTTCACGGTGATCGCTACCTCAACTGTGGCGGTGCCGGTGGTCGCTCACCTGGTGGCACCGGCGCGGATGAGCGGCCCGTTGGGACAGCTACGGGAGTGGTTGGTGCACAACAACGTCGCGATCATGGTCGTGGTCCTGCTCGTGATAGGGGTTGTCATGATCGGGAACGGCATCAGGAGGTTCTAACTCCCGGTTCGGCTGCCCAATCCGGCCGACTCCGCGATGCGCCCTGATGCAAGGACGAGCGGGCCTCACTCCTGGCCGAAGACCTCGCGCAGTTTTGCTTCCTGGTCCGGACCCATGGTGGTGGCGATCAGCACGGGGTTCGTGCCGATGAAGCGCCGCTGGATCTGGTCCCCGACCCCGCTCGAGGACATCAGGAACAGGGCCGACGTGCCCTCGGTGACCGCGCTCTTGACCTGGTCGATGAACTTCTCGTCGATCCCGACGTGGCCGAGCGAACCGTGAAGTGCGCCGATCCCGGCGCCGACGGCCGCGCCGAAGAGCGGGACGAAGAACAGGATGCCGAACAGGAAGCCCCAGAAGGCGCCGCCGGCCGCCTCGCGCCCGGTCATGTCATCGATCTGGCGGGTCTTGGGCTTCTTGTTGCCCTGCGGCCACTCGACGATGGCGGCGCTAGTGATGACGATCAGGCCCTCGTCCTGCAGCTCCTTGAGCGTTCGCACCGCCTGTGAGGCGCCGTCCGGACTGTCGAACTTCCATGCCGTGAGGTTGGCCATGACGTACCTCCTGATCTCTCGAGCCGAGGGCTTCCTCAGACGAGGTCGTTGGTCCGCCTCATCGGTGGGGTGGGGCGGAGTGGCATACACACTGAGTACAACACGCACTCACCGCCACCCTAGACCGGGACGCGTCTGCGTGAACACCCTCCGACCTCCGTCCGGGTCGCGCCGGCGAGGAAGGTCGGTCTCACGCCACAGCGAGCCCCACACAAGCAGGTCAGAAGCCGCATCGGCTGGCTGGTGCAGCTCCAGCGGCCGTCATGGACGTGCCCTCCTACCTGATCTACGGCTGGGGAGAAAGCTGTGGACGGTGCTGCCGGGCGTCGATGCAGCGCTGAGGATCGCCGGACATCGAGGAGACCAGGTAGGGCCGTAATGTGTTAGCCAACCGATCAGTCGGCCTGAACATAGGGGTTGCCGATGGTGGCCGAGTTGACACCTGCTGCCGGTGAACCTGCCCCGGCGCCAAAGGCGGCTCGCACCTGTGTGCACCGAACTACTGCTAGCGCTACCGCCCAGCCGCGCGTACGCCGCAAGCGATCGACACCGGCTAGGCTTCCGCTGCATCATTCGCGGGTAACCGATACATTCACCGCTCCACTTCGGACCGATCTTGCAGCTTGCGAAGCAGGAGGGGGCCAGACATGACCGAGGACCTGTCGAGTTGGCGTGACGGTCCGGCCAAGCAGGCGATCATCGACTTCGTAGCCCTCACCTGTGGCGAAGGCGGATCGCCGGCGGTTCCACCGGAGGAACGGGTTGCGGTGTTTGACAACGACGGCACCTTGTGGTGTGAGAAGCCGATGCCGATCCAGCTGGATTTCATCCTTCGCCGCCTCGCCGAGATGGTGGGGGCGAAGCCAGAGCTCGCTGCGGAGCAGCCCTGGAAAGCTGTGTCCGAGCGCGACCACAGCTGGTTCGGGTCGCTGATGGACGAGCATTACGCCGGCGACGACACCAACGTGAGGCTGCTGGCGCGAGGCATCCTGGCCGCCTACGCCGGGATCAGCGTCGAGGATTTCGAGGAGTCCGCGAATCGCTTCCTACGCAGCGCAGAGCATCCCAGCCTCGGCCGCAGCTACCTGGAGTGCGCGTACACACCCATGGTCGAGCTGCTCAACTACCTGACGGCCAACGGCTTCGCCACCTACATTGCCTCCGGCGGCGGCCGCGACTTCATGCGGCCCATCACCCAAGAGATGTACAGCATCCCCCGCGAGCGCGTCATCGGCAGCAGCAGCACCTTCGCCTACACCAGCAACGACCACGGCGGCACCATCACCCACCAGCCCGAAGCCGACTACCTCGACGACGGACCGGAAAAGCCCGTACGGATCTGGAACCGGGTCGGCCGGCGCCCGCTGCTCGCCGCGGGAAACTCCAACGGCGACACCGCGATGTTGGAGTTCACCCACCACCCCGACCGGCCGACCCTACGACTCCTTGTCGTGCATGACGACGCAGAGCGGGAGTTCGACTACACGGCCGGCGCCGAGCAGGCACTCAGTCAAGCTGAGGCCGACGGATGGACCGTAGTCAGTATCAGGAACGATTGGGCCACCGTCTTTCCGAGCTAGGCGCCTTCCACAGGCCGAGGCGTGGTCACGGTGTAGTGACCCGTTCTCGCTCCTCCGGACGCTTCGGTCTGTGGCGTTCATGCCGCGTCGTGTGCGGGATGTGAAGGGGTCTTCTCGATCCGGCTGCTCCTGGAGCCCGGTCAGCTGCACGAGTCGTTAGAACTCCGGAGGCTACGCAGCAGGCATGAATCGGACTCGTCCCGGAGAAACGATCATCGCCTCAGATCTGTGTCCCGGGAGGCCTTGAACAGCTCGGGCGCATCTTCACGCGTTTTGCATGACGACACCTGTGCCTGTCCGCCTGGAGGATCACAGTGGCGCCACGCTCGTGTGCGGATGGACGACGCAGGGAAAGGCTGGTCATGACCGAACAGACAGCATCGCCGTATCGAACTGCGGATCAACAGGCATCTCGGCAAGGGACGACCGGCCTTACCACGTTCGCCGGTGTCATGATGATCATGGCAGGCGGCTTCCAGATCTTCAATGGTCTGGTCGCGCTGCTGGCAAACGAGTTCTACGTCAACACTCCCAACTACCTGTTCAAGTTCGACGCGACCAGGTGGGGATGGATCCATCTGTTGGTCGGGCTGCTTGTACTCCTGGCCGGGTTCGCGGTGCTGGCCGGACAGACGTGGGGACGCGTGATCGGGATCGTGTTGGCCGTCTTCAGTGCCGTGGCGAGCTTCGCGTTCATCCCCTACTACCCGTTCTGGTCTCTGACGATCATCGCGTTGGACGTTCTCGTTATCTGGGGCCTAGCCACTCACGGTCGCGACTCCACGCTTTAGGTCCAGCGCCACCGGGATCCACGTGACGACATCCTCAGGCCAGGTCGGATCATCCTGTCCGTGCGGGAACCTGTCATAACCGCGCCGCCGTCTTCTTAGGAGAACATCCAGATGCGACTCCACCTCCCCCGTCGACCCTCAATGGCTGCGGGCGCGGCCGTTGCCGTGCTCTGCGTTCTGGCGGGTTGTGGCACGAGCTCCACGCCGACCCAGAGCAGTCCTCCCGCGGCGACGGCCGCCGCACCCACGGTCGCAGCGTCCACGACGGCCGCTGCGCCGGCGGCAGCCTGCGCGGACATGGCGGCACTCAAGTCCTCGCTCGAGGCCCTCACGAGTGTGAAGCCTGCCGAGGACGGTGTCCCCGCGCTGAGAACCGCGATCGCCAACGTCAAGACCAACCTGACGTCCGCAGGGACCTCCGTCTCGGAGGTCCTCCAGCCCAGCGTGGAGCAGGTAAAGATCGCATTCGGAAACCTGCAGGCGGCGACAGCCGGTCTGACCAACGACAACCGCAGAGAAAAGGCGCCGGACATCGCCGCGGCGATGAAGCAGGTGCGCACCGCGACGACGGCGCTCTCCTCGACGCTAACCGAGACTTGCCCCGGGAGCTGACGAATCCCGCGCCCGAAGTACGCGGCCACCGTCTTGCTGTGGGAGAAACGCCGGGAACGAGTCCCACCCAGTCGCGACTGGAAAGATTTCTGGCTACGGCAGTCAACGCCGTCCGGGCGTTCCGGACCGATCGCCACACGAGCTGAGCGGGAGTCGAGATGTGGGAGGCTCTGGGCTGGGGGACGGTAGCCGCCTCGTCGCTCGTGATCGGTGCAGTGCTGGGTCTGGCCCGGCAGTGGAAGCCAAGCCAGATCGGCGTAGTGCTGGGCTTCGGTGCCGGCGCACTGGTCTCAAGCATCTCCTTCGAGTTGTTCCAGGAGGGCTTTGTCAAGGGCGGTCCACTGCCACTGGCCTTCGGGCTGGTCGCCGGTGCGCTGGCATTCTTCTTCGCTGACCGCGGTGTCGAGCGTCTCGGCGGTCGGATGGGGGCAGGTTCGGCAGGACTCCCGCTCGCCCTCGGCGCGCTGCTGGACGGGATCCCCGAGCAGGCTGTGCTCGGGCTCGGCATCGCGCAGGGCCAGGGTGTGAGCATCGCGCTGCTGGTGGCGATCTTTGTGTCCAACCTGCCCGAGTCGATCGGCTCGTCGACCGACATGAAGGCGGCTGGTAGCAGCCCGCGCCGGATCATCACCCTGTGGACCGTCGTAGCTGCGGCGTGCACGCTAGCCACGCTCGGCGGGTACGCAATCTCCCGAATCACCGCCGAGCGGTTCGAGGCCGCCGTGGACGGCTTCGCCGCCGGCGCCCTGCTGGTCATGCTGGTCGGGTCGATGATCCCGGAGGCCACCGAGAAGGCCAAGGACAAGGCCGGTCTGGCCGCCGTCCTCGGCTTCGCGGTGGCCGCGGGACTGTCCGGGATCTCGTGAGACCGCTGCTGACCCATCATCTCGACTTGACCAGCGGTGGGCGTCAAGGCTCAGCGGCTTGGAGCCGGCGGCGCTGTTGGCGGCATCCGTCCAATCCCGCAGACGGCTCCGGATACCACTGACGGACGTCCGCGGAAAGACGACCACCCGGTCAACGCAGGTCCGATCCATCCTTCGGGTCCTCCCGACCCCTAGTCATGCGGCGGTTTCGTGAGAGTCCCGTTGGGGATAGTGCACTCAGCGTGCCGCCGGTTCACACAATCTGAATGATGCGGCAGGTTCGCTGTCCAGGTTGGATCAGACCAGGAAGCTGGAGAAGCACGTCCGTGACGACTCCAGTCTCCTCAGGTGCCGGCAACGGACGTGTCGATCCGTCCCCCGAAGGTATCCCTAGGAGTGAAAGGGCAAGCAGGTGAGTTTCTGGGACTTCTTTTGGCTCCTGATCTGGAGCTACCTTTTCGTGGCATACCTGGTGGTGCTGTTCCACATCGCGGCTGACATTTTCCGAGACCCGGCCCTCGGCGGGTTCGCAAAGGCGCTGTGGATCATCGGGCTGATCGTGGCGCCCATCCTCGTCGCACTGATCTATCTGATCGCGCGGGGGCGCGGGATGGCCGACCGTCAGAACGCCGCGGCCCAAAAAGCTCGAGCCGAGACGGATCGATACATCCAGTACGTGGCGGCCAAGCCCAGCTCCACCGACCAGATCGCCTCAGCCAAGGCCTTGCTCAAGGACGGAACCATTACCGAAGCCGAGTATGAGCGACTGAAGGCGAAGGCACTCGCCTGACAGTGAGTCACGGCCATTCCCCCTCGAGTGAGCAGGTGGCCCATATTGGCGATCGACGGGCGCGCAGCGCTGTGACCAGTGCTGTCGGTCAGGCTGAGTCCACCGCACATGATGTCGATGGGGATGTCCCGTAATGCTAGGGCGATCCGGGTTTCGGGAGGATCATGGCGGCATGGGCACGCCGGGTCGGAGACCGCTGAGTCCGTTGCACGCCGCGATCGGACTAGCAGCAGTTGCGGCGGGCGCGGCGGGCGCGGCGGTCTCAACCACTCGTCGGATCGCTCGCGCGGCGGCGCCGCTG
>DASQUD010000346.1:0-2364 GCA_035641455.1 Propionibacteriaceae bacterium | reverse complement strand
ATCGACATCAATGGACACCGGCTATCCAACCTGACGGCGATTCGGAGTGCCGGAGACGCGGTCACCGTCGATTACCGGTCGTTGACCCGGCCGTACGATGTCCGTGCCATCGGTGATCCGCGCACGTTGGAAGCCCGCTTTGTAGAGTCTTCCGGAGGCGCATGGTGGAACGAATTGGCACAGAACCGTCGGATGCGATACGAGATCGCGCGCAGGGCCCGGGTCGTCCTGCCGGCCGATCCTGGCATGGTTCTTCGTCAGGCTCGGCGGTTCACGCCATGATGGTCGAGCCTGTCAGCGGCCGGCACGGGGAACGGCCGCGATGATTCCACTGCTCGGACTGATCGCTGGCATCGTGCTGGGGCTCGTCCTCGAGCCGACCATCCCGCAGGCGCTGCAGCCTTATCTGCCGATCGCGATCGTGGCCGCTATGGACGCCCTGTTCGGCGCCTTCCGGGCCTATCTTGAAGGCACCTTCACCGATCGGGTGTTCGTGGTGTCGTTCGTGTCCAATGTGCTGATCGCCGCCGCCATTGTTTACGTCGGTGATCAAATCGGGGTCGGCTCTCAGCTGTCGACCGGCGTTGTGGTCGTTCTCGGCATTCGTATCTTCACCAATGCTGCCGCGATTCGTCGGGCGCTGCTGCATGCCTGAGCAATCGGCGAGCGGCGGCCGTCGCCTGTGGAGCGCATTCCTGCATCCTGGCCGTGGGCAGATCATCGCGGCATTGATCTTGTTCGTGGTCGGCTTGGCTGGAGTCATGCAGATCCGTATCAATGCTGCAGACGCCACCTACACCACGGCCCGCCGAGAGGACCTGATCTCGCTGCTCGATGGGCTCGGCACGGAGTCACGACGGTTAGAAGCCGAGATCGCCGACCTAGAGCGCACCAAGGCGGGTCTGCAGTCGGGCGCTGACAGCCAGCGACTGGCCCGAGAGAATGCGGAAAAACGGAGAGAAGAACTGTCCATCCTCGCCGGCACCGCGCAGGCGGAGGGTCCTGGCATCCGGATGCGGATCTCCGATCCGAACTCCCGGGTCGGCTACGGCGTCCTCCTGGATGCCATCGGCGAGCTGCGAGATGCCGGTGCCGAGGTCATTGAGCTGAACGACACCGTCCGAGTCGTGGCGTCCACGTGGTTCGGAACAGACGCCTCCGGCAACCTGCTTGTGGACGGAGATCGGGTCGCCCGGCCCATCATCATCGAGGCGATCGGAGACCCGCACAGTCTCGAAGAAGGCGCGCGCTTCCGCGGCGGCATCGTCAGTGAAATCGAAGGTCCGAAGATCGGTGGCCAGGTATCGATCGAACAGTCTTCCCGTGTTGTCGTGGAGTCCTTGCACGTCAAGCCAGACAATCAGTACGCTCGGCCAGCTTCTGCCGCGCCGACGCCACGATGACCAAGCCGGATCAGTCGACCATGATCAAGGAGCCGAGATGTCGGACTATCCCGAAGACCTGAAATATTCCACCGAGCATGAGTGGGTACGCAGTGGCAACACGGCCACGGTGCGAATCGGCATCACGTCGTACGCAGCCGACGAACTCGGCGACATCGTCTACGTGAGCCTTCCCCAAGTCGGCGAAACCGTTGAGGCGGGTGACGCCTGCGGCGAGCTCGAGTCCACCAAGAGCGTCTCGGATGTCTTCTCGCCAGTCGGCGGCGTCGTGACCGCGGTGAACCCAGCGCTGGAGGCCAACCCGGAGACCATCAATGCAGACCCGTACGGCGATGGCTGGCTGTTCGAGCTTGATCTCGACGACGAGGCCGATCTGGAATCGCTGCTCGACGCCGACGCGTACGCCGAGCAGGTCGCAAGCTAAAGTCGATATCCAGACATCGTCATTTGGGAAGCGACCGACATGCCGTTTTGCACCAACTGTGGCCACGACAACCCCGAGGGGAGCAACTTCTGTGGCAACTGCGGCTCTGCGCTCACCGGTGCAGCGACGCGACCGGAGCCATCTGGCGAACGGATTCCCACGGGGGACACCACTAAGACGATTCCGGCAATACCCGAAGATCAGCGTGACGGCGAGTCACTGTCGACTGAGGACGAGGCGGCGGTCAACGCCCTACCAGCCGGCTCGGCACTGCTGATCGTGCAGCGCGGAAGCAATGCGGGGAGCAGGTTCTTGCTGAACACTGATCTAGTCACCGCCGGCCGTCACCAAGACTCCGACATCTTCCTCGATGACATCTCGGTGTCGCGGAGGCACGCTACGTTCACGCGGACGCCAGCGGGGACTCAAGTGAAGGACATGGGCAGCTTGAACGGCACTTACGTCAACCGCGACTTGGTTGACGAGTGCCTGCTCAAGTCCGGCGACGAGGTACAGATCGGAAAATATCGGCTGGTC
>DASQUD010000345.1:0-3304 GCA_035641455.1 Propionibacteriaceae bacterium | reverse complement strand
GACAAGACGGCGAGCCGAGCGCGTACGTCCTCGCCGCGTTTTGTGTCATGGGTCGACAGGCCGGTCATGGACTCCGGCTGACGATCTTGGCGGTCCGCTTGGAGCCGGTGGAACTCCTCGACCGGGATGCCGAACAGGTCGGGATTCCCGCCGACCTCGTTCAAGGCCACGAACCGCGCGTACCGGTAATAGGCGGTGTCCTCGACGCCTTTGGCCATGGTGGCGCCGGTGAGCTGTTGCATGCGCCGCGCCAGCTCGTCGCGATGATCATGCAGGCGGGGAGCAAGTTGATCAAGCGCGAGCTTGAGCTCAGGACGTCGCTTGGCCGCCACGGTGAATGCCCGGTCGAGATGCTCGGCGCCCTCCGGCAGGTAGGACCGGTAAACCTCAAACGCCACGGCGACCTCCCCGAGAGCGGCCCTCGCCTCCGGGATCTCGGGCACCAGCGCCGCCATCCGCCTGACCTCCGCTGGCAGCAGTTCCGTCACCACCATCCGTTTGGCCGCCTCGACGTGGTCGGCAAGTGTGCGCCGATCATCCGACAGGCGGTGGTAAAGATCTGTGAAGGCGACTTCCTGGGCCGGATCTACGAAGACTCCGTTGACCTCGCGCATGGCGTCGTAGCCGGTGGTACCGGAAACGGGCCACTCAGCCGGCAGCACTTCCCCGGTTTCCAAGATCTTTTCCACCGTGATCCAGGCGTCCGGCGCGATGGTTCGCAGCTGCCCCAGGTAACCGGCCGGATCCAGCAGGCCATCTGGGTGATCGATCCGCAGCCCGTCGATTCCCGCGTTGATCCAGCGTTCTATTTGATCGTGCGTAGCCTCGAAAACCGCCGGGTCCTCCTGTCGTACGCCCGCCAGTGTGGTGATCGCAAAGAACCGCCGATAGTTGAGCTCGGCGTTTCCCCGCGAATGGTGCACCAATTCATAGTGCTGACGACCATGGACCACTTCCGGCTTGTCCCCCTCCTGCCAACTCCCCGGCGCCAACGGATAACGGTGCTCGAAATAGCGCAGCTCGCCGCCCTGGATACTCAGCGTCGGGTCGTTGCCCAAGATCGGCACCACGATCCGGCCGCGACTCCAGTCGATGTCAAACCAGCTTGCGTACTCCGAATCCGGCCCCAGTCGCAGCACGTCCCACCATGCCGGGTTCTCGGCCGGCACCGAAATGCCAAGGTGGTTCGGCACGATGTCTATCACCATGCCCAGGTCGGCGGCCCGCGCCGCGGCCAGCAGCTTTTGGAAGCCCTCCTCCCCGCCGCGATCGCGATCGAGGTGAGTGACGTCGGTCGTGTCGTACCCATGGTCTGAGCCGATGGTCGACTGGAGCACCGGGGAGAGATAGACCGCCCCAACGCCAAGGTCACGCAGGTAGCCAGTCAGGGCGGCCGCATCGTAAAGCGTGAAGTCTCGCTGGACCTGAAGGCGATAGGTCGAGGAGGGGATTGTCACGCCCCGACCCTATGCACGAGCAACGGGTGGGAGGATGCCGGGTTAGAGCATGATCACGTAGCCGCTGCGACGGGGATCAGCGCCGCCGCCCAAGGGGCTGATCGCCGAGACGCCGCCGAAGTAGGAATCGCGATGATCAGTGACCGTGACCCGGTGCCCGGCCGACCGCAGCGCTCCTAGCACCTCGGGTGCGAAGCCGGGCTCCAGTCGTACGAGGTCGTGCAGTGCATTGAGCCGGGGCGCGTCGATCGCCTCCTGTGGCGGCATCCCGCGCAACATGCGCAACATGCATTGGACCAGAGCCGGTCGGATCCGGCTGCCGCCGGCGGCGCCCGCGATGAGAGCCAGCCCGTGATCATCGAGGGCGACCAGCGGCGACATCATCGAGCCCATCCGCACCCCGGGCTCGAGCTGTTCGCGAACCAGCTCACCCTCGCCCAACATCGAGTTCAGATGAACTCCGAAACCTGCCACCCAGACCCCCGAGCCGAGGCCCAGGCTGGTGGTGATGACACAGCCATCGCCGTTCTCGTCGACTGCCACAATGTTTGTCGTCTCGGCCCGCTTTGCCGGCGCTCGTAGGGCCTGGACCAACCCAAGGGCCGACGCTGGATCGGTCGCCGGGTCGCTCGGGATGTGCTCGCCGGCATGATCCAACGTCCGCAGCACGTCGTCCAGATCGTTTCCCCGCGCGTAGACGGTGACTCCTTCAATCTCCGCCGTGCGTGGTGTCGACTCCACCACCGCGTAGGCCTTGAGATCTTCGTGACTGAGCGCACCGCCATCGTCCACGGCCGCCACCAGCGCCTCCGCGTACTCACCCCGGTAGAAAGCGTCCGGTTCGTCCGCGAGCAATTCGTAGGCTCGGAAATGATGGGGATGGATCAGCCGGTCGCCACCCTGCAGATAGCTCCCGTCTGCGCGTTGGTAGACCTTGATCCCTTCACCTACGCACATCGCGGGAGCGATCCGGGGCAGCAGCACGGCGTGGGCATCGGAGAATGGCGAACCCTCCGACGCGACATGGAGGCCGGGCTTCACCACATCGACCCACGGCAGGCGTCCCCACCGGTGCCAGAGGTGCCGCGCACCTGCCGGAACGCCCGGTACGGCGACGGTCGCCGGTCCGATCTCGTACGGCATCTGCTGTCCGACGAACATCACTTCGATGGCTGTCCCGGAGCTGCGGTGCTTGCCATCCAGGCCGGGAACGCTGACAAAGAAGTCCACGCAGGTCACTTCCCCGGTGCTGTGGTCGTAGCAGGTGGCGAAGCCGCCGCCGCCCAGCCCCGTGAAGATGGTTTCCGCCGCGCAGCTGACCAGCATCATGCCGACGGCGGCGTCCACCGCGCTGCCGCCCTGCTTCAGCAATTCGGCCCCCGCCTCTGCCGTGGCTCGATGCCCGGCAGCGACGCCAGCGCGCAGTTTCACCCGCGCCGGCTGACTTGTCACCGCCATATCGTGGCACCAGCCAGATGCCCGAGCGGGCGATGTCAGAAGATTCTGGAGAAGAATCGCACCGAGATTCGCCTGCACGACGCCAACACAGCGGGGAAGAAGCCAAAAGCGCTCAACAGGCAAGTGCCCGCGCGATTTGATCTGGATTGACCCATCTGACAGAATCGTCAGGTTGCTCCGACGGGGTCGCCGGGGCGTGCCGTGCCCGCAACTCAACTTGAGTTTCAAGGCTGGTCGCCGAACCGCGAGACTTCTGAGCCCCGGCCTTCTTGGTCCGGGACACTCCCTCCAGCACGTACGACTACAGCAGGGTCGTGCGCGCGGGAAGTGGGGCGACACGCCCGACCGCGTGGGTCGGACATATCAGCGGTACGAGAGAAGGATGAACT
>DASQUD010000344.1:0-2282 GCA_035641455.1 Propionibacteriaceae bacterium | reverse complement strand
CCGCTGGGCGTAACGATGCCCACCGTCCCCGGTAGCGCGGCCGCCGATCTGGGGTAAGCCGACGCCGGCCCGCCGACGAGCAACGACAGCGATACCATCGCCGCAGTCGACACGAGCGGCAGGAGCGTCGCGGGTCTCATCGCGATCGGAGTTTCGATTTCGGCAGCCGATCTCCTTCCTGCCTGCGATGTCACGACACTGGTAAGTCGGCAGCAACCGACAGTTCCGAATGGACTCAGCCGCCGCCGACCCGAGTTCTCTTGCGCGCACCCGAAGCCACCGTCAGGAGCCGATGACAGTGAGTTCCGGAATGACGCTAGGGGCGGAGTCCGGCGGCGACTTGACGCCCGAGCGCGTTTTGGCGTCAGCCGAGTTGCTCGGCCAGCCCGATGAGAATGCCCTCCGGGCCTCGGATGTAGCAGAGCCGATACACGTCTTCGTACTGGACCACCTCGTCAACGAGCTGCGCGCCGTGCTCGCGAAGCCGGGCCAGGGTCTCGTCCAGGTCATCCACAGCGAACATGACGCGGAGGTAGCCGAGGGCATTTACCGGGGCGTTCCGGTGATCGGCGACCGGAGGCGGCGTGAGAAAGCGCGAGAGCTCGATCCTGCCGTGGCCGTCCGGCATACGCATCATGGCGCTCTCAACGCGCTGGTCGTGCAGCCCAGTGACGCGCCCTGACCAGTCTCCTTCGATCATGGCTCGCCCTTCAAGTTCGAGGCCTAGCTCTGCGAAAAAAGAGATAGCGGCATCAAGCGACTCCACCACGATGCCAACGTTGTCCATCCGCTGAAGCGCCACGCTGCCATTATCGCGGGTCGCAAAAGATCGCCCATCTAGCAAGGAGCAGTGTCTAGCAGCTGATGATTCGAGTTCCGCGGCGACAGGCTCCGCCCGACACGTTGAGTTTGAACCGCTGGGTGTCGTCTCTCTGCCAGGTAGAGCCCGGGCGGCTTCTTCTGTTCAGGAGTCGGTGACGGTGACCGTCACTCGCTTCGAGGGTGCTCTGTCCGAGTAGAACGCCAGCTTCCCGCCCGGCGTCAATCTCACGTTCCGAAGCTCGAGAACGCCCTTGCCGGGCACGGACGTACGGCGGTCGATTCCCAGACCTACGACGTGAATGTTGTGCGCAGTCGTCGCGTCGTCGAGGCGGAGCTCGTAGAGGCCTGGCTTCGGCGTCAGCCACCGGTGCCTGAGCGCGCTCCGAATAGCCGGGTTCACAACCTTGATCGAACCGGCTGCATCGACGGAGACGTTCAGGAACCCGAGCAGCTGGGCGGGAGGCGGCGCATCGTCCCCTGCCACCCCCGTGACGCGCCAGGTGAAGAAGGTGGGTGCCTTCTGCACTGACGCCATCCCGTATGGATAGACCGAAACGGGCGGCGGCACGTTCCCGGCGGAGTCGACCAAGCGAACGCGGATCGTGTGCAGGCCTGGCGCGAGTCCCTTGAACGTCCTGTACGAATTGCCTGAACCCGGGAATTTGCCGCATGCCGCCCAGGCCGCTGTGTCCAGCTTGCACTGGAGCGTGAGCGTCTGCCGGGTGAAGTTGAGGCCGTAAAGCCAGATCCGAATCCACCGGTAGCGCGTCGACGGCGGGCTCGTCGATTCGTCGAACCCCGGTTGTGACGTCTGCGCCGATGTGATCTTGACGACTGCTCCGGTGATTTCAGCGGTAGCGTTGGCGCTGGCGTTGGTGGCCCGCCCTGCCGCAAGCGCGCCGCTGATTACCGGCAGAAGAACAAGGACACCTAGGAGCAGCCGCAGAGACTTGCGCATTTCGTGGAGCCTTTCTCTCGAAACGCGGGCCAGCTTGTGCCGCCTCGCATCGGAACAGGAGACAATCCTCGCTGCACCTCAAAAGGACGTCAATGGGCCATCCAGCCCATCACTGGCTCCTACAGACCAGCAGCAGGCGGCGGCGCCAAGGGTGGGCCGATGTGCGGGAATGACGCCTGAGCCGAGGTCAGTTAACGTTTTGACATGCGGATCGTCACGATCTGCGTCGTGTCAGCCGCGCTTCTAGCGGGCGTCGCTGCTCAGACGGGGAGCGGCGCTCAGACGGCACGTTGTGGGGCACTGTCGGTTCCTGCTCGCGTGGCGGGAAAAGCCGTCTGCTTGATCTACGGCGACTCTTGCCGCCTCCGGCATCAGGCTCACTATCGCTCCTACGGCTTCCGCTGTCTCGGCCCGTACCTCGATTACGACTGGGTACCGCTCCGCCGTCCCCTTCGAGTGCCGACTCTCGGTGCTGGAGCGGCCTGCCCAGCGTCAGCGCCGC